>CAIPQU010000013.1 GCA_903867305.1 uncultured beta proteobacterium
TGGTTTAATGACTACAATAATAATCATCCCCACAAGGGATTAAGACTGAAATCACCCAGAGAGTTTATTCGGGAAGTAGCAAAGGCACTATGACCGGTTTTATAGGGGCAACTCCACTCCCATGAACTTCTATGTAAATTATTGTCGTCAAATTGACGTCATTTTTTATATTTATTTTTTCGATATTGACGACACATTGTCGTCAATTTCTTGATTTCCCCAATCAACATCTGTCAATAAAAATTAACAAAAAACCTTTTATATTCAGTATGTTATTGACATTTTTGAGATATAAAAATATAATTCAAATAAGTGATGTTTGGACACATCAAATTTATTAACAGGGCCTTGGAGGAGCCAGCATTAAAAAAGAGGTTTCTATGAACTCAGATGTAGCAGCAACAACCCAAGAAAATCATCATCAGCCAATTTGCTTGATATCTATTAAACAAATTTTAAAAAAATTAGGTGTGGGCAATACTCAATTTCACACCTTCTATAAAAAACAACCAGGCTTCCCTACTCCAATTCGATTTAGCGATAACAAACCTCGCTGGATAGAGAGTGAAATTGACAATTGGATACTGTCTTTTAGGACCCAATCAAATGGGTCCTATATTCACAAAATTACTTAGTAGCCAAGAGCAGCATTTCCTTCATTCGTCCAAATTGAAATTTGGTCTGCCCAAGCTTGCGCAATTAATATACGTGAAGCTTCATATTGATAGCGGTTGTACGCTTTCCAGACTTTATCGCCCCGACTATGTTGAATAAATGCATCTACGGCATCTCTGGACCATGGGGCATTCTCTGTTTCTGATTTTTCCATAGCCCATGTGGCAAATGTACTTCTAAATCCATGAGGAGTACAAATTCCCTTGTAGCCAAGAGCCACGCAAATGCCCCTAATAGTGGCATCACTAATTGGATTTAGAGGTTGCCTGTCACCATAGAATACCCATGGAGTATTACGGGCTGGGTCATCTTCTGAAAGTAATGCTCTCTCACTCAACAAAGATTTAAGTAAAGTCACCACTTGAGTAGATAAAGGAACAACATGCTCCTTGCCATTTTTCGTTCTTTGACCATACGAACTCTCAGCAGGAATGAGCCATTCGTTTCTTTCGAAATCTAACTCGTCAACTCTCATAAATCTAACATTCGAAGCTCTGACAGCGGTTAACAAAAGAATCAGCGTGGCAACTCGATTTTTAACTGAAGCTGTTGAACGTGACTGCAATTTTGCGCAGAATTTAGGCATTTCATGCGATTGCAAAAAATGATGGTGCCTCTCTTTAGGAGCTGGAGGCAGATTCCTCTTGATTGCTCTAATATCATCTGGAGTGATAGTTGCACGCTCAGTCTGTGCAACTGTTGAGTTATAGAACTCAACAACACGACGTATATTATTTAGAAAATCTCTTGCAACAGTATGAGCTCCTCTACTAATAATCACCTTAGCAACCCTCGTAACATGACGAGGCTCTAGTTTTTTTAACTCAATATCACCGAATCCATAGTTTTCTCCATTCCGGCCCTCACAAGCTTCATTTAAGTATCCAAGGACATCTGTCGCGTTAACATCACCCCAAACCTTTGCGGAAATCATCATCTGATACCACTCACCTGATACTTGTTTAAAAGTTGGTGATTTTGCTTTGATATGAATACCTGTTGAATTCTTGAATTGAATTTTCTCTACATGAGCCTTATCGATAGCCTCTTTGATTTTGATGTCGGGATATCGCCCAAAAGTCACCAAGGACTTATAGGGCTTTAGGTTGGTTCTAGTGAGTTGTGCACGAAAGATTTTCGTTCCACTAGGCGTAACCTCCAAATACAACCCTTTTTCAATAGGGAACTTTTGGATATGCTCTGAAGGCTTAATTTTCTCAATGTCTGAATTGGTTCTTATTCTCATAGTTTCTCCATATATTTTTAAATTTCTTAAATCTCAATGAAATCTATGGTGAATCTATGGCGCATTTTTTGAAAGACGTCCGATTCAAACAGAATTGAACCGAATGGATAGAAAAGAAAAAACCCTTTAAAGCCAATGACTTTAAAGGGTTTTTTGGAAGTTTCGCACTTATTCTGAATAAGCACGAAACCAGCGTTGGCGGAGCGGACGGGACTCGAACCCGCGACCCTCGGCGTGACAGGCCGATATTCTAACCAACTGAACTACCGCTCCTAATTACCAAAATTTCTGGCGTCCCCAGGGGGATTCGAACCCCCGTACTCACCGTGAAAGGGTGATGTCCTAGGCCTCTAGACGATGGGGACCTAGCATTACATTTACTGCCATCTATTCACTGTCACCTGAACAAACTTTTACAACAATTTCAATTACTTACTGGTGGAGCTAAGCGGGATCGAACCGCTGACCTCTTGCATGCCATGCAAGCGCTCTCCCAGCTGAGCTATAGCCCCGATCGATACTGACTAACTTGATTAACGATCGTTTATTAGCAATCAAAACAATCTAGTATTTTAGCCTATTTTTCTAACTCTTGGCAAGTTTCACTGACTTTTCTACTTAGTTTCCCTTAGTTACCCTTACTTGAATTAACAAAAAGGCTTTAACTCGCAAGGAAAACACTCCTAATCACTAAGGTTTTTATGCAACAACAGATAGTCTTTTCACCACCTCTTCAATACCGATAATCGACATCATGGCATCAATAGCTGGGGTTTGCGTGGTCGCAAACATCAGATAACGTATGGGCATTGCTAAAACTGGCATCTTCATCGAATGATTCGTTAAAACTTCTTTCATCGCAGCGGCAATCGCTTCTTTTGATCCGTCGGTCTTTTGTAATTTTTCAGTGAACTCTTTGATGACCGGAATAATGGTTTCTGAAACATTACTTTTAAACTCGGCGGATTGCAAATCATGCTTAGGAGCATCCATATAAAAGAGTTTTGCCCCTTGTGCAATTTCAATTAAGTTATTTGCTCGAGCTTTTAGTAGATCAACCACTTTTACAAAACTTGGACCCGCTTGTACTTCATTACCATCAAACACAATCCCCTCTTGTTTCGCAAACGGAATCGTTTGTTCTGCTAAAAGCCCACTATCCGCATGCTGAATATAGTGATGATTGAGCCAAATCAATTTTTCCGGACTAAACTGCGCTGGAGATTTACCTAAACTATCTAAATCAAACCATTGGATAAACTGTTCTTTCGTAAAGATCTCAGCATCACCGTGGGACCAACCTAAACGTGCCAAATAATTCAGAATAGCTTCCGGTAAATAACCAGCCAGCTGATAATCACGCACACTCATCGCACCGTTACGCTTACTCATCTTCTCACCCTGCTCATTGAGCACCGTCGGTAAATGTCCATAGACTGGAACTTGACCACCGAGGGCGTGAATAATATTAATTTGGCGAGGTGTGTTGTTGATGTGATCATCACCACGAATCACATGGGTGATTTTCATATCTAGGTCATCGACTACAACGCAAAAGTTATACGTTGGTGTGCCATCTGGTCTAGCAATCACGAGATCATCTAACTCTTCGTTAGAGATCGAAATGACGCCTTTGACCGCATCTTTCCAAACGACGTTACCATCGAGTGGATTTTTAAATCGAACTACAGGCTTTACGCCCTCAGGTATCGGAGGTAATGTTTTACCAATTTCAGGACGCCATAAACCGTTATAACGAGGCTTTTCTTTATTGGCGATTTGTTGCTCACGAATCGCATTGAGCTCTTCTTCACTCATGTAACAGTAATAAGCTAGACCACCATCCAACATCTGTTTGAGGGTGGCTTGATATCGCTCCAGTCGCTGCATTTGGTAAAAGGGACCCTCATCAATATCGAGTCCTAACCACTGCAATCCTTCAATAATGACATCAACCGCTTCTTGTGAGGAGCGCTCTTGATCCGTATCTTCAATCCGGAGGATAAAATCCCCCCCCTTGGATCTGGCAAAGGCCCAAGGATATAAGGCACTACGTAAATTACCTAAATGAATAAAACCTGTGGGACTTGGGGCAAAACGTGTCCGAATACGTGTCGTTGAATTTTCCATAACCACTATTATCCCATGCTTGCTAATGCTTTTTGACGATACCCCGTCAAGCTAGAAATCAACATGATCAAGCATGAAAATAGGAGCCCAATTCCCAAACTACCGGTGAGATCTGAAATCAAGCCAACCAGAAATGGTCCAAGTATCTGCCCTACAGCAAAAGCAATCGTAAAAACCCGAATTCCATAAACCCAATCCTCTGGCGGTAAATTATGTTTCACAAAAGCTGTCGTTGCCGATACAGCGCTGACCATACTCGATCCAAATAACATGGGAGAAATAAAGATGGCGATCAATTGCCAATTGGCTAAATGTTTTGTGTCTCCAAATACGGAAATCATCGCAGGAATAAAACAAGCGATCGTTAAAACCATCGCCACTGAACCAAGTACATACCCATCTTTTCTCTGATCTAATAATTTCGACCAAATTTTGGAAGATAACATCATAAATGCCCCCACTAAACCATAAAAATAATCAATACTGTTTCCAGTAAAGCCAATCTCACGTATCAAGGCGATCACAAATGTCATATAACCGATATGACCCAAACCATACCAAAAATAAGAGATGATCATCGGCAGCATTTTTCTTAGTGGAACTGATTGTCCAATTTTTGGAACAGCAATGGGTGTTGTTAAAGATCTTAAAGGGATATACAGCAAAATAGCTAAAAGGGCTGCCACTAAAGCCATGCCCCACCAAGCCTCTTGCCATGGATGTTCAAAGCCTTGAGCTTGAGCCATCTGATGAAAAGTGTTGACAAAGATACTGGAGAGCAAAATACCAAAGCCTACACCTCCATAGTAAATTCCTAAAATCCAACCTGACCGCTCTGCGTGTTTTGACCCTAATTGAGCGGCAAGTGCTCCTCCACTCACAAATACCCAAGTACAGGTGGTTCCCACCAAAAATCGACTGATAAAAATAAGGGATACGGAAGTAAATAGTCCTGAAGCCATAATCAGCAAGATAGTGGCCACAATCGAGACAAAAAAGACATTGGTGAGTTTGAACCTTTTAAATAGACTATTACAGGTCAGTGCACCTAAAAAATATCCTAGGGCATTACCGGTATTCATATTGCCTGCAGTGAAGTAACTCCAGTGCAAATCGTCTCTCATGAGCGGCAAAAATAAAGTGTATGAAAAGCGTGAGATACCTAGCGCAATTGCAGAACCAAAGGCCAAGGCTATGGCGCAAATGATGGGGTACTTTTGAGGAAAGTCGACTGAATCACGCATTAACCAATACAATAACAAATAATGAAAACATCTCCCTCTTTTTATTCATGAGTATTCCTGAAAATCCCAGCATTTCTTCTGAAGTTGATGTTTTACAAACCTTTTTATTTGAGAAAAGTCAGGTTCGAGGTGAAATCGTCCGCTTGGGTCCGTCTTGGCAGGTCATCCAGTCCCGTCGAGAGTACCCTGCTGCCATCAAGCGCCATTTAGGCGAAATGGTTGCTGCTGGCGCCCTCTTGAGCGCTACGCTCAAATTTAATGGGACTTTGATTATCCAAGCACAAGGTACAGGTATTGTTCGACTGCTCGTGGTGGAGTGCAATGCTGATATGGGCTTACGTGCGACGATTAAACTCGCTCCTCATTTAGACGGTAGTTTAATTGATGAAAACACGAGCCTGGCAGAACTCATTAACCCCGATGGTCAAGGCAAACTTGCGATTACCCTAGACCCACAAAACCGCAGTGAGGGGCAACAAGCCTATCAAGGTATTGTGCCCCTGATTCACCAAGGTAAACCCGTGGAAAGCATTGCGCAAGCCATGATGGCGTATATGCACCACTCAGAACAGTTAGAAACCCATATCTGGTTATCTTGCAATAATGAATATGCCAGTGGTATTTTGATCCAAAGACTACCGAATATGGGTGGTAAAAAACAAGAAGAGGTCTCCTCAGAAGAGCTCTTGGATGATTGGCAACGACTGTATTTGTTATGCAATACCGTGAGTGCGGAAGAAATGCTTAGCACCACCCCCGCCGTTCTGATGCAACGTTTATTCTATGAAGAATCAGAACATCAAAAAGTACTGACCTTTGAACCAAGAGCAGTACATTTCGAATGCCAATGCTCACGTAAACGTGTGGGTAATGTGCTGATCATGTTGGGTCACGCTGAAGTACTGAGTATTCTTGAGGAGCAACACCGTGTAGAAACTAGTTGCGATTTCTGCGGTAAGGTTTACGAATTCGATGCGGTGGATTGTGAGCAACTCTTTGCGGCGCAAAACTTACTCGATGGCATGCGTCCCGCCCAAGGTAAACACTGACGTAGTTACTTATTATTGCGCAACTTTTTCCGGAGCAACGCTCTTGTCAGTTGTAGCGCTCTTCTCAGTTGTTTGATCTTTCGGTTTACTCTTTGCCTTGGCCGCCTCTTTCGATCCGCTGTCTTTCGATGGTGCGTCTTTTACAGAGTCGTCTTTTTTCTCGGTTTTATTTTTAATGGTTGCCTTAGGCAACTGGTCATCCGACTGAACAATCTGAATCATCGTCTCATTCTCTTTGACCATACCATGCTCAATGCGAGCGCGCTCCTCCACCGCCCTTGTCCCGTCACGTAAATCATTGACATCACCGGCAATTTTATTATTGTGTTTTTCTAATTCTTCGTTTTTAGATTTTTGCGCCTGAACTTCTTTATCGAGTTGGTAGACATGCAACCAGCCACCTTTTCCAATCCAAAGCGGATATTGGATGGCAACAATCAACCCTAAGAGTCCATAGACAATAAAACGCAATTAATATCCTAAGTTATAAAAGGTACTTTTACCTGGGTAAGAAGCAATATCACCCAAATCTTCTTCAATGCGTAAGAGTTGGTTGTATTTAGCAATGCGGTCTGATCGGGATAAAGAGCCAGTTTTAATCTGCCCTGCATTAAGACCTACAGCGATATCAGCAATGGTGGTATCTTCGGTCTCGCCGGAGCGGTGCGATATCACATTGGTATAGTTGGCGCGTTTAGCCATCTCAATCGCAGCGAAGGTCTCTGTCAATGTACCAATTTGGTTAATCTTAATTAAGATCGAATTAGCAATACCTTTTTGGATACCTTCTTTGAGGATCTTGGTGTTAGTCACAAATAGATCATCACCAACCAACTGGATCTTGCTGCCCAAACGCTGGGTTAAGGTTGCCCATCCATCCCAATCACTCTCATGCATACCATCCTCAATCGAGACAATCGGATACTTATCGGCTAAAGTACTGAGGTAATCGGTAAATTCACCGGAAGTCAACTCAAGCCCTTCTCCAGCAAGATGATATTTACCATCTTTGTAAAATTCACTGGCAGCACAATCGAGCGCTAACAACACATCTTCACCAGGACGATAGCCCGCTTTTTCGATAGCCTGCAAAATGGTATTTAAACACTCTTCATTACTTTTAAAGTTCGGTGCAAATCCACCTTCATCACCCACTTGCGTTGGCATGTTCTGATCATGAATAATTTTCTTGAGCTGATGAAACACTTCTGCACCACAACGTAAGGCTTCTCTAAAGCTCGTCATGCTCACTGGCATGATCATGAACTCCTGAATATCTAAACTATTATTGGCATGTGCGCCACCATTGACGATATTCATCATGGGGACAGGCATTTGCATGGCGCCCGAACCACCAAAGTAACGATACAAGGGCAAGCCTGCTTCCTCAGCGGCAGCTCTAGCAACAGCCATGGAAACGGCTAAAGTTGCATTGGCACCAAGACGCGATTTATTTTCTGTACCATCAAGATCAATTAAAGTGCGATCCAAAAAAGCCTGCTCTGCAGCGTCTAGACCCATGATAGATTCAGCGATTTCGGTATTAATATTGTCGACCGCACGACGCACACCCTTGCCTAAATAACGACCAGGTTCTGCATCACGCAACTCCACCGCTTCCCTTGAGCCTGTCGATGCGCCAGACGGTACGGCGGCTCTGCCCATGACACCGGATTCTAAAAGAACGTCACACTCGACTGTAGGATTACCACGCGAGTCTAGGATTTCACGACCAATAATATCGACAATTGCACTCATGTATTTCTCTCAAAAAATGTACGAATTCTGTTTAATTCAAATCAAAATTATTTTCTAAAAACTGTCCTGAAGATTTGACCAGTTGATCAATCCCCTTCAGTGATGCTAATAGTTCTGCCATTTTATGCAGTGGTACGGCATTAGGTCCATCGGACATGGCATTGGCTGGATCAGGATGGGTTTCCATAAAGATTCCACTGATACCAACGGCAATAGCAGCTCTTGCTAAGACCGGTACAAACTCACGCTGACCACCACTGGTCGTACCTTGACCACCAGGCAATTGAACCGAGTGCGTCGCATCAAAGACGACCGGAGCGCCAGTTTCTCGCATGATCGCCAAGCTTCTCATATCAGAAACTAAATTGTTATAACCAAAACTCACGCCACGCTCACACGCCATAAAGTTGTCTTCGAGCAGCCCTGCAGCTTTGGCAGCAGCTCTAGCTTTATTGATCACATTGACCATGTCACCCGGAGCCAAGAACTGTCCTTTTTTGATATTCACGGGCTTACCACTCTGGGCACAGGCATGAATAAAATCAGTTTGACGACATAAAAATGCTGGTGTTTGAATCACATCAACCACTTCACAAACTGGTTTGATCTCATAGACCTCATGAACGTCGGTCAAAATATGGACGCCCAGTTGTTGTTTGACCTTACTTAAAATTTCTAAGCCTTTTTCCATCCCTAATCCACGATAAGACGTGCCCGAGGATCGGTTCGCTTTATCAAACGAAGATTTATAAATGAACGGAATACCTAATTTGGCAGTCATTTCTTTGAGAGCACCCGCTGTATCGATCGCCATTTGCTCTGATTCGATGACACAAGGACCAGCAATTAAAAAAAAGGGGTGATGTAAGCCTACATCATGACCACAAAGCTTCATACGCTTTCCTTCACCGGCAATGCCACTCCCGAATGCGCCAAAGCAGCTCCAACAAAAGCATTAAATAAAGGGTGACCCTCGCGCGGTGTCGAAGTAAATTCTGGATGGAACTGAACGCCAAAGAACCAAGGATGCATACTTTGTGGCAACTCCATCATCTCCGGCAAATCTTCAGTCGGTGTTCGCGCTGAAATCACCATGCCGGCAGCTTCTAGTTGACCAACATAATCATTATTCACCTCATAGCGGTGACGGTGACGCTCATTGACTTCAAGTCCGTAAATCTCAGACGCCATCGTATGCGGCTTTACAGGACAACGTTGGGAGCCCAGACGCATCGTTCCACCAAGATCTGAATCATCGGTTCTAACTTCGATTGAACCATCACGATTCTTCCACTCAGTAATCAGAGCAACGACAGGATACTTAACCTGTTGATCAAACTCGGTACTATTAGCATCTTTTAAACCAGCAACATTTCTGGCAAATTCAATGACGGCTAATTGCATACCCAGACAAATACCTAAATAAGGAATCTTATTTTGACGTGCATAGGCAATGGCTTTAATTTTTCCTTCAGTGCCGCGTTTACCAAAGCCACCAGGAACTAGGATGGCATCAAGGCCCTGTAATTGATGTAAGCCTTCTTGTTCTAATACCTCAGAATCAATATAGCGAATATCCACTTGTGTTTGATGATGAATACCGGCATGACGCAAAGCTTCAATCAGCGATTTGTAGGACTCGGTTAAATCAACATATTTACCAACCATGCCGATCGTAATTTGATGCAGAGGATTTTCCATCCGCTCGACCAAATTACTCCAGACCGATAAATCAGCAGGAGGTGCAACGATATTGAGTTCTTTACAAATGATATCGTCAAGACCTTGCTCATGAAGCATTTGCGGAATCTTATAAATCGTGTCGACATCCCATACAGATATAACAGCTTCTTCACGGACATTGGCGAACAACGAAATCTTGGCGGTCTCTTCATCAGGGATCGGACGATCCGCCCGGCAAAGAAGCGCCGTCGGAATAATACCAATCTCGCGTAATTTTTGAACTGAGTGTTGCGTTGGCTTGGTTTTTAACTCACCAGCACTCGCAATAAAAGGTACGAGTGTTAGGTGAATAAATGCGGTCTCACCTCTGGGTTTGCGCAAATTCATTTGCCGCGCTGCTTCTAGGAACGGTAATGACTCAATATCACCGACCGTACCGCCAATCTCACAGATCGCGACATCAGCGTGCCCCTCATGACTCGCAGCAGCGCCACGTTCGACAAACGAAATAATCTCATTGGTAATATGCGGAATCACCTGAACGGTTTTTCCCAGATACTCTCCACGACGCTCTTTACGAATCACGGAGTCATAAATTTGACCGGTAGTGAAGTTATTGCTTTTGCGCATTTTGGCAGAAACAAATCGTTCGTAATGCCCTAAATCAAGGTCAGTTTCGGCGCCATCTTCCGTCACAAAGACCTCGCCATGCTGAAACGGACTCATCGTACCGGGGTCAACATTGATATAGGGGTCTAATTTGAGGAGGGTGACTTTAAGGCCGCGGGATTCAAGAATCGCAGCTAAGGATGCGGCTGCAATCCCTTTCCCTAAGGAAGAAACTACACCGCCAGTAACGAAGACAAATTTGGTCATCGCATTCACTCTATTGGTAAGACTGAATTATATACAAGACTTTCTGAATCGACCAAAAAAAGCCTGTTTCTTTTGCTCACACGGACATCCAAGGCACATCATTACGGTTTTTGAATACATCTAACTTACTCTCGAAGGCATGTGCTACTTGGTACAAAAGGTATTCGTCATGAAACTGCCCAGCAAACTGAATGGCGAGAGGTAAACCATTGTCTGCAAACCCCATTGGAATGGTAATCGCCGGATGTCCTGTGAGGCTATACAAGCGATTACAGCTACTTCTTGCTCCGGTAGGATTGGTATATAAGGCTTCCATGGTTTCCGCAGGCGCCTCCCTACCAATCGAGACAATCACATCGACATACTGTTCCTGACTGCGATCGAATAGTTGCGAGACTTCCTGGGTAAATTCTTGACTCTGAAGAAGTGCAGCGTCATAACTCTCTTGCGTGACTTGACTGGCAATTTGGAGCTTTTGGATTAAACCTTGCCCCATTTCCTCTTGCTGATGACTATAAAAAGGCGTGAGTTGTTGAAAAGCTTCAAAATTAATGATGGCCCCAGCGACCGAAGCGGTATTTTTTAAATCCGGCAAGTTCAAAGGAACAATCACGGCGCCAAGCTCCTTGAGCATCTCTAAGGCCGTAATAAAGGCTGCGCGGACCTCCATCTGGACACTGTCGTCTTGCCAATGTTGCAGATCAACCCCAATCCGGAGATTGTTAAATTGCAGGAGTAGGCCATCTAAAAACGGTTGGTATTCTTTTGCGCCGGTCATCGCACACATCATGATGAGGTTATCCCGCACATTACGGGTCAGAACACCAAGTGTGTCTAGCGTTTGCGATAAGGGAATCAAACCTTCGATGGGTACCAAATGGCGTGTAGGCTTCATCCCCACTAAACCAGAAGCAGCAGCTGGATGACGAATGGAACCGCCCGTGTCCGATCCTGTAGCCGCAAAACAATATCCAAGACCGACGGCAGCTGCAGACCCACTACTTGAGCTACCAGGCATATGGTCGATGTTCCATGGATTGCGCGCAGCTGGAAAAAAGTCGGTGGGACTCGGTGACCCAAAAGAAAACTCATGACAATTGGTTTTACCCAAACTGATGGCACCTGCTTCATAAAGCATCTGCACCAACAGCGCATCGGCGTCGGGCTTAAACATACTAAAAGCTTTGGATCCAGCGGTGGTGCGAATATCTTTTGTAAAAAGTACATCCTTATGCGCAATCGGAATACCCGCTAAGATGCCTAGGTCTTCGCCATTTTTGCGTTTCTCATCAATCAAAGCCGCGTGACTGAGGGCTTCATCTTTCGTGATAGTAATAAAAGCATGAAAGTCACTATCTTTTTGATAAATCCGATTGATGGAATACTCCACCAGTTCAGAGGCAGTTACTCGCCCTGCCTTTAATAAACTTAAGGCAACTTCAAGGGAAGCTGGAGGCGCAATCATTTATTTATGACGACTTTACGGTCGATTCGAACCAATCACAAATTTGTGACCCATTCCAAAACACCACACCCGGATGCTTGCTCAAAAATTCGAGCATCATCTCAAAATATTTAATGCGATGCGTCGCCCCAGAAATATATGGATGAACTCCAAAAGCCAGAATACGTGCACCGTTCGCAGACTCGGCATAGACTCGCTCAAGAGAATCTTTCATTCGATTGAGCATCGCATCGGATTCTTGCGCATTGGTGAGCATGATGGCAATGTCATTGAGTTCGACCGTATAAGGGATCGACACTAGTGGTCCACCGTTGGTTTTCACGATTTGTGGCTGATCATCTAAGACCCAATCACCAAACCACCGAAAACCAGCTTCTTTGACATAGTCGAGCGTGGCAAAGGTTTCACTACGCCCTGGCCCTAACCAACCTTGCGGTTTGATCCCTGAGAATTTTTGGATGACCTCAATCGTGTGCGCAATCATCGCGCGTTGATCAGGAATCTTTTGGATCGGTATCTGTTCATAGCAATGCGCCATGATTTCCCAACCGTCTTTGAGTGCCGTCTCTGGCACTAGTGGGCGAGTCTCGCAAACTTTGGCGTTGAGCGACATCGTAGCGGTAATGCCATATTTTCTAAAAGCTTCAAAAATACGCCAAATTCCCACCCTCATGCCGTATTCATGCCAGGTCCAATTCGGAACATCTGGAATGGGGGGTACACCTCCTGGTGGAGGTGAGGCCGATCTCGGCATGGACCTAGTAATATCCCACTCTTCAATATTAACGACTGGCCAAATCACAACTCTGGCATCTCCCGGCAACTTCAGCGGAGGACGTTGAATGATGGCGCTATAGTCCAAGCGTTCATGAGGCTTCATCGCGCTTGCTTCTTCAGCAGCAAATTGATTATTTAAATCACTCATATCTTATTCTTCTATTTGAATTATTCATGATGACTAATATAATGGAAATTACCTAGTTACCGTTATAAATTCCCAAGGATCTTCATGCAACATCAACTTTTTAAGTTCTCTGGCTTTGTCAAGTACCTCTATCTTGTTTTGCTAATGTCACTGAGCTTACAAGCTTTTTCTCAAAACTACCCCAAGAAAAACATCGTTTTTGTGGTTCCTTTTGGTCCTGGGGGCTCTGGTGATCTGATGGCAAGAACCTTCGCTCAGTATTTAGAGGCGAATTTAAAGCAGACGGTGATCGTCGATAACAAACCTGGCGCGGACGGTATGGTTGGTACTGAATTTGTCAAAAATGCAGTGCCTGATGGTTATACCATTCTGCTAACGACCAATACGACGATGGCTGCTAATTCGGTCTTTTATAAAAAAATCTCATATGACCCATTAAAAGACTTCGAACATATTGGTCTTTTTGGTACGGCGGCGTCCGTAGCACTCGTACCAAAAGACTCGCCATTGAATAGCATCAGTGATCTGGTTGCTGCAACCAAAGCCAATCCAGATAAGTTTTTTTATGGGCATTACAACTCAGCATCTCGGATGACTGTCGAAATGCTCAAAACTCGCACTGGTGCCAAATTAACTGGCATTCCTTATAAATCCGTTGGCTCGGCTCTCCAAGATTTTTACGGTGGTCAAACCCAGGCCATCTTTATTGAGTATCCGCCTGCTAAAGCACAAATCGCCGGAGGCAAAATCAAGGCACTCGGTGTGACTGGTCCAACTCGTTTTAGAGAGTGGCCAACGATTCCGGCGATTAATGAAACCTACCCAGGTTTTGAATTAAGTTTTTATTTAGGACTAGGAGCGCCAGCAGGACTGCCACAAGAAGTATTGCAAATATTAACAACGCAATTAGAAACAGCGCTGAAAGATCCTGCATTTATCGCTAAAGTAAATAATTTAGAGCTTGACCCCGGCAAACTCAATCGTGACCAATACCAAAAATTCGTACGAAGCGAAAAAGAACGTTGGGCGAAGATTGTGCCCGAAGCTGGTATCCAACCTGAATAAAGATTTAACTTTACAATTATTGATTCATTACTAAAAGAGACTTTATATGCGCCTCGGATATTTCACCATGCCCCTCCACCCTCTTCATCGCGATGGTACCGAAACATTGCATGAAGATCGCCAAACGATTATTTACGCTGATCAACTAGGATTTTATGATGCGTTCGTTGGTGAGCATCTGACGGACCAGGCAGAAAATGTCACGAACAGTATGATTTTTTTAGCCACCCTGATTTTTGAAACGAAGAACATTAAATTAGGTACTGGTACCTCGAACCTGTCGCATGCACACCCGACCTTAATCGCTGCTCAAGCCGCGATGTTTGATCGCTTAGCCAAAGGACGCTTTGTTTTTGGTATTAGCCCAGGAGCGCTGGCTTCGGATGCTGAAGCTCTCGGCATGTTAAGTGAAGATCGTAATCAATTATTTGCTGAAGCAATCGATGTCATTTTAAAAATCTGGGAAGGTGAGCCACCGTATAACATCGACTTACCGAACAATCGCTTTAAAGTTAGCGTGCAAAATACCCAAGTACTCGACATTGGTCGTGGTTACATCATGAAACCTTATCAACAACCAAGACCAGAGATTGTTGGAACTGTCGTTGCGCCATTTTCTAAAGGCGTAATCGCAATGGGTAAACGTGATTTCCATCCGATGTCAGCGAACTTTTTATTGAAAAACTGGTTGCCTTCGCATTGGAATAACTACGCTCAAGGTAAATCTGAAGTGGGTGAAGTCGCTCAGGTGAAAGATTGGCGTGTGGCAAGAACCGTATTTGTTGGTGACACATCTGCGATCGCACAAGAATACGGAAAATCTCATGCTGATAGCCCTTATCGCTATTACTACAAACAAATGTTGACGAAGATGAAAATCTCGAATCGTCATGTGATCTTTAAAAAGAGCCGTGAAGCGGATGACAGTACCATTACCCTCGATGGCATTTTGGATGATTTAGTGATTTGTGGAACAGTCAATGAAGTTGTTGACCAAATCCTCGCGATGCAAGAAGAAGTTGGTAACTTTGGAGAACTGGTCTACGCTGGAATGGATCTTGTTGATCCTGCTCTGGGTAGAAGATCCATGGAACTGATGGCGCATGAAGTCATGCCAAGAGTCAATGAAGCTCTAGGACTTGGTTATGTCACGAATGCGGATGCTGAGCAAAGTGCTTCTGTCATCATCAGCTAAGTATCTCTCCTTTAAATTCTTCAGTTAATTACTCAGTTAATTAACGCCACGTCTTAACATCCATTACAGCGCCCTGAGTTCTCCAACTCTGGGCTCCAGTAATGACGGTATCCAAAAACCGAATCTTTTTCTCTTGATATCTCCCCACTACCTCATGGTGAGGATGGTGATAACGGTTGCGATATCCTGTTTGAGAAAAAGCCAGCTCTGGATTTAGTGCTTCAATAAAGCCAGTCGAGGAAGAACTTTTACTCCCGTGATGCGGTGCCATTAATACTAAGTGACGCTCTAAAACTTCTTGATGCTGAATGGGGGAATGTTGAAGCTGTTGAATGATACTTAACTCACCATGTTTTTCTACATCACCCGTTAACCACACTGAGTGATACTCATTTCTGACTTCTAAAACACAGCTCATCTCATTAGGTTTGGTCAATTCAAATTGACGAGTGAGAGACTCTTCCAAGGTAGGATGCCACATCAAAAATTCAACACCATCCCATTGCCAACCATGGCCCGCCTGACAATACTCAAAAGGTACTTGATGTTTTACAAACAACTTTTGTAATGGATGCTGCGGGGGAATTGAACCAGAGATATTGTTGATCGAAAAATTCTCTAACAAAAATGGCAAGCCCCCAATATGATCAGAGTCTTGATGACTAATCAATAATTGATCAATGCTCCGAATACCCTTGGCCCGCAAATGCGGAATAATGACTTTTTCTGCTGGATCAAATTTACCAAAACTGATCGGTCCTGTATCAAACAGTAATTGATGAGACTTGGTCTGAATTAGTACCGCATTACCCTGTCCAATATCCCACACAAACATTTCAAATTCACCATCATCAATACCCTTTCCAGGAATGTAATAGAACGGAATAAAAAGACTGATACAAAGTATGAGTCCACTAGAGCGTGATTTCCATGTATGCGCAATCATGCCTGGGCGGATACAACATAAAACCCCGATCAAAGAGAGCCATAGATGGATTGGCGATGGCTGTGCCCCATGAATTACAGCCCACTCTAGTTTCGACATGGGCTCAATGAGATAAGCCAATATCTGGAAAAATCCATGCGCTATAAATAAAAAAATATCGCCTAGATAGGATGGTAAAAATGCCCCTAACATGGCACAAGGTGTTACCAAGAAACTGACCACCGGTATAGCGATCGCATTGGCTAGTGGAGAAATAAACGATATTTGATAAAACCAATAGAGTGTGAGCGGAATTAAAGCAATCGTCACAACGGCTTGAACCCGAGTAGCTTCTCCCAATGAACTTCTGAGTTTTTGTAAAAATAACAAATCAACATCATGAACCGCTGATGGGTCTTTTGACATCGCAAACAAGATAGCGGCGACGGCGCCAAAAGATAGCCAAAATCCAGGAGTGTAAATCGCCCAGGGATTGATCAGTAAAACGATCAATAACGCCCAAAACCATCCGTCAAAGGGATGAATCACCCTGCCGAACCAAAGCGCTATAGTATTGGCTCCCACCATATAGGTCGTCCGCTGCGCAGGAATCTGAAACCCTGCTAAACAACTGTAAATCAAAGCGGTGATCAAACCGATCGTAGAAGATGCTAATGGCGATGGCATCCAATAGATCCAGCGAGTTCTTTTCCAAAGGCAACGCGCAAGAGATGCTCCAAATCCAGCCAGCATCGTGACATGCAGTCCCGAAATCGATATTAAGTGACCGATCCCAGTAGCACTAAAAATTTTCCAATCATTGGGATGGATGAGTTGTTGATCACCAATCACTAGAGCGGTGATCACGCCCACGTATGGCGATTGCGTACCCAGAGAATTTTCGATTTTTTGTCGGAGCAGAAATCTCGCTCGCTCAATCATCGTTTGAAAACTCCAGACCCAAGCATCGATGAATTGTGCCCCTTGTGCATGCTGCGATTGAATATTTCCTTGTGCGCCAATATCGTTGATATACATCCATTGCTCGACATCAAATGAATAAGGATTTTTGAGACCATGAGGTTTCTTAAGCTTAACGACAAATTGCCAACGCTGCCCTGGCATGAATTTTTGATTGGGGGAAGAATAAAAAAGCCATACTCTCGCAGGCATTTCGGTTTCGTCACTCTTTTGAGGACGTATGAACGTATAACGCTCTACCTTGAAGGTAAATTGAACTCCTTTGGGTGAGACTTTGGGTAATCCGTCAATATAACCAATCATCTTGACCGTTGATTCATCAAATTGCTCTTGGAGTTGATTAGCATCCTTGTGATGTTTTAAATACTGCGCCCAATAAAACCCCATCAAAAAAAATATGGCTAGGATAATGAACCAGATGGGTAATTGTTGAAATAATTGTTTCTGATATACAAGATAGCTTGAATAGAGTATGGCGCTTCCTGTAAAGATGCCAATGAGTACCCATGGGGGATGTCGCACGTCAAAAAATAAAGAAAATAATTCCCCAGCAATGATTGCTGAAATCAATAAACGCATCGTAATTTATAGAAGTTTTTTTAGTCGGGGTAAAACACGTGATGCGTTTTGCAGATTCATCTTGGCCACTTCATCCAGTGACATGTTTCGCTCTTTTGCAAAGCTTTGCGCAATTCTGGGTAAATAGGCAGGCTCGTTACGTTTACTTTCTTCATCCATTAACCATGATGGCGGTATATCTGGACTATCCGTCTCGATGACATACGATTCTTGTGAAAATTGTTTTGCCAATCGTTTGATTTGTAGGGACCTGTCATAGGTGATCGTTCCACCAAAACCCATCACAAAATTGAGGTCTAAAAAAGATTGCGCTTGGACAAAGCTACCATTAAACGCGTGAGCGATACCACCACTGACTTTAGTTTGTCGTAGTCTTTTCAAGAGTTGATCCTGTGACTTTCGAACATGCATGATGATCGGTAGCTCAAAGTCTTTCGCAATTTTTAATTGCTCTTCAAAAAACCATTCTTGCTTTTTATTGTCTAGATGCGTGACAAAGTAATCTAAACCAATCTCTCCTACGGCAACTAACCGTGGGTGATGGTGATATTTTTCAATCGCTTGACGCGTAAGTTCAATATCTTTCTCTTGCGCATCCATGGTATAGAGCGGATGTATGCCAAGGCTAAAGCACAGGTGGGGGATCAGTGGACTCCACTGTTCGACAATCTTGACGACACGCTCATAATCACTGACGCGCACCGCCGGAATCAAGATACCTGTAACTCCCTGTTCCGCAGCCCTCGCCAGGACGAGAGATAAATCATCCCGAAACTCTGGTGCATCGATGTGGCAATGCGTATCAAACCACATCGCTTATCCGTTTTGAATTTCAGCAGTGATATCGATTAAACCGCCTTGCGTCAGTTTTAAGATGCGATCACAACGCTTTGCTCTCAAGGGGTCATGCGTCACAATCACAAAAGCAGTCCCTTGACTTTGCGCCACATGCATCATCAAGTCAAAGACCTGATCAGCAGTTTGTGTATCGAGATTGCCGGTTGGCTCATCCGCAAGAACACAACTAGGTTTTCCTACTAAGGCTCTTGCAACAGCCACGCGTTGCCGCTCACCACCAGATAACATACCTGGGGTATGGTGCAGCCGCTCACTCAAGCCAACTTGAGCCAACATCTTTGCGGCGGCTTCATCGGCCTTGAGTCGACTGAGTCCTCGAATACGCAATGGCATCGCCACATTCTCAAGAGCTGTAAATTCGGGTAATAAATGATGAAACTGGTAAATAAAACCGAGCTCACGATTGCGCAGAAGGTTACGTCGTTCTTCATCTAAATCAGAAAATTTCTGACCACCCAATTGAATGTTTCCAACAGTGGCTTCATCTAATCCACCAAGGATATGTAATAAAGTACTCTTACCCGATCCAGAGGCACCAACGATGGCGACTTTTTCAGCAGGACGCACATGTAAGTTAATCCCTTTTAAAACTGTGAGCGCTTCGACATCGCTACCAAAGACTTTAACAATATCAGTCGCAATCAAAGCATAATCGGCTTGTTCAATATCGAGATCATTCATAGCGAAGCGCCTCTGCAGGTTTAACTTTGGCAGCGCGCCAACTAGGATACAAAGTGGCCAAGAGACTCAAGACAAATGCCATACCGCCAACTTTAATCACGTCATCCGCATGAATATCCGATGGCAACTCACTAATGAAGTAAATATCTTTCGGTAAAAACTGTACCCGAAAGATCGCCTCAATCGCTGGCACAATCACATCAATATTTGCGGCAACGAGTAAGCCTAAAAGCACGCCTAATATTGAACCTAAAACACCAATGGCGAGACCTTGTACAAAAAATATTTTTTGGATCATCCTAGCTGATGCCCCCATGGTTCGCAATATAGCAATGTCAGCTTGTTTGTCAGTGACCGTCATGACTAAGGTGGAGACTAAGTTAAACGCAGCAACTGCAATAATCATCGCTAAGATAATAAACATCATTCTTTTTTCGGTTTTGACGGCGGCAAACCAGTTTCTATTTTGCATCGACCAGTCAATCGCCACGATACCGGGTGGTAAAGTTGCATTTAATTTCATGGCAATATTTGGTGCGGCGTACATATCATCTAATTTGATACGAAGTCCCGTAGGAAATTGATTTTGGGTGAGTGCGGCGGCATCTTTCCAATGAATCATCGCCAAACCACTATCAAATTCATAATGACCACTATCAATCACACCAATAACATTAAAGGACTTTTGGCGAGGTAATACACCCGCCGGTGTCAAATCCCCCTGTGGGACCATGACAGCAATTTTGTCACCTTTTTGCACCCCTAAGATGTTGGCGAGTTCCACACCTAAAGCGATATTAAATGAGCCTGGCTGTAAATCATTCAGACTACCGGAATGGATTTGGCTAGGGACATCAGAGACCGATTTTTCTTGCAAAGGATCTATGCCGCGTAATTCGATGCCTCGCATCAAACCGCCTCTGACCAGTAAGCCTTGTGATTGTAAGATCGGGGCTACGCCAATCACATGTTGTTGCTTTAATAAAGCGGTGGATATTTCTTGCCAATTCTCAAGCCCAGTACTCGACCGTATCTCAATATGAGATAAAACCGACAACATCTTGTCACGCACTTCTTTTTGAAAGCCATTCATCACGGAGAGAACAATAATCAGGGAGGCTACCCCAAGCGCGATACCAACCATGGATAAAGTCGAGATGAACGATAAAAAACCATCCCTTTTTTGACCGACTGTTTTACGCTTGGCCCTAACATAGCGCAGGCCAATTTCCATAAATACAGGCAAATCAAAAGGTAATAATTTATTTTGCATACCCATAGTTTAGTGTTTTCTCAATTCACACATAAAATAAGGTCTATGAGTAATCAAATCAACAAGCAAATCAGTTTTTTAATCCCCCAATTTCTTCGTTCTGAAGATGTTGATGATTTTTTTTATGAACAACAAGGAACGGTTGAAGAAGTCCTCCTCTTGGGACCACAAGTGCCTATGGCGGCAAAACTGAGCCAATACTTAGTCAACCAAGACCGTATTTGTCTCGAACTCGTTCATTTACATGCCACTAGAGATCATATCGTGCTGATGGATCCAAGGATAATGCAGATTCAAGCGCAGGAGGAACTAGCGCTTCGACAAAGTGTGACTGAGACTCTGGAACACTTCTTAGGGACTGAAGGTGAGTTTTTCCCTGATCGATGGATTTATCCTGCAAAAGCCTTTGCAGAACTCAAAACCCACACCCCATTGCAAGCCATGGGTCTGAATATCGATATCTGGATGCCCAAAGATCAAAACTCTACTGGCCTAGCCAAAAAATGGCGTCAATTACAAAATGAAATCCAAATGATTTGGCATGATCATCCCGTCAATCAAGAGCGCGAGGCCAAAGGCCAACTCAGTGTCAATTCTATTTGGCTTTACGGTATTGGCCAAGTGTCGCAGATCGCTCCTCACCCCATCTTGCAAGATGTCACGAAGATCTATAGTCAGCATCCAATCCAGCTCGATAACCGCATGGTCAGTTTACCTATGTCGAATATCCCAGATCTGAGCTCAATGGCGGATGAGCACCACTTGGTCTTTGCCCAAGATCTCAGTCCATCCGATTGGCAAGGCTGTTGGTCTTCTAGTTTAGAAGCCCTTGCAGAAAAAAAGCTCCAACAAATACAACTCTTGAAAATGCATGAAGGTATTCTTCACCAACATCGATTAACCCAAGATGATATAAAACTCAGTTTTTGGAAAAAGCTCTTGCCACAAAAAAAACCGAATCATTCAGGACTCAGTGATTGGATGGAGTATTCTAAAAAGCTATCCTGGATCCCTCTATAAAGCCATTTCATGCAATTTGTTGAACGAAAAGCCATTCCAACGAGTCAAGAACTACTCACTGCCCATGGAATTCATCCTATTTTGGCGAGATTATGGGCGAGCCGAGGCGTGACCTCGATTGATGAAGCAAATTTAGAGCTCAAATCCTTAATCCCGCCGAATGAACTCAAAAACTGTTTTGATGCGGCCAAATATCTTGCCGATGCATTCGTTGCGCGCAAACACATCTTGATCATTGCTGATTATGATTGTGACGGTGCTACTGCTTGTGCTGTCGGTATTTTAGGTTTAGAGGAACTAGGTCAAAGCTTTGGCGTAAAAATCAATTTTTTAGTTCCTAATCGTTTTACGATGGGTTATGGTCTGACTCCAGAGGTTGTCATACTAGCTAGCGAACAAGTTCCAAAGCCCGATATCTTGATCACTGTCGATAATGGTATTGCGAGCGTCGCCGGCGTAGCTTTAGCCAATCAATTGGGGATGGAGGTGCTTGTCACAGATCATCATTTACCGGGTGATGAACTTCCTCAGGCAACTCATATCGTCAATCCCAACCAACCTGGAGACACCTTTAAAAGTAAAGCCCTTGCTGGTGTTGGTGTGATGTTTTATGTTTTGCTCGCTTTACGCACGGAGTTGCGAGAACGAGGTATCTTTGATCAACAAACCCAACCTCGACTGGAAAAATTATTAGACTTTGTGGCCTTGGGGACCGTTGCCGATGTGGCCCAACTTGACCGAAATAACCGAATTTTGGTTTCAGCGGGGATTCGGCGGATTCGCCATGGTCAAATGCATCCAGGTATCGAGGCTTTATTTGATGTGAGTGGCCGTGAATCTCAAAAGAGTAATACCTTTGATCTCGGATTTGGTCTTGGGCCACGACTCAATGCGGCAGGTCGCTTAGCAGATATGTCTTTGGGGATTCGTTGTCTGATTAGTGAAGACCGGTATCAAGCTAAAAAATTAGCCCAAGAACTCGACAAGATGAATCGTGAGCGGCGGGATATCGAAGGGAATATGAAAGAAACCGCCCTTGATAATTTAGCGGAGTACCCTCATGAACATCTTTATAGCCTGAGTTTGTTTGATACCTCGTGGCATCAAGGTGTGATTGGTATCTTGGCTTCGCGTCTCAAAGAAAAATACCATCGTCCTGTGATTATCTTTGCGCCCGCAGAAGAAAAAACGGCGGATGGACAAATGATCCTCAAAGGCTCAGGTAGATCGATCTCGGGATTTCATTTACGCGACGCCCTGGACTATATATCGAAGAAACATCCTGCGATGATTCAAAAATTTGGCGGACACGCGATGGCGGCTGGTTTGTCGATTGAATATCGTCATTTAGACGATTTTCGTGAAGCTTTTGAAGGTATTGCACAAGCATGGATTGATGAGAACAACCTACACCGTAAGCTCGTGCATGATGGCGATCTGCCGATGGAGATGATTAATCCCGAAATGGCTGCGCAACTATCGAACGAAGTATGGGGACAAGGTTTTCCGGAGCCGATTTTTATTGGAGAATTTAAGGTCCTCAAACAAACACTGCTCAAAGATAAACATTTAAAGCTAGAACTCGCCCCTGTCGATGGAGCTACCCAAAAACCACTGCTGGGGATTTGGTTTGGACATACCGACCCACTGCCTGCGAAAATTCATTTGGCATATCGTCTGCTGGTAGACCATTTTCTGGGCTATCCACGTGCGCAGTTGCATATCGAGGCAGCTTACCTCCCCTAATTTCCTAAATTCTCTCGTGAATGAGGACTAGGCTTTATAATGGTTGGATGGAAGCCGAACGAATCAACTCATTGCAGTCAAATCTTAATAACCTGCGCACGCGCGTCGAAGACCTACGGGGGTATCTTTGACTACGATACGAAAAGTAGACGCCTTGAAGAGCTCAATCTTCAATTAGAAGATTCCAAAATTTGGGATGATCCCAAATTAGCTCAAGCCTTAGGTAAAGAAAAAAAATTACTCGATGGTGTTGTCACGTCGATCCAAAAGTTAGATGGTGATCTGACAGGAGCTCTAGAACTCTTTGAACTCGCCGCCGCTGAAAATGATGATGAAACTTTCGTAGCGATTGAGACGGATGAAAAAGCGATCGAAGCGATCGTGGCTGATCTTGAATTTCGCAGAATGTTCTCACACCCGATGGATCCGTGTAGCTGTTTCATCGATATTCAGGCAGGTGCTGGTGGAACCGAGGCTTGTGACTGGGCTAGCATTTTAATGCGCCAATACCTACGTTACTGCGAACGCAAAGGCTTTAAATCCGAAATTCTAGAAGAGTCCGATGGCGATGTAGCCGGTATTAAGAGTGCCACGATCAAAATTGATGGTGAATACGCATATGGCTTTTTAAGAACCGAAACCGGTGTCCATCGTTTAGTACGTAAATCTCCGTTTGATTCTGCCAATGGGCGTCATACTTCTTTTGCCAGTATTTTCGTTTATCCAGAAGTGGATGACTCGATCGAAATTGATATTAATCCCGCCGATATTCGAACAGATACTTACCGCGCTTCTGGCGCTGGTGGTCAGCATATTAATAAAACCGACTCTGCTGTGCGCTTGACCCACTTACCTACTGGTATTGTGGTGCAATGTCAAAGTGATCGAAGCCAACACCGTAACCGTGCTGAAGCCATGTCGATGCTCAAATCGCGTTTGTATGAGCATGAGTTGCGCAAGCGTCAAGCTGAACAAGATAAATTAGAAGCCACCAAGACCGATGTTGGTTGGGGCCACCAAATCCGCTCGTATGTTTTAGATCAAAGCCGTATCAAAGACTTACGCACGAATGTTGAAATCTCTAATACGCAAAAAGTCTTGGATGGAGATCTCGACCCTTTTATCGAGGCTAGCCTCAAAATGAACGTTTAACTTTGCCAATCTTATGACCGATCAACAACCTACTCAACCCGAAGCTGCCATCATCGATGAAAATCATATCATCGCAGAGCGCCGTGAAAAATTAGCGGCTCTGCGCAGCCAAGGTGTCGCCTTTCCGAATGACTTTGTACCTACCCATTTAGCGATTGATCTTCACCAAGCCTATGGCGAACTAAGCAAGGAAGCTTTAGCTGAGAAAAATATCACCGTGAAAATGGCTGGTCGGATGATGCTCAAACGCGTGATGGGTAAAGCTAGTTTTGCGACTGTTCAAGATCGCACTGGTCAAATCCAGTTCTATATCAATGATCAAGAAAGTGGCGCTGATACCCACGCTGCTTTTAAACATTGGGATATGGGTGACATTATTGCTGGTGAAGGTACTCTGTTTAAAACCAATCGTGGTGAGTTATCCGTCTCGATTAAGGTACTGCGCTTGCTGACAAAATCTTTGCGCCCCCTTCCAGATAAATTTCATGGCTTAAACAGCCAAGAGCTGAAATATCGTCAACGCTATGTTGATTTGATGGTTTCCCCAGAAACACGCCAAACATTTATTCAGCGTAGTAAGGCGATGAGCGCTGTGCGTGAATATATGCAACAAGCAGGTTTCATGGAAGTGGAAACACCGATGCTGCATGTCATTCCAGGTGGAGCTTCCGCAAAACCATTTATTACCCACCATAACGCTCTAGATATGCAGATGTTTTTGCGGATCGCTCCAGAGCTTTACTTGAAGCGATTAGTCGTCGGTGGTTTTGAACGTGTTTTTGAAATTAATCGTAACTTTCGTAACGAAGGCGTTAGCCCTCGTCATAACCCAGAATTTACGATGATGGAATTTTATGCTGCCTATACCGACTATCAATGGCTAATGCAATTTACCGAAGATCTCATTCGTGAAGTTGCGATCAAAGCTCACGGTACCGCGAAATTAAACTACCAAGGTAGAGAACTTGATCTAGGAAAGCCTTTTGCTAGACATACGATTACCGAAGCGATTCAGATATATGGTCCACAGTCGGGTAAACATTACACGAATGAACAGTTAATCGATGTTGACTTTATTCGCTCAGAACTCAAATCGGCAGGAGAACATATCGATGGTCCTGCACTCAAAAACGCTGGTCTAGGCGCTCTGCAACTCGCCCTCTTTGAGACCTGTGCTGAGGAACATTTGTGGGATCCAACGTACATCATTGATTATCCAATTGAAGTAAGTCCTCTTGCGCGTGAGTCCGATACACGTCCTGGAATTACTGAGCGTTTTGAACTATTTATTACGGGTCGTGAAATAGCCAATGGCTTCTCAGAGCTCAACGATGCAGAAGATCAAGCCGCACGCTTCCAAAAACAAGTCGCACAAAAAGATGCTGGGGATGAAGAAGCGATGTTCTTTGACCATGACTTTATCCGCGCTCTAGAATATGGATTACCTCCTACTGGTGGTTGCGGTATCGGTATCGATCGTCTGATGATGCTGATTACTGACTCTGCGAATATTCGTGATGTGATTTTATTCCCTCACCTAAGGCGTGAAGATAACTAAATTCATCAGAAGCTAACAAAATCGCCATCAATGCGAAAGCTTATGGGGATTTTTATTATTTGAACTGTGCTGCGATAAATTCTTTAACAGTCTTTCTTGCAAGATCAGTCTGAAGACTTTCTTGAGCAACCCATTCGTGTTCACTATCGGGAAATATTTTTAATTGCGCAGCCCCCCCTGCTTTTTGATAACTATCAACATACCTTACCTGAATTTCAGGCAATACATTGTCATCCTTTTCACCAACCATAATCAATAATGGGGGTAGTAGCACTTTCTCTTTGCGATCTAAAACATACTGAGGGTTCGCCATGTAAATTCTCGACCAAGGCTTAAAGTAAGTGTAATGATTATTGATCATTTTGGGTCTATTGAGATTCACGGCATTTTGATAACGCGCCAATGGATCACTAATGGGCGAGCGTAATGTAATGTATTTCAGCGTTGCGTCAAGACTTGGATTCTCTGAAAATGGTATAGCGGCGTACTCTGGATCAAAAGGCTTCAAACCAATCAGCTGGGCAACATGCCCTCCAGAAGAACTACCATAAACTCCTAAAGTACTAGGGTCACCATTCCACCTGTAGGCATTGTGTTTTAACCAACGAATACCATAATGTGCATCTTGTATATTGGCTGGATATCCGATATCTGGCGCTAAGGTAAGATCTACCGCAACCACTAATAAACCACTTTTGGCTAATGCTAGATCCATCGGCTGTTCAGCTGTTCGGTTTTTATTATTCCAAGCTCCACCATGAAAATCAATGACAACCGGAAACGGCCCAGCACCAATGGGTTGATAAATCCGAGCAATTAATTGATGTCCCGTAGCATTGGTGCGATATTGCTCTTCAGAAATTTTCACTTCATATTGCGCATTGGGCTGATAGGCTTTAGCAGCGGCAGAAATGCCTTGACCGTGACTGATTGAACTGAAGAGTAATCCCTGTGTAAAAAATACGAAAATGAAGCTCGAAAAATACGTCACTAGCAGGTTTTTGTACATGGAGTTATCTTTATTATTGTGGTTCGATATTAGCGTCTTTAGCAATCTTTCCGTACTTCATCATTTCAGCACGAACAAATTTAGCAACTTCGTCCGTACTCATGGGTGTAGCCTGTATGCCAGCTTTTGCATAAGCAGCTTTAATCTCAGGATCTTGCATCGCTTGATTAATGGAATTATTAATTTTTTGAATAATGTTGTTCGATGTTGCCATCGGCGCCCATAATCCAAACCATAAACTGATATCAAAATTAGCAAATCCCTGCTCTGCAATCGTCGAATATTCTGGTATCGCATCAGAGCGTGTCTTGCTCGTTACGCCTAATACGCGTAACTTACCACCCTTGAGCTGACCAATCGCAGTATCCAATGGCGCCATATAAAAAGCCGTTCGTCCTTGCATCGTGTCCTGAATCGCTTCAGGCGATCCTTTATACGGCACATGAATTAATTTAATCCCAACGGATTGATTAAAGTATTCTGCCGCTAAGTGCGTGGAGCTTCCAACACCAGCAGATGCAAAAGTAATATCGCCAGGTTTGGCTTTAGCGGCGGTAACTAAATCTTGAATCGTTTTATAAGGGCCATCAATCGAAGTCACCATCACATAAGGAGTCATCCCCAGAATATTGACATCACGTAGACTTTTGAGGGGGTCGTAAGGTAGCTTTTTATAAATCGCTGGATTAGCGGCGTAGGAAGCAGATTGAACTAGCAGTGTATATCCATCAGGATCAGCATTGACAACGACACCTGTCCCTATAACCCCACCAGCTCCTGGCCGATTTTCAATTACGACGGATTGCTTCCATACTTCTGTCAAATGTTTCGATAAAAGACGTCCTGCAATATCAGCCCCGGAACCGGGAGTTAAGGGAACAACCATTTTGACGAGTTTATCAGGATAGTTCTGTGCATGAATCGTGGCGCTGAAAATAAAACAACTCAATAAAAATAATAACCGACCCACTGCGGATGGAAAGTGTCTCATGGTATTTCCTTTTATTAGGATTTATATAATTATGATAACCTGATTTTATGCTGTAATCGCTTTTTTTAATTCCTGCAATTCATTACTTCCTAGGTATCAATTATGACAAAAAAAATATCGGTTAAAGGCTGTCAATTAGCTTATCGTGAGGATGGCCCTGCTAATGGCCCCGTGATTATTTTGAGTAATAGTCTGATGTCTAACTTGAGTATGTGGGATAGCAATATCGGCAGCCTGACCGATCAATATCGAGTCATCCGTTATGACACTCGCGGTCATGGCCAATCAGAGGTGACGCCAGGTCCCTACTCGATCGGCATGTTGGCTGAGGATTTAGTTGGCTTAATGGATGCCTTAGATATTCCCAAAGCGCACCTCGTAGGTCTTTCTATGGGGGGCATGATTTGCCAATATGTTGGCGCGAATTTTCCAGACCGAGTGCTTTCCCTGAGCTTATGTGACACTGCTAGCGAAATGCCTCCCCGCTCACTGTGGGAAGAACGTTTTGCTCTGTGCGCCAAAGAAGGTATCGCTGGACTTGTAGAAGGCACGATTAAACGTTGGTTCGTTGCTGACTTTATCAAACAGTCTCCTCTAGAAATCGCTAAGGTGAAAGAGATGATTCTGACAACACCTGAAGAAGGTTATATCAACTGTGCAAGTGCTGTCCGAGATATGGCGCAAACCACCATGTTGCTGAAGATTACGGCACCAACCCTGATCTTAGTCGGAAGAGATGATCCTGCCTGTACTGTTAATCAAGCAATCGTTTTACAAAGAATGATTACACACGCATCCATGAAAATCATTGATGATGCGGCACATTTGTCAAATATAGAAAAGCCTGAAGAATTTAATCAATCAATTCGTCAATTTATCCAAAACGCGTCACAAAACCCCTTGCTTTAGCTGGGGGATAAGTGACGTAACATGATGTAAATGTTGCTGCTGTTACATCAATTGAGTACCATGCTCACACAAGAATATGGTGCAATATTTGTCGGGAATGTATCAAGCAGTAAGAATCCCCGTCCTTTAGGACGGGGAGGATGTCAACTTATCTATTTTCACCAAAATGCGCAAAGTAGATAGCATTTTAGAAATTGAGTAAGATAAATCAAAACAACAATGATTTAGGAGATGAATTTGAAAAAGTATCAAATCGCATTGATCCCAGGTGATGGTATTGGTAAAGAAGTGATTCCTGAATGTGCCAAGGTATTACGTGCTCTAGAAAAACGCTATCCCACTATCGGTTTTGATTTTCAAGAATTCGATTGGGGTGGTGATTACTATCGTCAACATGGGGTCATGATGCCCAATGATGGATTGGATGATCTCCGCAATAAAGACGCTATCTTATTCGGTTCCGCAGGTGACCCCGATATCCCCGATCATATTACCCTTTGGGGACTTCGCCTAAAGATCTGTCAAGGATTTGATCAATACGCTAATGTTCGTCCAACGCGTATTTTGCCGGGGATCCAAACACCTCTGCGTAAATGTGAACCGCATCAACTTGATTGGGTGATTGTGCGGGAAAACTCCGAAGGAGAATACTCTGGTGTAGGTGGTCGTGCTCATCAAGGTCACCCGATTGAAGTCGCTTCTGATATGAGTATTTTGACGCGGATTGGTGTCGAACGTGTACAACGTTTTGCATTCAAGCTGGCTCAATCAAGACCTCGTAAACATTTAACGGTGATCACTAAATCTAATGCGCAGCGCCATGGCATGGTGATGTGGGACGAAATCGCAGTGCAAATCTCAAAAGAATTCCCCGATGTGACCTGGGATAAAGAATTAGTCGATGCAGCAACAGCCCGTATGGTCAATCGCCCAGAGTCGATAGATACTGTCGTTGCCACAAATCTTCATGGCGATATTTTGACCGATCTTGCAGCCGCGCTTGCTGGCAGTCTAGGAATCGCTCCTACAGGAAATATCGATCCTGAACGACGCTATCCGTCCATGTTCGAGCCGATCCATGGCTCAGCATTCGACATCATGGGTAAAGGTTTAGCCAATCCGATTGGGACTTTTTGGTCAGCTGTAATGATGCTGGAACATTTAGCTGAAAATGTCGCTGCAAAAAATCTGATGAAGGCTATTGAAAAAGTGACCAGTAACCCGCAGCTTCACACGCGTGATCTTGGTGGCAGCGCCATGATGAAAGATGTGACCGAAGCAGTTATTCAGGAGATTAACCGATGAACACCCTTCGCCAGTTATGCCAACTCAGTTTGGTGGGTATTTGTAGTTTGATTGTTTCTATCGGAGCTCAAGTTCTTCCAGGAAAAACGATTCAGTACATCATTGCTTTTCCACCCGCTGGCGAATCAGATTTAGTGGCTCGCTATCAAGCAGAACTCTCCGCACAAAAATACAACCAACCGATGATGGTGATTAACCGTGCTGGTGCGGGCGGAGCTTTAGCTTGGAGCCAACTCAATGGCTACGCAAATGATGGAACCATTGTAGTCGGCGTCAATATTCCGCATATTATTTTGCAACCTCTACAAGAAGGCACTCAATTTAAAACAGATGATATTCAGGCAATCTATTACTATCACTACACACCAGATGCGCTGATGGTCTCTGCAGATAGTCCCTATAAAACCTACCAAGATCTTGTGAATGCCGCAAAAAAAGATCCTGGCAAACTCAATATTGCAGGATCGGCCCCCTTTTCTGCCAATCATATGGCAACAGAGCGACTGAACAAACTTGCTGGTATCAAAGTCAATTATGTTCCATTTAAAGGAACTGGAGATCTCATTTCTTCTTTAATCGGCATGCATGTCGACGGCGCGATGGGCTACCTGCCACTGGCTATTCAACAAAAAACAAAGATCAGAACTTTAGCAATTGCTACTGAAAAGAGACATCCATCGTTGCCAGATGTGCCAACCTTTAAAGAGTTAGGGCTCAATTGGGTAGATGGTGGATACCGAGGTGTCGCTGTCCCTAAATCCACCCCAAAAGATCTACAAGAAAAACTATCGAACTATTTTGGAACGTTGAACGCGGATCCAGTGATCAAGAAAAAATTAGAAGATGCGGGTTTTGTTCTGGTAGATATTCCTTTGGATAAAGTACCCGCATTCATGAAAGAGAAAACTCCACTAGCGATGGATGATGCTAAAAATGCAGGAATGATCAAATAATTTTTTTTCATATAAAAAAAGGAATCTTTTTTTCGGATTCCTTTTTTGGGTTTTGACGTTAGCGTATTATTCGACTTTTGCTCCAGAACTGACAACGACAGCGGCCCACTTTTTAACTTCATCTCGTAAAAAGCTACCAAACTGTGCAGAAGAGTTATGCGTCGATTCCATACCTTGTAAAACAAATTTCTCTCTGGCCTCTGGTGTTTCCATGGCTCGATTTATAGCCGCATTCATTTGTTCAACTAAGGCCGGAGGAGTTCCAACAGGAACAAAAAAACCGACCCAGGTGTAGTCATCAAACTCTTTGTATCCAAACTCGGTTACAGAGGGAACATCTGGCAATAAAGATGATCTTTTAGCACTTGTGACAGCAATCGCTCTGACATTTCCGGCTTTAATTTGCTGAACCGCTGGCGGCATGGATGTTGATGAGATCTGTGTATGCCCTGCAACAGCCGCTCCAACAGCTTGAGCTGGTTGATATGGCACATGAGTAATATCAACATTCGCGGCTGTCTTTAGACGCTCCATCGATAGGTGGGTAGTCGTTCCAATACCGGATGATGCATAACTCAAATGCTCTTTTTTCGATAACTCAATTAATTCTTTTAAATCTTTTGCAGGCACCTTCGGATTCACCGTAATAATGTTTGGTGTACGCGGCCCTAATGCCAATGGAACAAAGTCTTTGACCGCGTCATAGCCAGCATTTGGATAAAGGGAGGGGTTGACTGCATAAGCAACACTGTGAACCAGAATTGAATAACCATCCGTTGGCGCTCTTTTGACAAATTGTGTCGCTATATTTCCGCCAGCACCAGGTTTATTTTCAACGACAAAAGTACCACCCGTTGTTTTAGCCAGTTCTTGACCAACAATTCTAGCAATCACATCCGTAAAAGCTCCTGGCGCAAAAGCGACATAGATGGTGACATTCTTTGCTTTAGGCCATTCCGTCTGGGCTGATGCGTAGGACATAACAAATATCGAAGTAATAGCACAAACGATAAAACGACTGAACTGAATACAGCGCTGAAATGATGGATGCATTTCTGGTCTCCTGAAATATGAGGGTTTCATTTTAATATATTACAAAAACAACAGCAGATGATGAAATTCTGATCAATGATTTTCTTTGGCATGATTGATCGAGTATTTAGGTATCTCAATCACCAAATCTTCTTGCGCCACAATGGCCTGACAAGATAATCGTGAGACCGGAGTTAATCCCCAAGCGCGATCGAGTAAATCATCTTCGTTCTCATCACTAGGATTGAGTGACTTAAATCCTTCTCGCACAATCACGTGGCAGGTTGTACAAGCACAAGAAAGTTCACACGCATGCTCAATCGGAATATCATTTTCTAATAAAGCTTCACAAATGGATGTCCCTGCTGGAACGTCAATGACCCCCCCTTCAGGACAATATTCTTCATTGGGCAAAATCACAATTTGGGTCATAGCTTACTCATTTCATTCAATTTCAGAAAGATTTTTTCCAGTTAATGCACGACGAATATTCGCATTCATCCGTCTTGCAGCAAAGTCCTCAGTAACGGCAGATAATGACTCAATGCCGCGCCTGATATCATCCACACTCGTAGAGTTGGTATGTAGATGTTGTAATTGACCGAGTTGTTCTTGAATCTTCGCCAACTCTTCTTCACTAAGTAAGTGTTGATCTAGTGTGACTGAATTCGTCACGGCATCAATCAGTCGCAAAGCTTCAACCTGTTCCTCTCGCAGTGCCCGCGCTTGCATATCTTCAGCTGCACTCTGAAAGCCTTCCGTTAACATACGAGCAATATCACCATCCTCTAAGCCATACGTTGGCTTGACTTCAATGGAAGTCTGTACACCCGATTTCTCTTCTTTTGCCGTAACCGATAAAAGTCCGTCAGCATCAACCTGATAGGTCACTCGTATTCTGGCGGCTCCAGCCACCATTGGTGGAATACCTCTGAGCTCGAATCTAGCGAGTGAGCGACAATCTTGGGCGAGCTCTCGCTCTCCTTGCAATACATGGATGGCCATGGCGCTCTGACCATCTTTAAAGGTCGTAAAGTCTTGCGCTTTTGCGACGGGTATTGGTGTATTGCGTGGAATAATTTTTTCGACTAATCCACCCATCATCTCAACGCCCAGTGAGAGGGGTATGACATCAAGCAATAACCACTCATCATTTTTATTCTTATTACCGACGAGTAAATCGGCTTGCCTAGCTGCCCCAAGCGCAACAACCTCGTCAGGATTTAAATCATTCAAGGGGGTTTTCTGAAAGTAATTAGCAACAGCAGCCTGGACATTCGGCATTCTGGTCGCCCCCCCCACCATGACTACACCTTGAATCTCAAGCAGATCAATGCCGGCATCACGAACTGCTTTTTTCACACTGAGTAGTGCTTTGTTCACTAAGCTTTGGGTAATGATGGCAAACTCTGCTTGGGAAATACTCAACTGTACGGCTTTGCCATTCGAAAAAGAATATTCGAGTAAAACGGCAAGATGGGAACTTAAGGTTTCTTTTACACTACGACATTTGAGCAAGAGGGATCGTTGATCCGCATGGTCTAGTTCATTCGTTCCAGCTTCTTGCATTACATATTGCATCAGCGAATGATCAAAATCGTCACCACCTAATGCAGAGTCACCACCAGTCGACAATACTTCAAAAACACCTTTACTTAATCGCAAAATGGAGATATCAAAAGTACCTCCACCTAAATCAAAGATCGCATAAATCCCCTCAGACCCGTGATCAAGGCCATAAGCAAGCGCTGCCGCAGTAGGTTCGTTGAGTAATCTCAAAACATTAATACCAGCAAGCTGAGCAGCATCTTTTGTGGCTTGACGCTGAGCATCATCGAAATAGGCCGGAACCGTAATCACGGCACCTTCAATATCATCCGAATAAGAGTCCTCTGCAAGTTGTCGTAATCTTACTAAGATCTCCGCTGAAACCTCTACAGGACTTTTAACTCCTTGTGCAGTCTGTATTTTTAACATCCCAGGAGTGTCAATAAAATCATACGGAAGATTCTTGCTATTGGTAATGTCTTTTAATCCACGCCCCATAAAACGTTTGACAGAAATCACTGTGTTTTTAGGATCCATAACGGCATGCGCTAAAGCTTCATAACCTGCTTGTGTCTTACCACCCGGCAAATAACGAACGACGGATGGCAACATCGTATGACCAGCATCACTTTTTAAGACTTCAGGGATGGCATTTTTCATACTCGCCACGAGCGAATTTGTTGTTCCCAAATCTATGCCAATCGCAATCCGACGTTCATGAGGATTGCGGGATTGTCCTGGTTCTGCGATTTGTAATAAAGCCATATTTAACTAAGATATTTAACTGAGGTCTGAGATACGGTGGTCCAACTCTTCTATAAATCGCTCTAAAAATAATGCGGCGCGAAGGTTTGCTAAAGCTAAGTTAGGGTTCTGCTGTTGATCAAATTGCTCTCCAATTGTAACAATGAGCTCCTTGAGTTGATCTTGTACCTGCTCTTGTAATCCACTAAGAGCCATAACATCACTCTTAGCATCATCCATGGCTTCACGTAATTCCATCTGCTGCATGAGAAACTCTCTTGGCATCGATGTATTCGTTTCCAACTCCGGATCTAAACCGGCCAACTCACAAAGATAAAACCCACGCTTCAATGGTTGTTTGAGAGATTGGTAAGCCGTATTGGCATACGTCGCAATTTGTAATGACTGACGTTTTTCAGAATCAGCAGCACTCGCATGCTTATCGGGATGAACCTCTTGTTGAACTTTTAAATACGACTGATCGAGTAATTGACGATCAATATTAAAGTGCTTCGGCAGGTTAAAGAATTCGAAATAATCCTCAAAACCGTTTTTAGATCCTGAAAGATTCACCACACCCACACTCATCCTTCACGTTGGGGTTTTGAAACTTAAACCCTTCATTTAATCCTTCACGGGCAAAGTCCAATTCGGTACCATCGATATACGGCAAGCTTTTCGGGTCAACAAAGACTTTAATCCCCTGAGATTCAAATACTTGATCTTCTGGGTTGGCAAGATCGACATACTCTAATTCATATGCCAGCCCAGAACATCCTGTGGTCCGAACCCCGAGACGCAAGCCAATACCCTTACCTCTTTTTTCAAGGTTGCGATTAACATGTTTTGCCGCTTTTTCAGTCAGACTAATTGCCATTTGCTTTCTCTCAGAAATTACGCAGAATGCTTCTCGCGATAATCTTTTACAGCTGCTTTAATCGCATCTTCTGCCAAAATTGAACAATGGATCTTTACTGGTGGTAACGCCAATTCTTCAGCAATTTGAGCATTCTTGATCTCTAATGCTTGATCTAATGTTTTGCCTTTGACCCACTCAGTCACGAGTGATGAAGAAGCAATCGCTGAACCACATCCATAAGTCTTAAATTTAGCATCTTCAATAATGCCATTTTCGTTGACTCGAATTTGTAGTTTCATGACATCGCCACAAGCTGGGGCACCAACCATGCCAGTTCCTACAGCTTCGTCACCCTTTTCAAATGTACCAACATTTCTAGGGTTCTCATAATGATCAACTACTTTGTCGCTGTATGCCATACTATTTCCTTAACGTTCGATTAATGTGCTGCCCATTGAATGGTACTTAAATCAATTCCATCCTTAAACATCTCCCACAACGGTGAGAGCTCTCTTAATTTTGCAATCTTGTCTTTAATCAGTTCAACCGTAAAGTCCACTTCTTCTACTGTTGTAAAGCGCCCAACACTAAAACGGATTGAACTGTGAGCTAGCTCATCATTACGTCCTAAGGCACGTAATACAAAGGAAGGCTCAAGTGATGCTGATGTACAAGCAGATCCAGATGAGATCGCAACATCTTTTAAGGCCATCAACATGGACTCACCTTCAACATAGTTAAAGCTAACATTTAAGTTATGTGGCACACGATGATCCATATCACCATTTAAATAAACTTCTTCAATCGTGGACAAACCTGCCCATAAACGATCACGTAACATCCGAATTCTTTCGTTTTCTGTGCCCATCTCTAAACGCGCTAAACGAAAAGCTTCACCCATTCCCACAATTTGATGGGTCGGTAATGTTCCAGAACGCATACCACGCTCATGACCACCACCATGTATCTGGGCTTCAATACGAATTCTTGGTTTACGTCTCACAAATAAAGCACCGACGCCCTTAGGGCCATAAGTCTTGTGCGCACAAAAACTCATTAAATCAACTTTCAGGTTGGCTAAATCAATCGCGACCTTACCTGTCGCCTGCGCAGCATCAACGTGATAGATAATGCCCTTCTCACGGCAAATTTCGCCAATCGTTGCGATATCCTGAATCACACCAATCTCATTGTTTACATACAGTATTGAGACCAGCATCGTGTCAGGACGTATCTGGCTTTTGAAATAATCAATATTCAATAATCCGTTTTCTTGAACATCTAAATATGTCACTTCAAAGCCTTCGCGCTCGAGCTCACGACAAGTATCTAAGGTCGCTTTATGCTCAGTCTTGAGCGTCATGATGTGCTTACCTTTATCTTTATAAAAGTGAGCTGCACCTTTTAATGCGAGGTTAATACTTTCAGTCGCACCACTAGTCCAAACAATTTCACGTGGATCAGCACCAACGAGTTGCGCTACTTCTGAACGCGCTTCTTCAACCGCTTCTTCAGCTTCCCAACCATAGGCATGTGAGCGTGAAGCTGGATTACCAAATTGCTCGCGCAAATAAGGAATCATCTTATCTACCACACGTGGGTCGATCGGTGTTGTTGCAGAATAATCCATATATACAGGAAAGTGACGAGCACTAAACATCGGCAATGGATTGAGTTTTGGGGTGGTATGTTTACTCATAAAAGTCTCTTTAGGTCATTAATTTTGTTGTGCGAGATTAAATACCGAATTCACAATAAAGCGCTTCGGTGCTAGCTCTTTTTTTGCCGCTTTCGCATCAACGACATTTAAAGGATTATTTTTGTTAGGCATGACTTGAGCCGGTTTATTTTTATTAATAAATGGTGATAAAACCGCCACACCACGACTCTCTTGCTGCGAAACCAAATCTTTTAAGGTGACGGATTGTAAATAATCCACCATCTTTTTATTGAGGTTGGACCATAAATCATGCGTCATACATTGGCTAGTAGCCTCATCTTGACCGTGGCAATTGCCTTTACCACCGCATTGGGTTGCGTCAATGGGCTCATCTACCGCAGTAATAATATCGGCAACGGTAATCGCATTACCATCACGACTGAGCGTATAGCCACCACCTGGTCCTCGCGTACTCTCTACAATCTTGACCCGACGCAACTTACCAAACAGCTGCTCTAAGTAAGACAAGGAAATTTTTTGTCTTTTACTGATTCCGGCTAATGTGACCGGACCTTCCGATTGGCGCATGGCCAAATCGATCATTGCGGTTACTGCAAAACGACCTTTTGTTGTTAATCTCATAATTTACTGTTACCTATCAATAATTTAGTTAAAATCCAGATTGGTTTCTGGGACATCTAAATATCTCTATGAGGCATGGATAATACCCGACAGATTAAGTCAAGTATAACAAATCCTGAAGTCGATTGCTCAGAACTAGGTAAGGGGGTTGTCTGGCGTTAAAGCTCCAAAAGCCATCGCGCGGACTTTAGATAGCCGGTCTCGAGTAGAGGCCGCTTTTTCAAACTCTAGATTTCTCGCAAAATCCACCATTTCTTTTTCTAAACGTTTGATTTCTTTAGCTAAATCACGTTCACTCATGTCTTCGTATTTGGCTTTCTCTTTTTGAGATTGCCACTGCGCCTTCTCATCATCCACATCGTAAACACCGTCAATAATGTCCTTAATGCGTTTCTTTACCCCTACTGGTGTAATGCCATTTAGCTCATTAAAGGCCGATTGTTTCGCCCTTCTTCTCTGTGTCTCAGCAATGGCTTTGCGCATCGATTCAGTAATTCGGTCGGCATATAGGATGGCTTTTCCGTTTAAGTTTCGTGCAGCCCGACCAATTGTCTGGATCAAACTTCGCTCGGAACGCAAAAAACCTTCCTTATCAGCGTCCAAAATAGCCACCAAGGAAACCTCCGGAATATCCAATCCTTCCCGCAGTAAGTTAATCCCTACCAAAACATCAAACATCCCCAGTCGTAGATCCCGAATAATTTCAACCCGCTCTACCGTGTCGATATCCGAATGGACATAACGGACTTTGACCCCGTTATCCGATAAAAAATCCGTTAATTGTTCTGCCATCCGCTTAGTGAGAACTGTCACGAGTACACGCTCTTGTTTTTCAACACGTAATTTAATTTGATCCAACAAGTCATCGACTTGGGTCGTGGCAGGTAAAACCTCGATCTCCGGATCAATCAAGCCAGTTGGCCGAACCACCTGTTCGACAACGTTGCCAGTCTTATTTTTCTCATAATCGGCTGGAGTAGCACTCACAAAGACGGTTTGACGCATCTTTGTCTCAAATTCAACAAATTTAAGTGGTCGATTATCTAAAGCAGATGGTAATCGAAAGCCAAAATCAACAAGCGTGACTTTACGGGCTCGATCGCCGTTATACATACCATTAAATTGACCAATCAGTACGTGAGACTCATCTAAAAACATCAACGCATCTTGGGGCAAATAATCAATCAATGTGGGCGGGGCTTCTCCAGGTTTACCACCCGATAAATGCCTAGAATAATTTTCAATACCTTTACAAAAGCCTAACTCAGCAAGCATCTCGAGATCAAAACGTGTCCGCTGCTCAAGACGCTGCGCTTCGACTAATTTATTCTGCGATAAAAGCTCGGCTAAACGCTCTCGTAACTCCACCTTAATATCTTCAACAGCGCGCAAGACCGTTTCTCGCGGAGTCACATAATGTGATCCGGGATAAACCGTAAAACGCGCAATCCTCTGTTTTATCTTGCCTGTAAGCGGATCAAAGAACTGTAAAGAATCAATCTGATCGTCAAATAATTCAACTCGAACGGCAAGTTCGTTATGTTCTGCAGGAAAGATATCAATCGTATCTCCACGAACCCGAAAAGTCCCTCGAGAAAAATCGACGTCATTGCGCTCATATTGCATGGCGACTAGTCGTTTTACGATCTCCGTTTGTGACAATTTGTCACCCTGACGCAAAGTCAAGACCATCTTGTGATAATCACCTGGATTACCAATACCGTAAATGGCTGAAACACTGGCAACAATAATGACATCTCGACGTTCTAATAAACTCTTCGTCGCCGACAAACGCATTTGCTCAATATGCTCATTGATTGATGAATCTTTTTCAATAAATAAATCACGCGTCGGAACATATGCTTCTGGTTGATAGTAGTCGTAATAACTCACAAAATATTCAACCGCATTACGTGGAAAAAATTCACGGAACTCACTATATAGCTGGGCTGCTAAGGTTTTGTTCGGTGCAAAAATAATCGCTGGTCGACCTTCTCTGGCAATGACATTGGCCATTGTGTAAGTTTTGCCCGACCCAGTAACACCTAGAAGGGTTTGAAAGGATAAACCATCATCTATCCCAGTAATCAGACCTTCAATGGCGGCGGGTTGATCACCAGCAGGTAAAAATGGTTGATACAAATGGAAAGGCGAATTTGGGAAGTCAATAAACTTCGACTCATCAAGCGCAGGAGCAGCAATCGGAGCTGCTCGCTCAGATTTGCCGGATTTTCCTTTGGATTGTCTAGATGCCATTCAAGTTTGTTTAAAATAGGATCATTGTTATTGCTATAACCTTCGATTATTGCAGTTTTTTAGATTTTTGATTGGTGATCCTGCTCTAAAGAAGATATCTCACTTTGAACATTCGCTTACAATTTGTTATCTTGATCTTTTTAAACTGAAATTTTCCACCTATGACACTTTTTTCTGCCGTTGAACTCGCTCCACGTGACCCCATTTTAGGTCTTTACGAAACATTTAATGCGGATACCAGACCGACAAAAGTGAACTTAGGTGTTGGTGTTTATTTCACCGAAGAAGGAAAAATTCCTTTACTTCGCGCAGTTCAAGTCGCTGAAAAACAAATCTTAGAAAACCCAAAATCCAGAGGCTATCTCCCCATTGAAGGTATTGCTACTTATAATAGCGCAGTGCAAACCTTGGTATTTGGTCAGGATAATACGATCGTTGCTAGTCATCGCGCGGCGACCTTTGAAGGACTCGGCGGCACAGGTGCTCTGAAAATTGGTGCTGACTTTATAAAACGATTAAAACCTCACGCACAAGTGGCCATTAGTGACCCTAGCTGGGAAAATCACCGCGGACTGTTTGAAGGTGCTGGCTTTACCGTGATTAATTATCCGTATTACGATTCTCAAACACGTGGCGTGAACTTTTCTGCCATGACAGCGTTTTTAAATACCCAACCCGCGGATACTGTGATTGTTTTACATGCTTGCTGTCACAACCCTACTGGGGCAGATTTAAAACCTGAACAGTGGGCCACCATCGTGGATATCTGTCGTAACAAAGGATTGATACCGTTCTTAGATATGGCCTATCAAGGTTTTGCTGATGGTATTTATGAAGATGGTTTGGCTGTGCGTCTTTTTGCTGATTCTGGAATGTCATTCTTCATTTCTAGTTCATTTTCTAAATCATTCTCACTTTATGGTGAGCGTGTGGGCGCATTAACGATCGTGACGCAAAACGCCGATGAAACCCAACGTGTGGTTTCTCAAGTCAAACGTGTGATTCGTACCAATTACTCTAACCCACCGACCCATGGTGGCGCTATTGTCTCTGCAGTCTTGAACTCAAACGAACTGCGCACAATGTGGGAAGATGAACTATCGCAAATGCGTGACCGTATCAAACAAATGCGTGAGCAATTGATCGCTGAACTCAAAGCAGCTGGTGCAAATAGAGATTTTTCTTTTATCGCTAAACAACGCGGAATGTTCTCCTACACTGGATTATCCAAGGATCAGGTGGATCATTTAATCGCTGACCACGGAGTTTATGCGGTTAGTACCGGCAGAATCTGTGTTGCATCACTGAATACAAAGAACGTTGGTCATGTTGCAAAAGCGATTGCGGCTGTTTTATCGTGAAATATTGTTGTTTTTTGCTAAATGGAACTAAAAGTCCTGAAGCAAAACCCTAAAGTAAGGTAAGATGAAGGTGTTGCACTGCAACATATTGAAATGAGGAGTTTTATGAATCTCAATTCCACTAAATCGTTTCATAAGGACTGAAGTTATGTTGTATCAAATACAAGAGTTCAACCGCGCCATGCTAGAACCAATGAGTTCATGGGCACAAACAGTCGCCAAAGTTTTCACTGACCCGAATAATCCCATGTCGTATTACCCAGCTTCCCAACGCTTTGCCGCTGGATATGAGCTCTTACACCGCCTTGGCAAGGGGTACGAAAAACCAGAGTTTGGTATCAAAAATGTTCAAGCCCATGGCAAACAAGTCGCCATTACCGAATTCACCTCCATCGAGAAATCATTTTGTCGTTTAGTACGTTTTAAGCGCTTTTCTGATGATATTTCCGTCATCAAAGCGATGAAAAATGATCCAATTGTTTTAGTTGTGGCACCTCTGTCAGGTCATCACTCTTCGCTTCTCAGAGATACGGTGAAAGTACTTTTACAAAATCATAAAGTGTATTTGACAGACTGGACAGATGCTCGTTTAGTTCCGCTCTCAGAAGGTAAATTCCATTTAGATGATTATGTGGCTTACATCCAAGAATTTATCCGTTATATCGGCGCTGAACATCTCCACGTTATTTCAGTATGCCAACCTACAGTTCCAGTGCTTGGGGCAATTTCTATAATGGCCTCAAATGGTGAACAAACACCAGCAACGATGACCATGATGGGTGGCCCAATTGATGCCCGTAAATCACCAACTGCCGTCAATTCTCTAGCAATGACCAAGTCTTATCAATGGTTTGAAAATAACGTTATTTGTACAGTACCGCCAAATCATCCTGGTGCTGGACGTAAAGTCTATCCAGGATTTTTACAACATGCGGGCTTCGTGGCGATGAATTCTGATCGCCATGTGCGTTCACATTGGGATTATTTTCAAGACTTACTCAAAGGTGATACTCCAGATGCTGAAGCACACCGTAAGTTTTATGACGAATATAACGCTGTCCTCGATATGGATTCGACGTATTACCTCGAAACGATTAAAACCGTTTTCCAAGACTTTGCCTTAGCAAAAGGTACTTGGGAAGTCGCAGGGCAGTTGGTGCGTCCTCAAGACATCAAAACAACCTCACTATTTGCCGTCGAAGGCGAACTCGATGATATCTCTGGAAGCGGTCAAACCCGCTCAGCGATCGAACTATGTTCTGGTATTCCTAGCGCCAATAAAGAAGAATACGAGGTTAAGGGTGCAGGTCACTACGGTATTTTCTCTGGTCGCCGTTGGCGTGAAATGGTGTATCCAAAGATTTGCGAATTTATTCGTAAACACCCTACTAATAGCAAAAGCTCAACGAAGGTAAAAGTATCTCCAACGGTTAAACCAGTTGCTACTTCAAAAAAAGCTGTTGCTAAAAAAGTAGCCCCTAGTAAAACTGTCACAAAGAAAACTTCAGCGAAAACGACTCGTGCAATAACCACGCGCGCATCAGCACAACCCAAAACCTAACTCGTTTTCAATAGAGTGTCTCAAACGATTCATTTCATTTCCTCATCAAGCTTGTTAAAGCAACTTGATGAGGCATTACCTCAGACTCAATGTACGAAATGTGGCTATCCAGATTGCCACGCGTATGCAGCGGCCATGTCTTTAGAAGAGGCTCTCCACAATCGCTGTCCTCCAGGTGGTGAAGAAGGAGTCGCGCGTCTTTCTAAAATTTTGAATAAGCCCAGCCTACCCTTGGATACTGAGCGAGGCCTGGAAAGACCAAGACCTCTTGCAGTCATTAATGAGATGGAATGTATCGGGTGCACACTGTGTATTAAGGCTTGCCCCGTAGATGCTATTGTCGGAGCTGCCAAGCAACTCCACATGGTGATCAATGAGCGCTGCACGGGTTGTGATCTTTGTGTTCCACCCTGCCCCGTCGATTGTATTACGATGATTCCAGTGACAGAGCAAAAAACCGGTTGGAAAGCTTGGTCTAGTGAACTAGCTGACCAAGCCAAGAAAAATTATGACGCCAGAAAACTGCGTCTCGAGCGTGAAAAACAAGATTTAGTCAAAAGACAACATGCCAAAGCAGCATCTAAATTAAAAGCAATTAGCAATCCCAATGTCGATGATCAGGCTCGTAAAAAAGCAATTATCGAAGCCGCGATGGCGCGCGCGAAAGAAAAATTAGATCAGTGGAATACTAAATAAGCTGTTGCAGCTCTTCGAGATAGTTCTGCATATTCGGTTCAGTCCCGGTCTGAGAAGACTCCCAAAGAATCCGTCCCAAACACTCCATCATTTGATGATGAGCACTATGTTCTGAATCTAACCGCATCATCAGCTGTCGACTAATCTGCCTAATTCCTGCGGGCTGGTCAATCTGTATTTGTTCCGACAGACTCATATGCATCGATAAATGTAAAAAGGGATTGGTCTGACCATTCTCTACCGTGAAGTCCTGCGCCTTCGCTACTTCAGGTTGATTCAGCAGACTGTGATACTCAGGGTGTTCGACCATCCAACGCGCTGCAATCGATTCGAGGGGTGTGAGTACACCTGATTCTTGCTGCTTTTTCCAAGCTAAACAAAAAAACTCACGGACTTGATCTTTGGTCGGATTAAACATGATCCAATTGTTTTTCTTTAAATTGGCAAACAGGCTCGACGGGGCATTTGCTACAGGTCGGACTTCTCGCTTTACATACATAGCGCCCTAACAAAATTAACCAATGATGCGCATGTAATAAATATTCTTGTGGGACACGTTTTAATAATTTTTGTTCCACGATCAAGACATTCTTACCCGGAGCTAGTCCGGTTCGATTAGAAACCCGAAATATATGTGTATCAACAGCCATCGTTAATTCACCAAAAGCCGTATTTAAAATCACATTCGCGGTTTTACGACCGACTCCAGGTAAGGACTCTAGGGCCTCTCGATCCCTTGGTACTTCGCCACCATACTCTTCAATCAAGATCTGACAGGTTTGTAATAAATGCTTTGCCTTGGATCGATAAAGTCCAATCGTTTGAATATAGGACATCAGTTTTTTTTCGCCAAGAGCCAATATTTTGTCGGGCGTATTTGCCACAGGAAATAAACGTTGAGTGGCTTTATTGACGGACACATCCGTCGCTTGTGCGGATAGAAGAACCGCCGTAAGTAACTCAAAGACAGAAGCATATTCGAGCTCTGTTTTTGGATGCGGGTTAATTTTTTTGAGCGCTTCAAAAAATGCCACTCGTTGCGCTGGATTCATTAACTTACTCATTTTGACTCACGGATATTTACTCACTGATAGTTATTCACTAATGAAACACTCTTTGAGCGCAGCATGAAGTAACTCAGCTTGTTGATGACGCCCATTCAGGAGATCCTCAGAATTATCGCGTAACTTCTTCCCCCAAATCGATTCAGGAAAAAAAGCATCATCTTGCCAGCGAGGAATAATATGCCAATGTAAGTGGGGTACAAAGTTACCAAAACTCGCTAAATTGATCTTATGAGGATTCATGATTTTTCGAACCAAATCCTCCACTTGGCAAACCACCTGCATCAAAGCACTTCTTTGCGAAGGCTCAAGATCCGTCATCTCCACCACATGCTCATGCCAGACAACGCGGATCAAACCCGGAAATTCTGGCTCCTCTGGAGCAATCACCCGTAATACAGAATTGGCGACTAAGATTTCGCCCCCATCATGCGTACAAAAATGACAATCAATTTTTTCCATGATGATAGTTTAACAAAAGCCCGAAAGAAATCCCCTTCCTTTAGGGCGGGGAGGATGTCAACAATCCTTAAGAAGAATGACTTAAATCATTCGTCCCCACTGTAAGGCTTGATTAATGACATCTTGATAAGGCGTTGTCACAGCTAAATCAACACTTCTGTCTAAATCTGCTTCATTCAGCCCAGGCCATGAACCCATCATTTGTGCTTTAGGGATTTGACTGCCTAAAATCATCGCAAGTCCTCCATGTCCATGATCGGTTCCATTGCTTTGGTTACTTCTAAAACGTCTACCAAATTCCGTCATCACCACCATGGTGTATTTTTTATTTTGTGCCTGCATATCTTGATCAAAAGCGAATAAGCCTTGGCTCAATTGCCCGAGAACATTATTTAAGCGTTGTGGTTCACCTTCATGCATATCCCAACCGCCATGATCTACCCAAGCATATTGCAAACCGATATTCGCTTGAATTAATCGCGCCACTGAACGCAAGCCAACGCCTGGATCGTTATTCGGATAAGGGCTTGAGCCCGCAGACTCATAAGGCTTTACTTTTTTCTCACCTTGCAACAAGATTTCTTGAATTTTATTGAGATTCTCGAGCGTCGTTTGAATACTACTAGCTGCAGGATGATTTTTATCTCTTAAGACTAATTCTTCAAGAATTTTGAGATTATCAACTCCACCTGGAAATGGCACCCCATTTTGTAAATCACGAACGGCTAGCGCTGAAAAATTCCCTTGCATAGCTCTTGGTAAGTTATTACTACCAGCATATAAGAAGGTATTATTTTTCATACCATTTTGCGCAGCAACTCTCGAAATCATTCCATAGGCATCTGGAATCATTTGCAGACTATCAACACCTCGCTCCATGATCTCTTGAGCTTCAAAATGTGAACGTGTTTCATTGGTCAGTCCAACTGCATGCCATGGTACAAGTCGTTTGGCATCCATCAATTGTGATAAGGGCGCAGCAGATGGATGCCAATACCAATTCATTTTCCCTTTGAATACCGGGGAAATTGTCGGATCAAAGCGCATTTGCGGACTTCTCGCCGCCTGAAAATTGACATCATCTAATGGCGATAAAATCCCCAAACCATCAGCACCACCACGTAAAAATAAAATAATCAAAGGTCCATTTTGAGTTGCTGCTTTTATTTTTAAAGGTGTTTGCGCTAGTGCAAAATCACTAACTCCACTGAGAGCTCCTAAAAAGGACATGCTCGTTGATGTTATAAAGGTGCGGCGATCCATGTTGCTTCCTTTATATTAAATTAGGTGGTGGTAAAACAACTTCCGTCTGAAAACTTGGTGCGCAGGCTAACATACCGACGAGCTTACAGGCCCTTTTGATATCTGTTGCGGAGTCACTCGGATTTATTTTTAATCCACTCAGTATGACTTGACTCAATTCCGGTCGCGCATTACCAAACAGAGCATTTTCCCAACGCGTCATCAACTCTTGGTACGTTCGGTTATTACTTGTTCCAGCAAAGGGATCCCACTCCCCAGTCCCCCACCAGTTCTCAGCTAAGCCTTGTAAGAGAGTCATTCGTTGACGAATATACGTTGAAGATAAAACCCAAGACATACCGTCGGGAGCACCATCTGGACTAGGCCACCCATAGGAAGGAACTCCAGCACCCTCAATCACTCCCATGATTTGACCTTCGCTAATCGTAAAAGGAATATTCGTTGCACGAATAAATTTCGCAGCAAGTCGAGGTGCTCGCAGAGCTTTTTGTTTTTGCTGGGGAGCTAACTTGCTAGCCTGCGCAGCTAAGTGTTGAAACACAAGCTTTAATTGTGCTGGACTCTTACGTTGATCGATCCATACCTTCGCTGTACTTTGAATCATTTCTGGAGGAGGATCATCAGAAATAAAACGCTTTACTAATTTCTCGGCGAGGTGTTGAGCCGTTGCTGGATGATCAGCGCAAAGATCAAGTACTTTACGACCATCACTCAGGGCACCAGCATAAGGAGAAAACTCAGTCGCTAATACACGTTTTTGATAATTATCATGACGTGATTCGATATAAATAAATTTTCCTGTGCCGGGTAAGTTTTGCTTCCCTCCCATATTCGATCCATCTTCTACTGTCCAACCAGTAAAAGCGCGTGCCGCTTCATAGACATCCTGATCGATATAGCCATCGGGTGCTCCATTAAAAGCCCCTGGAACACTTTTCCAATCGGCATACAAAGCATTTAAATATGCCCCTTTACCAAGCGTATGTAATTCAAATAACTCACGGGCAAAATTTTCATTTGCACTACCTGCACGTGAAGTGCGATTGTTCAAGTAATACAACATGGCTGGATGACTTGTCTGCGCTTCTAACATTTCTCGAAAATTCGTCCAGCAATATTGACGGATAACATTCAACTCCCAATGTGGAGTGAATGCCCCGACGTTTTGTTCATAGCCATTGACCGAAAAATGATCTCGCCAAAAACTTACCCATTCCTCTTCCCATGGTTTTTTAGTTTTAATAGCTTCTAACAATATCGCTACCTGAACTTCTTGTCGAGGACGTTGTCTTTCAGGATTAGGAATCGAATCTTCAAAACCTGTATAAGGAAATAAAGTAGGCAGTTCTGCTAATAATAAGGATAGGGGTCTTTTTTCATCAATCTCTGGATATTCACCCTGACCTTTACGAAATTTGCCACCCTTATATTTGATTTTCAATAAGGTATTATTCGGATCGAATGAATATGGCATCAATGTCCTCTGTACTTTTTTTATACAACGTATCTTTAATAAAAAACCCGAGGATTTTGTCCTCGGGTTTTTTATTGTGTTCGCGGATAAGCAAACGTTTTAAAGGATTAATGGAACTGCTCTTCTTCTGTCGAACCAGTCAATGCGGTTACGGAAGACTTACCACCTTGAATTACGGTAGTTACATCATCAAAGTAACCAGTGCCAACTTCTTGCTGATGGGATACGAAGCTATAACCACGATCTCTGGCCGCAAATTCTGGCTCTTGAACTTTTTCAACATAGGCTGACATGCCACGTTTTGCATAGTCTTGCGCTAAATCGTACATGTTGTACCACATCGAATGAATACCAGCCAAGGTAATAAACTGATACTTATAACCCATCGCACCTAATTCACGTTGGAACTTCGCAATCGTTGCGTCATCCAAATTCTTTTTCCAGTTAAAAGATGGTGAGCAGTTATACGCAAGTAACTTACCTGGATATTTTGAACGAATCGCTTCTGCAAATTTCTTCGCAAATGCAAGATCAGGTGTTCCAGTCTCACACCAAACCATATCAGCGTAGGCAGCGTAAGCAACACCACGTGAAATCGCTTGATCAAGACCTTTACGCGTCTTATAAAAACCCTCGGCAGTTCTCTCACCAGTAACGAACGGCTGATCATTTGCATCATAGTCAGAAGTCAGTAAGTCAGCAGCTTCAGCATCTGTTCTTGCCAAGATTAACGTTGGTACACCCATGACATCAGCAGCCAAACGTGCAGAATTCAATTTTTGAACAGCCTCTTGAGTGGGTACTAATACTTTTCCACCCATGTGACCACATTTCTTCACCGAAGCTAATTGATCTTCAAAATGCACCCCAGCAGCTCCAGACTGAATCATCGCCTTCATTAGTTCAAAGCCATTTAAAACGCCACCAAATCCAGCTTCAGCATCAGCAACGATCGGCGCAAAGTAATCGATATATCCAGCATCGCCAGGATTTACACCTTTTGACCACTGAATCTCATCAGCACGCTTAAAGGTGTTGTTGATTCTTTCAACAACCTTAGGAACGGAATCAACCGGATAGAGGGATTGATCAGGATACATTTCTGCACCACTATTGGCATCAGCAGCAACTTGCCAGCCTGATAAATAAATTGCTTTAATACCAGCCTTAACTTGTTGCATCGCTTGCCCCCCCGTCAAAGCGCCTAAACAATTAATGTAGGCTTCGTTATTGACCATATTCCATAACTTGTCTGCGCCATGATGGGCCAGCGTATGCTCAATCTGCAAAGAGCCTCTTAAACGAATAACATCATCCGCTGTGTAATTGCGTGTAATACCTTTCCAACGAGGGTTTGTATCCCAATCTTTTTGAATTTCTGCTGCTGCTTGCTGACGCGTTTTCATGTATTTCTCCTATCAAGTGTTTTAAAAGATTCCAAAGTCTTATATAAGACTTTAAGAACTTTAACGATTGGAGACAATATGCATATGACTAAATTTTTAATATATTTAATATATTAA
>CAIPQU010000014.1 GCA_903867305.1 uncultured beta proteobacterium
GCAAAAGCATCAGACTATGCCAGCAATCGTAAGAATGCCTACCTTGCACAGATGCAACTTGGCAAGGTTAAAAAGAAGAGCCAAGACGAACTGAATTGGGTTTGGGTAGCGCACTACGAAGGCTACAAAGAAGGTTATTGGACGGCAAAAGGGGATGACCGCTTTACAACTGACCCCGACAAACTCAAGGATAAAAACACATGAAAACCAAACAAGAAATTAAAGAAGAAATCATTGAACTGTACGGGGCCACTCAAGCCTTGGGTGATGCAATGAACATACTTCATGCTCAACGCATGGAAAAAAGCAAACAGATGATGGCTTTAAATCAGATGCTCAAAGACATGGACGATGATGCCAAGGAGAAGCGCAATGTTTAAAACTTGTTGTGGTGATTGCGGTGAGTGTTGGTACGTAGGCAATCCAAGAACTTGCACTTGCCCAGACGAAACAACAAAGCGCACATGGGTTGGGCTGACGAAGGAGGAAATTGCAGAGTTTGATACTTGGCACGACAACAGGGAAGAAGAAGTTGGTTGGTGCAATCCATCGGAAATCGTGGCATACATTGAAGCTAAATTAAGGAGTAAGAACACATGAGCGAAGGATTATTTGATGATGTACCCCTATGCAACAAAGAAAGAGACAAGGCATGGGAAGCGTTTATAAAACGTAAGGATGCGCAAAATTTATTTTCTGAAAAAGGGTTTGAATTTCCTATTAATCGTGGCTACTATGATCTTTGGAGCATTTGTTGGGCAAAGGCTTGGGACAAGGGATTCCATGCGGGAATAAAAATTGATGCGTTGGAAGTGGCATTAATACAAACCATTGGGACATTAAAATGGTGTGAAGATTTGTTGCGTGAAGCTGGGCATGATGAAGCTGTCAGCGATGTTCAAAACATGATTGCAAAAATCAAAGCAAGAGGTGAAGCATGAACGCACTAGAACTAGCACAAGAATTTGAAGAATACTTAAAATCAATTGAAGAACTACCGTGGGGTAACTACGAAGTTCTATGTAATTTAGCTGTCACTAAGCTACGCCAACAACAGGAAAGTATTGAGGGTTTGACTAGAGACTATGACCTATTGTTTGCCGAGCACCAACTACTACGCAAAAAAGAATGGGTTGGTCTAAGTGATGAGGAGATAACGGAGTTGCATCACGAAATTAAAGTGCGGTTGATGGGTACATACAAAACCGAAGACATCTACCGAGCCATTGAAGCCAAATTAAGGAGTAAGAACAATGTATGACGACGAATTGCACATGAAAGCGGCGGCATATGCCAACAACCGCAAAGATGCTTATCTTGAGAAGATGCGAAAGAAAGAAGTTGAGCAACAAACCAATACACAACTGAACTGGATTTGGGTGGCGCACTACGAAGGCTACAAGGAAGGCTATTGGACAGCAACAGGCGACGACCGCTTTACCACTGACCCTGCCAAACTCAAAAGGGAGAACACATGAAATCAGAGCAAATAAAACCTTCGTTGTCCGTTGGTATAAAAAGCATTCAGTCCAGGGTATTTGATAGGGAAACAAATGAAGTTATATCTTTTGTAAAAATACCTATTGCAGATAGTGGGCTTGTTCGTTGTACCCATCCAGTAAAAGACCTTGAAGATATTGACATAAATATCACTTGGAACGAAAACTCTATGCGTGATTTTGGAAAAGATGAGTTGGCATTTGCTAGAGCAATACTAAGAAAGGCACAAGAGAAATGAA
>CAIPQU010000015.1 GCA_903867305.1 uncultured beta proteobacterium
CTTGCTCTAAGAAATGCGGGTCAATATCTAACTTAGCATTTAAATTAAAGCCATGTAAGTCAAAAACCTCATTTAAATCAACTACCCCATGAGTAATTTCCTTGATTGGCGCTTTGGGGTTCATATGCACGATACGATTTCTTAATGCCTGGCGAACACTTTCTTCAACCACATCGCATTTAGTAATAAAGATTTGATCCGCAAAACCCACCTGATTCTGCGCTTCAACATGTTGATCTAACTGTTGATCACCGTGCTTAGCATCGACTAATGTCACTACAGCATCTAAGACATAATGTTCCGCAACATCATCATCCATAAAAAACGTTTGTGCCACTGGCCCTGGATTTGCAATACCTGTAGTTTCTATCACCACCCGATCAAACTGTATTGTTTTAGACTTTCTCTGTTCCCAAAGCTGATTCAGCGCCTCTACTAAATCTCCCCGGATCGTACAGCAAACACAGCCATTGCTCATTTGCACTATTTGCTCATTACTATTTTGAATCAAAATTTCATTGTCAATATTCTCTTCACCGAACTCGTTTTCGATGACCGCAATTTTTTTACCATGTTCAGCAGTCAAAATATGCTTTAACAAGGTTGTTTTGCCGCTGCCTAAAAAGCCCGTCAAAATTGTTACAGGTATAAGTGCCATGTCTTCCTAAATGATTCTATAAAGCAGTTTCGTCTTTTAAACCCGCTCTAATAATAAACCCTTGAGATAATCGCCCTCAGGGAAACATGTTAATTTAGGATGGTCTAGCCCTGAAGTCAAGCGCTTTAATACACGAAATTTCAAATCTCCTGCTTTTTGATGATTTGCAGCCTCCTTGGAGGCGGTAAAGATGGTTTTCTCAAAAAGCTCCATATCCATCGCCCCAGAGCAAGAGAAAGTGAGTATTAACCCACCTTTTGAGACCATTTGCATGGCAGTTCGGTTAATTTCTTTATATGCTTTAATTGCCTTTAAAAGGTGCGCCGCAGATGGGGCAAACTTTGGTGGGTCAAGCACAATCAAGTCGAACTGCTCATTAGCAACCCTTAACTCTTTGAGGGTCTCAAAAGCATCCTTATCCAGCCAAATGGCGCGATTTTGATCAAATTGATTCAATTTTGTCTGTTTTTTTGCAATTTCAAGGGCGTCTCCAGAAGAATCTACTGAAATCACTTCCTTTGCACCTCCCTTTAGGGCGGCTAATGAAAATCCTCCGGTATAGCAAAAGGTATTTAATACTCTTCGGTTTTTTGACAGTTCCATCACAAGTCGTCGGTTATCTCGTTGATCAATGTAAAAACCTGTTTTATGACCACGAAGAGGATCAACTAGATATAGGATTCCATTTTCTTGGACGAGTACTTCTGAAGTTGGGCTTGGCCCAAACAGAATGCCGGTACTTGATGGCAAGCCTTCTCGCTGCCGCACAGATGCATCTGATCGTTCATAAATGGATTCGCAGCCAGTTTGAGTAGCAAGAATTTGAACAATAACGTCTTTCCACTGTTCAGCGCCCGCACTCAAAAATTGACAAACTAAGGTCTTGTCATACTGGTCCACTACAAGACCTGGTAAATCATCCGCTTCACCAAAAATCAGTCGGATCGCGTTGGTGTCAGCTATCCATTGTTTTCGGTGATCAATAGCCGCTGCTATTTTGCGCTTAAAAAAAGCATGGTCAATCGGTTCTTCTGGATCCCAAGACCACATTCTTGCCCGAATTTGAGAATGTGGGCTATAAGCTGCGCGTCCAATCAACTGTTTTGCGTGATTAAATACCTTTACGGTTGTTCCTGTGCCGACTTTACCCTCGTACTTTGCCACTGTTCCGGCAAAAATCCAGGGGTGTTGATTGAGAACTGAATGCTCTTTATCTCGTTCTAAATAAATACTGGCTTGCATAATTATTTCGTCTTTGCTCGTGGGTGAGCCAAATCATAGGCTTGCGCAAGATGTTGAAAATCTAAGGAAGTATAAATTTGGGTACTTCCAATACTAGCGTGTCCAAGCATTTCTTGAACGGCTCTTAAATCATGCGATGACTGTAACACATGACTGGCAAAACTATGCCTCAACATATGAGGATGAACATGGACTGGGAGCTCTGCACGAATAGCTAAATGTTTTAATCTTGCTTGAACAGTCCTAGGAGATAGCCTTTGGAGTTTCTCATTAATAAAGAAAGGCCCATCTTGATGATCCTGTTTTTGGAGCATCTCAGTCCAGACCGCAAACCAAGCATGTAACGCTTGCATGGCAGCAGAGCCAATCGGCACAATGCGCCGCTTTCCCCCCTTACCCAATACATGTACCTCGGCGCTATCCCACGCAATCCAACCAGCAGCCTTGGCAGGATACCCATAAGACAAAGTAGCATCCAAGCCCAAGATTTCAGAAAGTCTTAAACCCGATGAATAAAACAACTCAACTAAGGCATGATCTCTGACATTGGCCCAAGCGAATGGATCTTGATCGTAATAGGTCGATTCTGTTTGAGCCTTTTCCATTAAAACAATGGCATATTCAACACTTAAAGCTTTGGGTAAGTTCTTGGCTTTCCTTGGTGCCTTGATGTCTTGCACTGGGTTCGTCTTTATTTCTGTTATTCCGAGACTCGGTAGTGGTAAAGCCAACCAGTCAAAAAAAGTTCTCCAAGCTGACAGCAAGCGCGCAATAGATCTTGGTGCTGCACCGCCTGAATGGAGTTTAGCTACCCAGGATCGAATGTGACTGGCTTTTACCAGATGTAAATCTAGGCTCTCTAGTGCAAGATTTTCACAAAGGATATTTAAATCTTGATGGTAGGCTTTTAGGGTGTGGGGGGATAATTGACGAACCACCCTCAGCTGCTCTAGAAAACTTTCAACCGCGAGGTGTTCCCTAGTGGTTGAGCTTGACATTATATATTCCGAAATCGATACAAGGCTGCCGCAGCAAGCCTGCCAAGTTGATGAATATAGTTTAAGCCAACCGTCGGTAAAAACTTTTGTGAATCCGGACTTATCAGTAACAAAGCCCCTAAATATTCTTCGTTATAACTAAGACGCGTGGCAACAAAACTTCCTTCGGGAATCAACATGTCTTCATCAATCAGCTCTTTAGCGATTTCAATACCGCCACAGATGGCATCTTTTTCTAATTGACTTCGCAGCTCTAAAGAAATATTTTGGGGTTGAATGATCTTTACCTGCCCAACATCAAACAATCGATTTAAGCCTGAGGTAATACTCTCGATTGCTTCCTGCTGATCATTGACTAGTAACAGCTCTTCAAGCCAATTCATCATCAAACTTTGAGTGCGATCATTTTCAGTTCCAAAACGAAGCATCTGAGCAAGACGTTGATTTAAATCTCGGTTCTGGCTGCGCAGCAATGCCATTTGCTTTTCTTGCAAAGAGATTGCTTTACCACTATGGGTATTGGCAAGCTCTATTTTTGTTAATAAGTCAGGATGCCTGTCGAAAAAGCCTGGCGTACTCATTAACCAATCAGCAACTAATTGCTCTTGGTTCTCTTGGGTTGACTCTTGTTCTTTATCCATCTGAAGCCTTGTGCTGATTTAAGCGGTTAATTTATCTTTCAGAATCTGATTCACTTGTGCTGGATTGGCTTTACCTTTTGAGGCTTTCATAATTTGACCAATTAAAGCATTAAATGCCTTTTCTTTACCACCCCGATATTCTTCTACAGACTTGGGATTTTCAAGTAGGACTTGGTCAATCAATTTTTCGATCGCGCCTGAATCACTGATTTGTTTCAAGCCCTTTTCTTCAATCAAGGCATCAACTGCGCCAACTAGCGGTAGAGCGGAACTAATTCCTTTCTCCCACAAAATGGAAAAAATATCTTTGGCGATTTTATTAGAAATAGTGCCGTCTTGAATTCTTTTTAAGAGCTCTGCAAGATGCGAGGGCCTCAAAGGAGACTGGGGTGCCTCCATCGATTCTCGATTTAATGCTGTAGCCAAATCGCCCGCCATCATATTGGCCGCAGGTTTTGCAAGGCTAGCATCAATTAATCCCAGTAGCTCAACAAAGTAGTCCGCATTAGATTTACTTTGGGTAAGAAGCATCGCGTCGTACTCACTAAGTCCATAATCTGTTTGCCACTGCGCCCTTAATACCGAGGGTAAGGTTGACATCGTCGCTTTGATGTCTTCAATCATTTTTGGTGAAATATGTAATGGCAATAAATCTGGGTCAGGGAAGTAGCGATAGTCTTGCGCATCCTCTTTACTGCGCATACTTCGTGTCTCTTGACGATCGGGGTCGTAAAGACGGGTTTCTTGTTTGACGACCCCACCATCTTCGATTAATTCAATTTGCCTTCTTACTTCATACAAAATGGCCTCTTCTAAGAACTTAAAAGAGTTCAAGTTCTTAACTTCACATCGAGTGCCAAATTTTTCTTGCCCAAAAGGTCTTACAGAAACGTTCGCATCACACCGGAAAGAGCCTTCTTGCATATTCCCATCACAAATCCCAATCCACATGACAAGGGCGTGTAATTCTTTAGCGTAAGCGACTGCTTCAGCTGCACTTCGCATAACGGGCTCAGTCACAATTTCTAACAAAGGGGTTCCAGCTCGATTCAAATCGATTCCACTGGACTTTTCACCGTGGAGCCCCTCAAAATCATCATGAAGGGATTTTCCAGCATCTTCCTCAAGGTGAGCCCGGGTTAACTGAACTTGCTTTTGCTGCCCATTAACAAGAATGTTAATGGTCCCTCCAACCACCACTGGAAGCTCAAATTGACTGATTTGATAGCCTTTAGGGAGATCCGGATAAAAATAATTTTTTCTCGCAAAAACACTTACGGGAGCAATATGTGCACCAATCGCCAAACCAAATCGAATCGCATGAGCAACAGCTTCTTGATTCAAAACTGGCAACGTTCCAGGTAAAGCTAAATCAACTGGACAAGCTTGTGCGTTGGGTGAGGCCCCAAAAGCAATGCTGGCTCCACTGAATATTTTTGATTGAGTCCTGAGTTGTGTATGGGTTTCTAGTCCAATCACAACTTCCCAAGTGGTTGATGTCACGCCTGACCTCCAACGGGTTTCTCAAAACCTTGTGGATGAAGTTGATGCCAATGGGTGGTGTTTTGAAAATGATCGGCAATCTGAATCATTCTTGGCTCAGCAAAATAATTACCAATCAATTGAAGCCCGATCGGCAAGCCTGATTGACTCATCCCACATGGAATGCTCATGGCTGGTAAACCTGCCAAATTGGCGCTTAATGTGTAAATATCCTCCAAGTACATTTCTACTGGATCCGTCGATTTTTCTCCAATTTTCCAAGCCACATTAGGGGCTACCGGACCCATCAAAACATCACATGAAGCAAAGGCCTTCTGAAAATCCTCAGCAATGATTCGACGAATTTTTTGCGCTTGCAGATAATAAGCGTCGTAATAGCCTTGGGATAAAACGTAGGAGCCAATCAAAATTCGACGTTTTACTTCAGCACCAAATCCCTCAGATCTAGATCGCTCATACATTTGCGCAAGGTCTTTGTAGTCTTTCGCCCTATAACCATAGCGAACGCCATCGTAGCGGCTAAGGTTGCTGGAGGCTTCGGCTGGGGCCAATACGTAATAGACCGGAATTGACAACTTCGTTTTAGGCAAAGTTACCGGGATACAGATTGCTCCTAATCCCTCAAAGTGTTTGAGTGCTGATTCAATACTTGCACGAACTTCTTCTTGCAAACCTTCAGCAAAAAATTCTGCTGGGATACCAATTTTTAAACCCTTTAGTGTTAAAGAAGCATCATCAGACCAATTTTTTCCTATGAAGCTTAGATAATCTAGCGGTTCTCTACTTAGTGAGGTTGAATCTCTAGAATCATGGCCCGCAATCATGTTTAATATCAAACCGCAGTCTTTGGCAGATTTTCCCATGGGGCCTGCTTGATCAAGAGAAGACGCATAAGCAATCATTCCATACCTTGAAACACTGCCATAGGTAGGCTTAATGCCAGTAATCCCACAAAAGCCAGCCGGTTGCCGGATAGACCCCCCAGTGTCAGTTCCTGTTGCTATTGGAGTAAGTCCAGCAGCTACAGCTACGGCCGAACCACCAGATGAGCCACCTGAGACGTATTGTGTATGCCAAGGATTGTGAGCTGGACCAAAGGCAGAGTTTTCATTAGACGAGCCCATGGCAAACTCGTCCATATTGGTCTTTCCCAAACAGACCATACCTGCACCACCCACACCTAAACGCTCAACAACCCTTGCATCAAAAGGACTAATATAGTTTTCCAGCATTTTCGATGCAGCGGTTGATTTCCAATGCTGAGTCACAAATACATCTTTATGGGCAATCGGAATGCCTGTTAAAGGGCTCGCTGTTCCTTTAGATATCATCTCATCAGCTTTTTTTGCCTGACTTAACGTGGTTTCTTCTTGAACGTCTAAAAAAGCATTTAAATGTTGATATTGAGCAATACGATCTAAAAAATATCGATTTAATTCAACGCTTGAAATAACTTTATCTCTCAGCGCTGTAGATAATTCTGTTAAAGAGAGCTCATGCCACTTCATTCAATCACCTTAGGGACTAAATATAAGCCTTCATGGGCTACTGGGGCACATGCCATATTCTCGATACGGTGATCTGACTCGGTCACCTTATCTTGTCTTAACGGTTGATTTAATTCAGCAATTATCGCGATTGGGTGAAATAATGGCTGGACACCCGCCGTTGGTACGGCCTGTAGTTGGTCGACTAAACTAAAAATGGTTTCTAGCTCCTTCGAGATTTTTTGAGTCTGTTCAGGATCTAATTCCAAGCTAGATAGTTTGGCTAGGTGTTTTATTTCTTCAATGTTCATAACATGCTTGCAGTATCATTACATTATCTTCTAAAAACTAATTTATATTGTAAATTTTAATACTCTTCCATTAAGCATATGTTCGGACTCTTCCGTAGTTATTTTTCAAACGATATTGCCATCGACCTTGGCACTGCTAATACGCTTATCTATATGCGAGATAAAGGTATTGTCCTTGACGAACCCTCTGTCGTTGCAATCCGCCAAGATGGCGTTGGTGGCAAAAAAACCATTTTAGCTGTTGGCCGTGAGGCTAAAGCCATGTTAGGTAGGGTGCCTGGCAATATACAAGCTATTCGCCCTATGAAAGATGGGGTTATTGCCGACTTCACGATTACTGAACAAATGCTTAAGCAGTTCATCAAAATGGTTCATGAGAGTAAATTCTTTAAACCTAGTCCTCGAATTATCATTTGTGTGCCTTGCGGATCTACCCAAGTAGAGCGTCGCGCTATTCGTGAGTCAGCATTGGGGGCTGGAGCCTCACAAGTATTTTTGATTGAAGAGCCGATGGCTGCTGCAATCGGGGCTGGCTTACCGGTCACTGAGGCCTCAGGATCAATGGTCATCGATATCGGTGGTGGAACCACTGAAGTGGGCGTAATGTCATTAGGTGGAATGGTCTACAAATGGTCTGTCCGCGTTGGGGGTGACAAGTTTGATGATGCCATTACCAACTATATTCGTCGAAACTACGGGATGTTAATTGGTGAACAAACTGCTGAACTGATTAAAAAAACCATTGGTTCTGCATTCCCAGGTAGTGAAGTCCGTGAAATGGAAGTAAAAGGTAGGAATCTTTCCGAAGGTATTCCTCGAAGTTTTACTGTAACAAGCAATGAAATCTTAGAGGCGCTATCTGATCCTCTGAATCAAATTGTGATTGCGGTCAAATCTGCACTAGAGCAAACACCTCCTGAACTGGCCTCTGATATTGCTGAACGCGGCATGATGCTCACAGGTGGAGGCGCATTATTACGTGATTTAGACCGCCTATTGCTCGAAGAAACCGGTTTACCGGTTCATGTGGCAGATGATCCTCTGACTTGTGTGGCGCGAGGTTCAGGGATGGCTCTCGAGCGCATGGACAAACTAAGTAGCATCTTCTCTCAAGAATAGTACTCTCTAAAAACAGGGATGAGCCTTGTTTAGATCCTCGCCGTCCTTATTTAATCAAGGTGCACCAATTGTCAAATTAGGTGCCCTACTTCTCATTAGCGTGTTTTTGCTTTTTGCAGATTTAAAGCTTCATACGACTGAACAAATTCGCGCTTTTGGTCAAAATGTTTTATATCCTTTACAAAGCGTACTTTCTTTACCCGTAAAATTTGTCGTAATGTCTTCAGAGTATTTTTTAACGAACTCAGAGATGAAAAAAACTATTTCTGAACAATCAGAACTTATTGAAAATCTAACACTTCTTGCCAATCAAGCTGAAAGTCTAGAATCAGAAAATAACAACCTAAAAAGACTTTTAAGCCTCCAACAGAAATCATCTTTTAAATCTATCGCTGCGGAAATTATTTATAACCCGAGCAACCCCGTATCGCAAAAAATTGTTATCAATCGGGGGGAGCAAGATGGCGTAAAGCCAGGGATGCCAATTACAGGAAGTCTCGGAATTATGGGGCAAGTCACACGTGTCTTTGCGAACTCCTCAGAAGTTGTACTTCTTGAGGAAAAGGACTTTTCAATTCCTGTCTTTATTGAACGCAATGGTTTACGTGGCGCCCTTTTTGGTGCCGGTAGATCTGAACCCTTACAGCTTCGGTATATTAATAATTTAGGAGATTTAGATGTTGGGGACTATTTAACCACATCTGGAATTGATGGCACTTATCCACCGGGCATGCCTGTGGCAATTATTACCAAAATAGACCGCTCGTCAGAGGGTTCGGGAGCTGTAGTGTCGTGTAGGCCGTTATCAAACTTGAGTCAATATCGACATTTAATGGTTTTACTATATCAACCAACAACCAATGCTCCTGTGCCATTTGAATCAGAAACAATAAAAAATAAATTAAAACTAAAAAAGGGCGGCTAATGCAATTTTCTATTTTTAAATTAGAGTCTGTTGGAAGTATTGTTATTTCAATATTTATCGGCTTTTTATTGAATGTTTTTCCGTGGGGTAATGGTCCGTGGGTACCGGATTTTTTACTGGTCATTCTTGCTTTTTGGGTGTTCCAGTCACCCGATAAAATTAATCTTTTCACTGCCTTTTTCTTAGGCATATTGATGGATATTCAAACCGCTCAATTCATGGGAATTCATTCAATAACTTATTTGATCGCTTCTTTTTTAATTTTAATATGGACGCGGCGCTTGCTCAATACAAGCCTTTTGGGACAAACCTTGATCGTCTTTCAAGTCTTTCTCATTGCGCACACCATAGAAATATTAATCTTGTGGTTTTCGCTACCTGCAAACGATCTGTCTTTTATCAATATCGTTCTTCCTAGTTTGATTCAATCATTATTTTGGCCAATTATTTCAAAATTATTTGTTGGTCAAACCTCTAATTTCTCCCGCAATAACTCTTGATTGAATTGAATTAATGGACTTCAACCAAGACTCTAGCTCCCCATTAGAGAGTTTTCAAAGTAGGCTTCGGATTGCCCTTTGGTTTGTGATTGTGTGTTTATTGTTACTTTTTTTTCGTTTTTTTTGGCTACAAGTCATTAAACACTCTAAATACTCAACCGCTTCAGAAAGTAATCGTATCGCCATCATCACAACCCCCTCTCCACGGGGTTTGATTATTGATAGAAATGGTGTCGTCATTGCTCGCAACTTCCCATCCTACTCATTAGAGGTTACCCCCGCCGTATTAACTATTCCGATTGAGCAACTCATAGAGGACTTAAATTCTATTGTAAGAATTTCACCGAAAGATCGGCTCAACTTTCTACGGGCATTACAAGGGGCCAAAAAAACCGAGAGTATACCGATTCGTAATTTTTTAAATGATGAGGAGGTTGCGCGTTTTTTATCTCGCAGATATGCCTTCCCAGCGGTGGAGGTGCAAGTTAGATATTTCCGTGAATACCCCTATCAACAATTGGGGGCCCATCTTTTGGGATATACAGGTAGAGTCTCTCCAAAAGATCGAGAAAAGCTTTTAGCTGAGCTTGAGGAAAGCTCTGATGACTTCATGAGTGATGAATTACGTCCCTTCAAAATTAAAGGTATCCAACAAGTTGGGAAAATTGGGCTAGAGCAAAGTTATGAAAAAGAATTACGTGGGACCGTCGGCTACAACGAGGTAGAAATTACTGCTGGGGGTCGAGTTGTAAGGAGTCTCTCTTCTACTCCGCCGATCCCAGGCTCTAATCTTTCACTTGCAGTAGATATCAAACTCCAATATTTGATTGAGCAACTATATGGTCCGCGTCGGGGTGCCGCCGTAGTGATTGAAGTAACTACTGGTGATGTGCTTGCTTTTGTATCAATGCCAACCTTTAACCCTAACTCCTTTGTCGATGGCATTGATGCTGACTTATGGAAAAAGCTAAATGATTCTTTAGAGAAGCCTTTGTTTAATCGTCCGCTGCGAGGAACATATCCGCCAGGATCAACCTTCAAACCCTTTATGGCTCTAGCTGCTTTAGAAGGAAAATTTCGTACTCCCGAGCAGACGATCTTTGATCCTGGTTTTTTTAAATTTGGAAATACCGTATTTCGCGATGATGCCAAAGGTGGTCATGGTAATGTGAATCTTAGAGAATCAATTGCCGTTTCATGTGATACTTATTACTATATGTTAGCTCGTGATATGGGTATCAATTCCATTAGTTCATTTATGAAAAATCTAGGGCTAGGACAAGTAACTGGTATTGATATTAATGGGGAAGTTAAAGGTATCTTACCCTCCAAAGAATGGAAGAAGGCTTATTATTCAGATCCTTTAAAACAAAAATGGAATGAAGGAGATACGATTTCAATCGGCATTGGTCAAGGCTATAACAGTTACACCATCCTTCAACTGGCGCAAGCAACTTCTATTTTGGCCAATCGAGGTATCGTGATGAAACCACACCTTGTCAAAATGATAGAGGATCCGATTAGTCATGATAAGACTCTAACGGTTCCTTCTGAAACCACTAGGCTAACTTTTAAAAAGGAAAGCCTAGACGTCGTTACTGAGGGAATGATTGGCGTCAATATCACAGGAACCGGAAAAGTTCCTTTTGCTGGCGTTACCTATCCAGTTGCTGGTAAAACTGGAACAGCTCAAGTATTTAGCTTGGGCGGCAAGGACTACAATGCAAATTTTGTCTCCGAGTTTAAAAGAGATCATGCGTTATATATCGCTTTTGCACCAGCAGATAAACCTAAATATGCTTTAGCTTTAGTGGTAGAAAATACCGGTTTTGGAGCAACGTCCGCTGCTCCAATTGCAAGAAGCGCCCTAGATTATTTAATGCTAAATGCTTGGCCTGAAGGAGTTCCTAAATGGAAAACCGTTCCTTAATTCAACGGATTCGTTTTCTTTGGTATGGATTAGATCCAACACTAGGCATCATTCTTTTATGCCTCCTGCTGGTTGGAAATGTTACCTTCCTATCTGCGAGTTCAGGCACTGTAGTGACCTGGGTAGAACAGTCCAGAAATTTACTGATGGCTTTATTCATCATGTGGATAACCTCAAGAGTCCCTATTAAATGGTTAGAAAAGATTTCGATATGGATATATCTGATAGGAATCGCTTTAGTAATTGCGGTTGCTCTTTTTGGACAAATTAAAAAAGGGGCGAGGCGCTGGTTAAATATTGGTATTGTTATTCAACCTTCAGAAATTATGAAGATTGCTATGCCAATGATGTTGGCTTGGTATTTTCAAAAACGTGAAGGTTATATCAAGCTCTGGGATTTTTTTATTGCTCTTTGCTTTTTATTGTTACCGACAATATTAATCGCTAGACAGCCTGATCTAGGAACGGCGATTCTTGTCTTAGCAGCAGGACTTTATGTCATTATTTTAGCGGGCCTGCCGTGGCGATTTATTGCGCCATTTTTAATGCTTGGAATAATAGGGGTAATTTTTATATTATTCTTTGGAAATTCTATTTGTGCCAAAGGCGTTACATGGCCTATCTTACAAAGTTATCAACAACATCGCATTTGTACTTTGCTAGATCCAAGTTCAGATCCTTTAGGAAAGGGCTTCCATACACTTCAATCGATGATCGCTATTGGTTCTGGAGGGTTATTTGGAAAAGGTTGGATGAAAGGAACTCAAACACATTTGGAGTTTATTCCAGAAAAACATACAGACTTTATTTTTGCAGTGTATTCCGAAGAATTTGGTTTCGTGGGCAATATTCTTCTATTAGTCTTGTTTTTACTTTTAATTCAACGTGGGCTACAAATTGCTGCGACAGCGCCAAACTTGTTTACGCGACTCTTAGGTGGCACCGTTACCCTAATCTTTTTTACTTATGCTTTTGTGAATATGGGCATGGTTAGTGGCCTACTTCCTGTGGTCGGCATTCCATTGCCATTTATTAGTTATGGTGGAACAGCTTTATCAACCTTGGGTTTTGGGGTTGGTATTTTGATGAGTATTCATCGAGGTAAAAGATTGGTTCAAACTTAATTTAGCTAAAAAAAAACCCAAAATAAATTGGGCTTTTTTAGCATTCAACAAAAATTACTTCTTACGCTTGTTAACGCTATCTTTAAATGCTTTACCAGCGGAAAACTTAACTGTTTTTGAAGCAGCAATTTTAATTGCTTCGCCAGTCTTAGGATTACGGCCCACACGAGCAGCGCGCTTTCCTGAACTAAATGTTCCAAAACCGATTAACTGAACGTTATCGCCTTTAGTAACTGATTTTTTAATGGCGTCCAAAGCCGCATTTAATGCGTGTTCGGCTTTAGCTTTCGATAACTCTGATTCGTCAGCAATCGCTGCAACGAGTTCTGCTTTATTCAAATTATGCTCCTTGAAATTAAATGACTAAAAACTACTTAATGTTTAAGCGTATGTTAAACGCACTTTCATTTTAACCATATTTTAATTGGTTGTGATAGGTTTTATTTAAGGATTACCCTTATTTTTATTAGCTCAAGAAAAAAAATATCTGAGAGATGCACTATTTAGAGGCTAAAAAAGAACTTATATTTAAAAAAAAGACCGCATCAGCGGTCTTTTTCCAAGTCTCAAGTCTATTTCTGAGGTGGTAATTTTTGCATTAATTCCTCAGGTACGTCAGGTAATGATTTGATATTCTTTACAAAATATTCGGATTCGGCAAAACAATTGGTCGGCACCCCAACGTGTTGATCATATTCAATTTCAACTCTCCTGCCAATATTAGACGCAATTTGTTTTGCTAATTCTTCGTTGCGCACTGAGAAGGGAAATTTTTCTTGATTTCCCATCATGCTTCCAGTTACTATTTCGCCTTCCCAAGTCTTACAGATCCAACCACGATTAGAGAACTTTTGTAAAAATCCAGCTCTACTCCCTGTTGAGTAACTGTAGCTTAAGGTAATCCATGTGTACAAAGCAAATAAACCAATGGCAATAATTAAAAATAAAAATAAATAAGCTTTGAAACTGCGGCGTTTTGTATTTGTTTCCGTTGTCATTCTTTTCTCCTTCAATAGTTTTACTATAACAAGTTTCTTTGAAAAAATATTTATGCTACAGAAAAAAATATTCCTTTATGATTTAAGAATGCCCAAGATAACCTATATTAGTACAAGCCTTATCTGCTTGTTTTTACTCTGCTTTGCATTGTTCTTACAACATTTTGGCTGGCTTGGTGCACACTACCCTCCTTGCCCATTATGTATTTTTCAAAGAATCGGTTTTTTAGGGATTGGGCTTTGTAGCTTGGGTGCCTATTCTTTAAAGCCCCTTCGTAAAATTTTTCATTTGCTTGCGATCGTTTTCGCTTTTGCTGGCTTAGCTGTCGCACTCAGGCATGCCTGGGTTCTTTATCATCCTGAGACAAGTTGTGGCGTTGACCCCCTTGAAGTATTTATCAATCAGTTCTCTATTGTTCAATCATTACCATTCTTTTTTAAAGCAGATGGTTTTTGTAGTATGCCTCTTCCTCCGGTTTTTTATCTTTCAGTTCCCCATTGGTCTCTCTTATTTTTTGGCCTTTTCTCCATTATCCTAACGTTGCAGTGGTTTCGAATCTTTCCATTCAAAAAAGCTGTGTATGAATATTGATGCGCTTTTAATGAGTACTGGTGTGGTAACTCTTGCAGAAATGGGAGATAAAACACAACTACTTGCATTTTTATTAGCGGCAAAATTTAAAAAGCCAGTCCCTATTATTCTGGGTATTTTGATTGCAACCATTTTGAATCATGGTCTCGCAGGAGCTTTAGGTTCTTGGATTACCACACTCCTTCGTCCAGAAGTGCTTCGGTGGGTATTGGGCATCTCTTTTATCGGGATGGCTATTTGGACCCTCATTCCTGATAAGTTGGACGATGATGAAAATCATCTCGGCATCAAGTCAGGAGTGTTCTTAACCACCTTAATTGCTTTTTTTCTAGCAGAAATTGGTGATAAAACCCAAATCGCTACTGTAGCCTTAGCCGCACATTACACCTCACCAATAACAGTCGTGATAGGCACCACTATTGGAATGATGTTAGCAGATGTGCCTGCTGTCTTTTTGGGTAATGCCTTTGCAAAAAAACTACCCCTACGGTTAATACACTCTATCGCAGCAATGATTTTCGCTCTGATGGGTCTAGTTATTTTATTGAAAATTGATCGTTGGTTTTCTTAAAACTGCATTGATTTTTTTGAGTGCGGCTTCATCCTTACAGAATAAGAAGCAATAAAAACTTCCCATAAAAGGCATATTAAGGCCAAAATAAAACAAATAATTCCACCAATAAATGTGTAAAGCACATAATCAGACAAGCTCATCTTGCCCATGATGGTCTCAGCAAAGAAAAGTTCTAAGATCGTTAATCCAATTTGGATTGCACATAGAACCAAAAGTGCCACGGAAATATTTACTAAATTGGCACGATGTGACAAATTCATTAGCTCAACATCATGCAAGTTTTTTAAATAAGCCTGTTGATCTAAATCTTTTTCTGCATGAATTACGTCTTGTAAAGCTCGAGAGCGATCAATCACTCGTGCAATTCTTTGCGTAAGTGCCCCAATCATTCCAGCCACCGCTGTTAGCAAAAACACAGGGGCAACCGAGAGTTGAATACTTTCACTTAAAAAATTGGGGTTTAAAGCCATTTTCATATCTCTGTCTATATATACAATAATCATACTCTGATTTATTGACATCCTCCCCGCCCTAAAGGACGGGGATTCCTACCGCTAGACGTTCATGTCCGAACGCAAGAATATTGAGAGCGCCATTGATGTCCCTGTCGTGAACAGATCCACAATGACACTTCCAACTCCTCTTATTCAAATCAGCTCTACCTTTCGGACTATTGTCGGAGATTCTCCGCAACTTGAACAAATTTGGGTCGAATACGCTTCATTTACTTCCTCAAATATCACGCCAGCCTGA
>CAIPQU010000016.1 GCA_903867305.1 uncultured beta proteobacterium
ATCAAGTCATAGTCGTAACGGTTTTCGCCAATTAACCACGGTGCTGCTGTGTGCTTAGTCATGCTTCACCTCATCAAGTGCGTAAAGTGGTGTGTTCAAATGCGGGTGTGTTGTATTGTTAAACAGTACCCCTTTGCTATCGATGTAGCCCACAGGCTTCAACGCTCGCAGTTCACGGGCTGCGGCGAGTGCTTTTTTAAGATGCATCCTATCTATTTGAGTCAATCCTTTGCAGTTCTCAAGCGCATCAATAATTAAATCAAGTCGGTTCATACAATCCCCGCCCAGTTATCGCCCATGTAGTTTTTAAACGCTGGGTCAGGTTCGCCCCTCAATGATTTAGCAATCTGACCGCACAGTCGAACGTGTTCGGCGTAGTCATCGCTTAAAAATACTTGCAACGCCTTACCCTCTTTGTCTTTAAGCTGTGCAATTGCAATACAGATCGCTTCAGTCCAAGACGTAGTGGTGTTTTCTTGCATCAATGGCGTAATAAAATCCCTATCTTGTTTGTTCATGACTACTCCTCGGCTGTAATTGAATGGCGTTTATGTTTACCACCGCTCACAACAGATGTTGCGCTGTTAGGGCATCGTGCAACTGTAATGCTAGAGCCGCTACCATCTCTAATATAAAAAAACTTACAGTCTTTTAAACCATCAGGAAGCACGGGAAAATCTAATTGACTGGCGCTAGGTGTACAACCCGTGATTGCCAATAAGACGCACAACAAAATAAGTTTGTTCATTTTTTATCCCTCACAGCATTAGCCGCAGCCATTACGCCCATGCGCCATGTATCCTTTGCGGGCATCATCTCAGTCTTTGCAAAGTCATCAAGCAATTTAGCGCATGATGCGCGTTCATCTAACACCGCTTGCTGTAGCTGCCGTATGTACTGCGCTGCCTCGGCTTGCTCTTCGTGTGTCATAAAGAAACCGTGGTCAAGGTTACGCAGTATTTGGTTAGGGCTTAGTGGGTTCATTTGTACACCTCTACTTTGACGCAAACATAAAAATCCCATTTGCTTGACGCAGAAGGTCTAGTTGAAGCCGCTTTCTTCATAACCTCACAAGCTGCCTCTGTTGCAACGGGCGGCGAGTATTGAAAACCCGAATGGTACGAAACGTAAGTCATCAAAACCCATGCAGTAATCGTTGTCATAGCATCACCCATAAAATCAGACAGACCGCAAGGTAGAAGTACCCAACCAACTCAATCAGTTCGCTTGATGTGTTCATTCCGCACCTCCCCTCATAGCGCGATCAACCTCTTCGTTCATCTGCGCCTCGGTCACCATGAATAGCTGCGCCGTGTATTTGTTGAGCCAACGGTAGCGGTTAGCGTCTGCCGTTATGCTAGGTGTCAATGTCACGGTGCGATTGAGCATCTTCTTTAGAAACTCAATCTCGTCTGCCTGTGCCTTGATATGGCTCTCAAGCTGATCAATCAATGTTTGGTTCTCACGTTGCTCTTTCATGCTCCATACCTCGCAATTAATGCCGCATCCGCTAAAGCTTGTCCTTTACCTTTCTTATGCAAATCCGACCAATGGGGCCACAACTGGATTCCACGCGCCCTGGCTGCATCCTTTTCCGTACCGATGAGCCCAGCTGCTTTTTTCCATTTCTGTGGTGTCACCATGGTGTGCGCATAACCCAAAGCTGCAATAACGCCCATGATGGTGCCGCATGAATGTCCAAAATTAAACATTGACGTAACACCTTGCCCTGGCATCGCCCCCACCTGCTCAACATAAACATGGGTAACCTCAATGCCTTGATCCATAAAGAAAGCCACCTCAGCCGCGTTTACGCGCGTTGCAGAGCCCACTTTGTACGTGGGCATAACTAACCATTCAATTGGCATGTCGTTATCAAGCATTACCAAAGCGCCAGTTGCGCCGGGATCGATTCCAATAATCATTTTTTCACCTCAAAAGAATTGCAACGTTGCAAAACAAACCTCATGGTTGAAGTTGGCGCTCCTCTTGCATCTCTAATCGACTCACATCGAGTAGATTTTGCGTTGTAATGTTGGCACTCAAAACATACTCGTCGGTCATCGAGCCCAGGAAACATATCTCGATCCCAAAGCTTCTCAGCCAATTCATAAGCATCGGTGTCTGATAAACCTTCCGCAATAAAGTGTTTACGCCGTTTCTCATGGCGTTTTATAAACACTTCGAGTTCTCGCCCCTCAATTACACGGAAGGGATTCGGGTTGGATGGTAATTCTGGAGTCTTCACGGTCAATTCTGATATTTCCATTGGCTTCGATATTCCAATCCATTCCATTGGCGTCAACCTTTGTCCAACACATAACTTCAATGACGACTTGCTTACAGAGGTACTCTTTTCCATTTTCATCAAACACTCTCCATTTATGGTCTATGGTGCCGCGACCGGGTTGCCCTGCACTTTTGTTAAAACGAACCCTGTACTTCATATGATCTCCACATCAGGTTGTGGTGCAGCTGCTACACCTAAATTCATATGAATAAAACGAACTGAATCTTCAGCGTTATTTCTTGTAAATTGATGCGGCAACCAGGGCGGCGCAAAAAGCAAAATCCCTGCCTCTGGTGTAAAAACTAAATTTGTCATCGCCATCGACCCGTTTGAGTTGTCCTTGGCGGGTAAATTCGTGATTACCTTGGCTGGACGTGGATCATGGACAATCATTTGGGATGCGCCCTTTGGCATATCCAAAAAGTAAAACACTGACATCACGGAACCGTTTCCATGAACATGCGTATCGATCGCCGATTGATAGTTGTGCTCTTGGCACCACATCTCTTGAAAAAATGTCACCAACGAATCCATGTTGTAGCCCTGCGCATTCAAAATATTCCACACGCTTTGAGACACAAATTGAGAAAACGGTGCAATGGATTTTTCATGACTAAAATTGCCAGTCATCACCGTCATTTTCCCGTGCTGTTTGCAACGAGAAGCTTCCAAATGTTCCATGGCTACTTTGCGAACATCCTCGTAAAACTGGGGCGCTTTGATGGCATAAATTGGAGTCACAAAGTAATGAAATTCTTCCAGCTTGTTCATACCAACTCCTGAGTTAATTCATTATAGTCTAACATAAAATTAGAGTTTGTGAACAAAAAAAATAGACGGACTATCCCTCCGTTAAAAATTTACTCACATAATTATTTTTATCATCTTCATACTCTTTATCAAATACAAAAGGTACTTTTAATTTCTTATTGTTAATTTGACACATATGACAAACTTTTTTACCTTGGGTTGTCTCACTTAACTTCAATTTCTTCTTTCTCATTTTGCTTGTTGAGTAAAGTTTACAAACGGTGTCACCGTTTAACCATAAGTGAGCTACGCTCTCTCTTTTATTAGGATTAAGAATAAACATAACTTTTTTCCATGCTGATAAGGACAACAGGACATAGATTTGGACAAAAACTCCCCAAAGGAAACAGGTAGTTTCCTTCGAGAAGATTCCGTGTCATGCGGATTAAGGTATCCAGTCCATGAGTTCGGGTTGCGCCTATCGAGAAATGTTCCATCGCAACTAGTCAGACTATAAACCCCCATTGTTCGAGGCCACGTTTCCGCTCTGACCGAGCTTGACACTACAGGGTGCTTGTTTTTGGCTCTCCCAACAGAACTGAACCGCTGGAGCCATTCATCGCTTCGTGCTTCCTGTAGCCGCTATCAACTCCCACGGATGGCGCTTACGCTTAGTTCGCCACTGTCACGCTTTGCTTGATCCAACGCGGTTTACCCTGAACATATCAAGCACTTCGAGCATAAAAAAAGCCGCTTTAATGCGTATCTTGTTGGCAGACCCTTGCGGGGCATTCTCTATCGGCTTCAAGGCGCAAGAGAATCAAGATACACATTAAAACGGCTTCAAACATTGACTGCCAAGCCAATATTTCATACTGCAATTATATCAATGAGCCTCAGCGCATGTCAACACACTTTTACGTAACTGCATGACTTTGCCCACAACGGCAAACAATCCATGCTTGACATGCAAATCATTGGAATCGTTTCCAACCTCATCTGCCATCGTCCACGGTAATCCCGTTTCCTGCGCAGCTTTCTGTCCGGTGCCTGACAAATCGTTATCCGCAAAGACAAAACGCTGATTCGGAATCTGATCCGCTACAGCAATAAGGTTCGACGCTGAGAAGCAAACCACCACAGAGGATTTTAAGCCACATGTCCTTAGCGCCTTGTGAAGACTTAATCCAGTTGCATATCCTTCGACTAACCATGTCTCAGGCACCTGGCGCGCACCGATGTAAAACACCGCATTTTTTGCTCGCATGCCGTACATCATCTTCTTTTCGTATTTGCGCGCCTCATAATCAAAATAAATCTCTTGATAACCTTGAAGCTTTGAGGTCGACACATTTCGCATAGGCACCAACAACTTGTTGTCTAAAACCAACCCTTTTTCTTCTTTAAATCCTTTGTACTCCAAATATGGATGCGATTCCATTTTTGCCATCTTTAACAATTCTTTAGCCTGTTGCGCCGCTGCATCATACTTTTTTTGTTGATCAGACACTTGAGCTCGTCGCCTTTCCCCCCAGGCGCGCTTTTCGTCCTCTGTCCATGGTTTGGCATCAGGATCGTTATACCAAACGACCTTGGCCTCTCCTGACCAGTCTTGAACCCAGCCTCTGAGGCCATCCCACCAGTAGGCACCATTTTTAGAATTAGGCTTGTCGACAGTCCCGCAACGCTGGATTCTTTCAGACGAATACAACCAAGCTGGGTCAATTTCAACTCCATACGCTCTCGCAAAATCAATAAAACTGTTCACAACAATCTCCCGTTTTCATTTGCCCATGCAATTGGGTCTTTGTTGAATTTACGCAGGTTGCACGTAGGGCATAGCAACTGCAAGTTTTCATCAGCGTGCAGTCCTCCCAAGTCAATTGGCATGATGTGGTCCAAGTGGTGCCCACTATCGTTCAAGTTGGTTTTGCAGTTGGTGCATTTACCATCTTGTAAGCCCATCAACTTTTCCACAATCCCTCTTGATATTTGCCCCGACTGCATGCGCTTTTTGGCTTTTCGGTTTTGGTTGTAAATCCTCACCAAGTCTGAATTTTCTTTTTTCCAACTTGAGTTTATTGATTTGATGAACTCCATATTCATTGCACGATACGCCTTGCATTGATCGCGTATGTGGTCCCTGTTTTCAAAGTTGTACACCTTGCGGTAGGCTTGAATTTTTTCTTTGTTTTGAGCCGCGTACAACTTGGCTTTTTCGGTGTGGCATTTTTTGCATGCAGACCGAAGTCCAGTGCTTGAACCTTTTTGCTTGCCAAACTCAGACAAATCTTTTTCTGTTTTGCACACGGTGCATATTTTCATGATGAATCTCTCATGTACGAATCAAGGAAGATGTGGCAGGCAGTGATTCAATCTGCTTTTCCCCCGCTAAAGGTAGCCACATCAAAATCATATCACGCCGTGCGCTCGAGCAAATTGGATAAAGTTCATAACAATGATCCTTGTCTTGTCTCTGGCACTTGAAATGACCAGCGAGCAGATGCATTAAAAGATTCAATCCTTGACCTCATCACTTGCGCTCTGACTTCTTTGCTTGGTGGCATATAGTTTCCCTTCCAAGATTGATCAATCCCAATATTTCTACCGATGTTGGTGCTATCAGCTGACGCGAAAGGTAGCTTTGTAAAGATGTCAGGGTTTAGCATCCGCAGCCCATGCAATTTTACTAATGGTTGACCTTCATCGTTGCAAATCACTCTCATTGCTTGAGCGATACGTTGCCACCATTGTTGTGTTCCAATTGTTGCGTAATCCCCGCTGCTGCCTAAACAAACCCTTGGATAATCGTTCGCCAAGCGTTCTAGCCGATCAAATGATTCATGCATATGCCAAACTGGTGCGCCAAACCATTTAGGTAGTGACCACTCGGCTAATAATGCATCGTTATCGGCCTCGTTCCCGTCAATTACGTCTGGAATCACCGCAAAGTCACAGGATGGGACAAGTTTAGCTTTTGCTGCCCAATCGTAGTAACCCGACCAATCCAGTATCGGTTTGCCCTTTTTCCATGCGCTAAATGCCCCATTGTCTACGGCAAAACTTTGACAAACCTCAATGGCTATTGGCAATTGTTCGGGATGGGCATAACTGATAAAAGCATGGCCTGTCGTTATTGCAAGCGCGGCAGCAGTACCAGGCGTAATGGGAAGCCCATGATAATGAATCATTCAGGCTCCCCGTTGTAAATCACCCCCAAGCCTAATGATGGTCGTTCAACTTTTACTTCAACAATTGGATACCACCTAAGTTCATGCCAAATAAACTTGGCAATATTCTCGCTGGTGGGGATCTCAATAAAATCATTCAAATACTTGTGGTCAAGTAAATCTTTTACCTTTGAGTAAGCATCGGTAAGCGTAAACTCACGCATCACATAACCATCTTTAGCTTCACCCTCAACGCAAACCTCTACATGATACGAATGACCATGCACTTGTGGGTATTCTGGCAATGAATGACTGCCTTCAAACGTAAATCGTTTAAATAATTTCATTTGACTATCCCCTTTTTGTAAGCAATGTTCATTTGCTGGATCTTGTTGTAAACATTTTTTCCGATATCTACTGTGGGTGCTTTACTGAATGACCACTTGGTTTCTTGTCCGGTAATTTTTTTAAAAAGGTGCCAAGCGCGACCAGATTGTGTTTCAGGCTTGCTATGAATCCGGGCATAGCTGCAGACTTGATGCCAAAGATGCTCGGCATTGTCTGCAAGTTTCTTCTTTTGCGAGCCAGTACCTATAAAGATTTCCTGCATATGTCCCGGCAATGACTCATCTATCTGCCTAGTTACCTTCTCATGCCCACACGCCATACATCTTTTCAAAAACGGTCTATAGCCACACTTCGGGCAACCTTTTGACTCGAACTCCTCCGTCTCTCGAATTTTTTTATCTAACTTGTCGCCATCATCAAGCTTATCAAGCCCATTGAAATAAATATCATTAAAATCCTCAAAAAAACGAACAATGTTTCCAGAGAAATCTAATAGATGACAATCCTTCTTGCCCGTCTCTGGCGAGCTCCTCAAACCCCGCCCCCAAATCTGAATTGCGGTTGATAACGATTTACGCAATGGTCGCGCATCACAGATACAACCAACATCTGGTACGTCAAAACCTTTGGCTAATGCTTCCACCGAAATTAATATTTTCAAATGGCTATTCGGTTTGCGATATTCATCCAACAAATGCTCGCGCTCCTTCATAGTCGTTTCTGACGTAAACACAGCAGCCATAATCCCTTGATCGATAAACTGGCGACAGAGCTCCTCGCAATGTTTGATCGTCGAACCGAATACGATCGTCTTACGGTTATCCCCAAACTTAATCCAATCAGAGACAACGTCGCCAATAATCTTTAACCCACGCTCCTCTGCTGCCTTATCTGTCCACTCGCCACCCTTTGTCTCAGCACCCTTCATATCGGGCTTGTGGCACGAGAACACTCGCATGGGTACCAACACACCTTCTTGGGTCAGATCGTGCATTGTGGTGGCGTTTACGATGTTTGAGAAGATCTTACCGAGCCCCGCCGTAAATGGCGTTGCCGATAAACCGATGACGGTTGCACCAGTAGTCATTGCAAACTCTGTCCACGCTTTATAAGCAGTGTGAGCCTCATCAACCACAAGTACATCCATTTGAGGCCAAAACTGGCGTTTGGCAACCGTTTGCACAGACGCTATCTGAAACAACTCATCTGGGCGTCTGCGCCAATGTTTAGCCTGGACAACGCCGTGTTCAATACCGTAACGATCGGCAACTGTTGATGTCTGATTGATCAGAGTTGTTCGATCGCACAAAAACACGGCTTTTTTGCCACGTTGGATTGCTTCGTTGCAAATTCGCAACCCGAGGTAAGTTTTACCTGCCCCAGTGGGTGCCATCAAGATTTGATTCTTATGCCCAGCGCGAAAGCCGATTCTTAACTTTTCGTGGGCATCTACTTGAAATTTTCTGGGTGGTGGAAATCCGTCATTACGCTCATCTGGCGCTAGGATATCTTGTGTCATTTTTTCTTATCCAATTGTTTTTGAAGTTGTTTAACTAAACTCACCGCGGCATTGCGCTCACTTTGCAAACCTTGGATGCGGATCTCGAGCTGAGAATTTAAATGGTTCAATCTCTTGATCTCTTCATTCGCAGTCTTTAAGGGCTCGTCAGATTCCAGCAATTTATACATCGCTTGCTGATCCGCTTCCAAAGCCATTTCCGCAGCTTTGATTTCAGCATCATCTGGAACCGCGCCATTCTTTTCATCTTTGTTTGGAAACGTTTCCACTGACTGTTTTTGTCTTTCGATCTTCTTTTCTTTTTGCGCAGCCAATTGTTGTTTTTTTGCTTCTGGGCGTCTAACTTTTGCTACAAAAGGGTGAGAAACACCTGCAACCCTCGCAATTTGACGATCGGAAGCGCTATCACCCTCGAGCTCAATAGCAATTCGTACGTTATTTGCTAAGTCTTCGCTTGATAATGGGGTGCCATGCTTATGGTTCTCATGAAGGGCTGCGCGCACTGCATCTTCTTGTGTGCCATCTTCAAATTTCACTTCAACTTCTTTGACGCCAATAATTTTGTAAGCATGATAGCGATGAAACCCGCTATACATCCAAAAATTATCGCCATCAAACTTAGCTTTAAGTGCTGGAAATATGTCTCCTTCAAGCATGCAATCACGGAAATGGTAAATACGAGACTGGTGTATAACTTTCCGTGTCTGTGTTCCACCATCTGTGCGGAGGTCTAAAAGACTTATTGTTCGTTGTTCCAATTACTTCTCCAAATTAATCAAAAAGGTCTGGGCGTAAATCATGCGCGGACACGAGTCCTTGTGTTGCGCGCTCAATCTTTTTAGCAAGCTCCGGTGATGGTTGACGGGATTTTCTCAGTAATAAACCCAACCAAGTGGGCGTGATGCCAAGGTATTGTGCCATCTCCTTTTTTGCCCCGTAGGGCTCACCTTTGAAATATTCTTTAAGTGTCATGTCGTTCCCTAAGTAAGATGAGGTACTCGCTGCACTGTGCAAGCTGTTCTCAGCGTCTATCTAGAATGGCTGCTGGGTGCTAACCATGAGCAACAGCATTCGCTTTCCCTCAAGCAATCAGTCTAACACAAGATTAGATTTGTGCTATAGTCTTCTTACGATCATGTGATCGGTTAAAAGGAAAAATCATGGGATTTTATGCAGAAAGCAGTGGAGATTTTGAGCGTTGCCCACCAGGTATGCATCTTGCACGGTGCTATAGCATTATTGATTTAGGCACTCAAAAAACAGAATATATGGGTGCAATAAAATTTCTTCGCAAAGTCAGATTTAATTGGGAAATTCACGGCACTGATGATGACAACAAACCAATCTTAATGAAAGACAATCGACCTTTTTCGGTCAAAAAAGATTACACATTGAGTTGGGGTGATAAAGCCAACCTCAGACTAGATCTTCAATCGTGGCGCGGGAAACCTTTTTCACAGGAAGAGATGCGAAGATTTGATCTTAAGAATGTGTTGGGCGTATGGTGCATGCTTAACGTTTTTGAACGACCTGCTAAAACTGGCGACAAAATCTATACAAACGTTGATAGTGTCTCACCAGTGCCGTCAATGATCAAAAAGAACGGCTACCCTGATCCGCACAATGAAACTGTTATTTTTAATTTAAAAGAATTTGATTTGGAAGTATTTAACAAATTCCATGATTACCTAAAACAAAAAATCATGCTTTCGCCTGAGTATCAAAAATTAAACACTGTCGATCGCGACGCAGAGGAGGAGCTCAACCGCCAACCTCAAGCCCCTGAAGAAGACGACGACGATAGCATACCCTTTTAAGGATAACTTAATGACATCAATTATTGCACGATCGGCAGAATCGGTTCACTGGTACCGCGCGGAGGATGGCGCACCCCAATATACCGTCCCATCCAAAAAAGACGGTTCTGAGCGCCCTACGACGCTTGGGGACGCGCGCAAGATGAACCTAGTACCTTCGGTTACTACCATCTTGAAATTGTCAGCCAAACCTGGGCTCGAGTTATGGAAAAACGAACAGTTGCTACTTGCTGCTTTGACTTTACCTCGCGCGCCAGGAGAGCCTGAAAAAGATTTTATTAAGCGGATCATCGCTGATTCAAAAGAAACGGGAAAAGCAGCTGCAGAGGCTGGAACCCGTATCCATGAGTCAATTGAAAGGTATTTCAATGGTGAACAAAATGTTGAACACTTAAAGATCGCTCAAGAATTCAACATTGTTCTTAACGATCATTTTAAAACCTCACCTACGCAGAAATGGATTCCAGAAACATCGTTTTCGCATCCTCATGGGTTTGGTGGCAAGATTGATCTATATACAAAACCTGATCAATACGCGCCAGATGGAATTGTGATTGATAGCAAAACCAAAGAATTTACCGCGGACGATAAGGTTGTTGGCTATGACGAGAACCTGTTGCAACTCGCAGCATACCGCCATGGTTTAGGTCTACCAAACGCACGGTGCGCAAACGTCTTTGTATCGCGCACACAACTCGGCTTAATCAAAGTTTTTGAATGGTCGCAGGAAGACCTTGTGCGTGGCTGGAAGATGTTTCAATGCCTATTACATTTTTGGCAAATCAAAAACAAATTTGGAGATGAACATGCTAAGTAGAGAACAAATTAAAGAAGTATTTGTAAACACTTATTTGGAAGAAAATTACAATTTTCTCGAGGAAGATTTGATCACGCTCGCCAATGCTTTTGTAAAGGCCGCAACACCAAAAATTCAAAAAGCAGAACGCGAGCGTTTGATGGAAGAAATTCGCAATCAAGCCACAATCATGATTAAACCAAAATCATGAAAGGGCTCATTATTGCGGTGATTCTTTATTTAATCTTTCTTTGAATTGCCAGTTAAATATCAAACGCCTTGAGCAGCATACGGATAAGCCATACCCGCCCCTGCAGTTAATGCACCAATAGTAGCAGCAGGGTGCGGTACCATCATTGCCCCAGATACTGCGGTGTTAAAAAATGCCAAATAAGCTGGTCACTAAAACCATTCTTTTTCATCTTTTCGTACATCTTTTCGTAAGGCGTAACAGCGTTATCTACTTTTTCTTTAATTTTCTTATCAAGATATCGTACGCCTTGAGCAGCATATGGATAAGCCATACCAGCCCCTGCAGTCAATGCACCACCAATGATGTTAGCAGGGGTTGGACGCATCATCGCGCCAGCTCCAGCGCCCATCAAGGCATGTGAAATAGCCTGGTCGCTCAAACCGTTTTTCTTCATCTCTTGATAAAATGCGACTGCATTACCACCCAATTGAGTAATAGGTTTAGGCACTGCCATCGCTAAGTTGGCAGTGCCTTGAATAAAGTGATCAATCATTTCATCACTAAAATCGTTCTTTTTTTGGTACTCTTTTAAAGCATCATTGAAATTTTTAAAAGCCTCCATGCCACCAACAATACCCGAGGCAAGATTCAATCCACCGCGAAGATCACCTAAAGCTTTTCCTTTCCGCGCAGCTTCAGCTTCAGACTTCTTCTTAAATTGCTCTTCAGCTTCATGCACTTCAAGCTCATGCTTTTTTGCTTTTTGAGTTAATTCGGCTTGTTTTTCTTTTAATTCACGTTTAGCTTCTTCTTGCTGTTGTTTATGTTCAGCATCAAGTCGTTCTTTTTCAATTTTGGCATCACTTTCTGCTTTAACGCGTGCAGTATCAGCCGCAGCATCTGCTTGCTTTTTTGCCTGCAATTCATCAGCAGCTTTTTTCTTAGCCTCCCATTCTTGTTCAGCCGATTGAGTAATGCGCTCGTTGGCAACAGTAATAGGCATATAAGCTTGTGTTTTAGGATCCCAACGCATACTTCCCGCGCCAATAATTGCTTGTGGTGCGCCAGGCTTTGCAAGGTTTAAATCTGTTTCTAAACGAATTCGATTGGTTTCTGCATTATGTGTTCTTTCACCCGTTGGGTTTGCCTTCTCATTTGCTTGTGCTTGCAGTTGATCAGCAATTTCTGCAATCTCATTTGCTCGAGTGCGTTGCTGAACATGAGCATCTTCAATTACAGGTGACGTTTCAACTGGTAAACCACCCTCTGTAGGCGCATTTGCCGCAGGTAAACCAGCCCTTGGTGCTTGGCTTCGTGTTTCGAGATCCCTAATTTCTGCTTCGAGCGTAGGGTTGCTGTATGGATTTTCAATTAAATATTTTTGCGCAGTTGTGAGCAAAGGCTTTGGCTGCACAGTTATAGGTCTGAATAAATTTGGACTCGGATTAAATAAACCAGTCCCTAAATCCTTAGCTGCGATTACAGCACCTGTTGCAGCACCAGTTGGTTTTAACCAACTAGGTTGTTTTTTTTCAGTCTGTTCTTCCGTATTGGCAGGTGAACCCATAGGAATATTCGCAAACATGCCTTTGCCCTCAGCAATGCTTGGATATTGATCTTTGAAATATTTTTCAGCTTGTGCCGCAGCCTGTTCAGCAGTCAGTGCCATGATTTATTTCCCACCAGATTGTCGTTGTTGAGCCCTTAATTCTTCTTCTTCTTTAATTTTTTTACTAAAATCTTGACGAATATAATTTAATATTGCTTGATATTTCGTATCTAAATCCTTTAATGCTTCAGAATTATGAACAACATCCGCATACGGCGTTGGACTGTTTGGATCAACACGATTTGTTCTCTCTTTAGTCAAAGTATCAAAATATTCTTTTCGATGATTAAAATTTTCTTTTTCTTCAGATAATTTAGTTAAAGCCGTTAAGGCATTAGTTTCTGGCGTGACATATTGAGAAAGGGTTTTCATAAACTCTCCTTGCGGAATGTTGTTCATGTTTAAACCGCTTTCTTTCATTTGTGCCATTGCAATTTGCACAAGCGTACTGAATAACTTATCAGCATAAGCTTGTTCGTGTTTCTCCAAACCTGCCTCTTTCATTTCTTTAATTGGTAAATGAATATTTGCCACCAAAGTTCCAGTATTGATTCCAATGCCTGCATTTAATGCTGCTGCAAGAGGGCCACTATTACGGACTAATGAAAATACTTTTTGGGCAATTGTTGGATGTTCATCAATAAGCGAAATCGCACTATCAAAAGAATTTTTTACGCGCGTAAATTCAGGTGGATTTCCTGCAAATAAAGGTGCTTGATTTGCATATTTTGTTGCAATAGGAACTTCAACTGCAGCCATATTGGCTTTGTTCGCAGCCAATACTTGTTCTCGATCAGCATCACCTAAGTTTTGCGTAACTGCCCTTTTTACTGTGTGAGGATAAAAACCCTCTTCAGTTTTTGGCTTTTCAGTTGTCTCAGGTGTTGCAACAGTTTCTTTTGCTGCAACGCTTGTCTTCCAAGGATTACCAAAAAACTCTGCAGGATCAATAGGCTTGCCATCCTTGAATACAGTCATGTCAAGGTGTGGCCCAGTCGATCGCCCGGTACTGCCTACATTACCAATAAGTTGCTGTTGCTGAATAGCATTATCAATTTTCAAGTCTGGGTTGATGCTATCCAAATGGCTATAACGTACTTCGTATCCATGACCATGATCAATGGTAACGCTATTGCCCAAACTATCATTTGTTTGAATATTTTTGATTTTGCCTGTACCAACAGTTTGAATAGGCGTACCTTGTGGTGCTCCAATATCCCAACCATTGTGAACAGCACCAGGCTTACCCGTGATGGGATCTGTACGCGAACCATATGGACTCGTCAACGTTCCTACGCTTGTCGGAATAGGCATTTGCCAATCAGTTGCAATCCAGTGAGTTTTTAAATCAGGTTCGGCGCGTAATGTCTGTGTTGCAGGGGTTGCTGTAGGCGATTCACCACTTGTTTGTCTACCCTGTACTGTCTGCGGAGCCTGCGACGGATTCATCATGCTAGGCGCATTTGTAGGCTGCGTTGCCATAGCATCTGTTAACCACTTAGGCACAGGTAGGTTTGCCGCTCTCAAAGCATTTGCTTGACTAATCAATAGCTCACGATCTCTTTGTTCCGCAGATTTTTGTTGCAATTGCGAAGCCTGACTTTCCATAATTGCTTTACCGCGACTTTCATCGAGGTTGGTAATTTCATTTAATTCTTTTGGAGTAAGTGGGCGACCTTCTCTTTGCGCTTGCGCAACAATAGATGCAGCTTTTTGCTTATTACCCAACAAAATGTTTTGTTGAGCCATTTGAATTTTCATTTGCGAAATAGGTAATTGTTGCGCGCGCTGTTGCTCAACATTTTCTCCAAGAGCTTCGGATGCGCTACCTAAAGATGCCAGAAAACCACCCAGCTGAGGTTTTGCAAAGCCTGCTGCAACCTTAAACCAGTTAGGTTTGTCATAACGATTCTGCAATGCTTCAATTGATTTTTGTTGAGCATCTCGCAATTCTGCAAGACGCGCATCATCCACTCCGTAAGGATTGATTTTGGTGATGTCTACAGCGCCAGCCAAACCGCCATAATTTTGTTCTTTAGGATCAGCCATTATTTGCTCCTACTTGGTAATCCACCGAGATTTTTTAAAGATGCACATCCAATACTGCCGCCACGAGCTTTGGATTGAACAACCCCACCACTTTTCATAGCTATTTGACCATTTGCTAAAAGACAAGCATATGATTGACCTGTATTGCCATAGGTATTACTAACGCAGCTGACGGGTGTATTTGCACCATAACAAGATCCGCATTTATTGTAAGTAGTGTTGTTATAAGAACAAAATAATCCACTTAATTTTGAACCAAGACCACTGATTGTTGTCCCGATATTGCAAGCAATTGATTTTCCATTGCTCGAACAAAATAATCCCAAAAGTCCAGATGCTGTAGTCCCTGCCGCAGACAATGGCGACATGCACATAGTTGAAGTAACAGTGGTCGGAATCTGCTGACCTTGCATCAAGCCTGATAGTTTTGTTAGAGTCGACAATGGGTAACATTGGGCATTTTGTTTGATTGTTTGGCATTGAGCACCAAGCGTTGCCAAAGCATTAATGCATGACAAATTCTGTGCTGCAGCTTGCGAACCCAACGTACCCAATCCCAAACCTGCCGCAGTTTTTGCGCTCGCACACGCTGCTTGTGCTGTTGCAGCTGTTTGACCAGCGGTGAGGTTTTCTGCATTTTGAGCTTGTTGAGCTTGCGCTGTTGTTCCTGCCAAAGTACTCAAAGCACCTTGCTTTGTGCCTGCAGCATTCAATGCTTGCCCATAGCCAGTGTTAAGCATATTAGCAATTGCATTATTCAAACACTGTTCAGCATTTGCGTTAACTTGACCTAGTACTTGTGCGCCACGCTGCGATCCGAATTGACCTGAACCAACGGTGGCTGCTGTTGCCATGGGATCTAAATTTTGTTGAATATTGCGCTGCGCAATATCAGACATTTGATTAACAGCAGAGTTGATATATGGGCTCATATAACACTGAGCCACACAACCCAAATTCAAATTCGCTGATTGGCAAATTAATGGTTTAGCCGCACACAAAGGACTTGCAGATGTTCCCGCTTCCAAATAAGGTTGCGCTGACCCATAAATACTTTTATTGGCTGCGCATCCAAGAGTGGAAATTCCCTGTTGAAATGTTGGTTGTTGTTGAGCAAAATTTGTTGCTGCTTCACAAAAGGCTGCTTGTTGTAAGGGTTGAGCCCCTACAAATTGAGTTCCAGCTTGTGTTGCTTGTCCCTTAGTTGCTAATGTATTAAGGTAGCAAGAATAAAATTGTGGAACTGCAGTAGTCTTAGTCGCTGAGGATTGCAGTAAGTTTGCCATGGTTTACTTCTTTCCCTTTTGAATATAATCAAGTGGCGACTTAGCTTTTGGTGGAATCTTATCCAAAGGTGCGCCTCTTTTATGTGCGCGCAATTTTTCGCGCAAACCATCTAAAATCTCTGAGCCTCGCTTATTATCGCCGCGCCCAAGCGCGCTGACAAACGCCGCGGGGAAAACATACTCGCCATCAGCGATCTTTGCAGGCACCGGATTGCCGCCTGGCGTGCTTTTATGTGGGATCTGTGACCTAAAACCCTCTAAAACATGCATGCCTGCTTTGCTCGAGCCATCACCTAAAGCGGAAACGGTTTCCGCATCCATAACATAATCGCCATCATGCAACATGGCAGGAATGTCATCAGATTGCCCCGTACCGCCCCCGCAAGCGTAGTAACCAGTAATCCCAGTAATAAACTCAGGCTTATGTCCATGTGGTGCTGCAGCTTGATATTTTTCAGGCAAACCACCCTGAGCCAATCCGCTGATGCTTGATTTAATTTGTTTCAAAACCATAGGTTCTACTCTTGAATTTGATGATCGTCCGATCAATAATTCCGCATTTTGCTCAGGAAATTTTGGTTCAGCATCTTTATAGCAAAACAAATTTTTTGTACTGCCACCACTTGCGAATCCTGCTAATCCACCAATTGATCCGCCTTTTGCAACTGTTTGTGCGCAACCATAATTTTGTAACCCATAGGCTGGGGCAAACTCTTTAATTCCTTGAGTTTGAAGTTGAGCTAAAGGATCAGTGGCTGTTTGTCCAACTCTCAATAAATTTGGCGATGTATCAAGTGCTGGTTGAAGATTTGCTAAATTATTTGTTGCGTTGGGATTATTAGTTTTGGAAACGTTTCCACTGCTTACTGTTTGGCCTAAACCGCCTACATTTGCAGCACATTTTCCAGTTCCAGCCCCAGTTCCAGCCCCAGTTCCAGATTTAGAACCACCTAACAAAGAACTAATTGCTCCTACAGCCCCTAATCCGAGTTTTGCATATTGAAGTGCTTCAGCAGCCGTTAAACCTGCGGCTTCTGCAGGTATTTGTAATTCTGCAGGCAATAATCCTTGTTCCATTAAGGCGGTAGCTTGAGCGTCTGTGAGCGTCCCAGATAAACCACCAATCGCATCACCACCTGCAGTTGCTAAGGCGGTAGCTTGAGCGTCTGTGAGCGTCCCAGATAAACCACCAATATCTGACATGGTTTGTGGCAATGCCGCTTCTTGCGCAGCGATCATCTCGGGAGTTAATCCCTCA
>CAIPQU010000017.1 GCA_903867305.1 uncultured beta proteobacterium
CGGCTTCTTAACGAACGATAAAGCGGATCCTCCAATGTGGGGCAGACCGGTTGATGTTCAAGTCATTAATGATGGCTCTTTATTAGTCAGCGATGACCATAACGGAATTATCTATCGTGTGAGCTATAACAAGCCAATGGTATTAGGTAGCAAATAAAGATGGCATTTTTTTCTTTTAAAAGAAGCGCAAAGATATTTTTTGTCTTTGCGCTTTTTTCTACCAGTCACTTAGTAAGCTTTGCCGCAGATATTCAAGTGGGTAAAGCAAAGGCTGAAGTTTGTAATAGTTGTCATGGGCCTAATGGTAATTCGCTGAACCCTGAAATTCCTGCATTGGCTGGCATGCCAGCTCTAGCTATCTCGAACCTCTTATTTTTCTACCGTGAGGGCAATCGAAAGAATCCCATCATGACGCCAATGGCGGCTAATTTAACGAATGCGGAAATGAAAGATATTGCAGCATATTACGCTGCGCAAACGCGACAAACAATGCATCAAACATCGCCTGTCAACCTCGCTACTGGACCAGCTCTTGCTACAAAATATAACTGCACGCAATGCCATGGTCCTCAATTACAGGGGTTACAACATATTCCTAGAATTTCTGGCCAACAAAAAGAATATTTAATAACGCAACTAAAAGGCTTTAAAGCTGGTACACGTGCTGATATGGATGGAAATATGACATCAGCAGCTACTAATCTCAATGAAAATGATATAGCTATTCTTTCTGACTATCTCGCTGGATTAGCTGATCGTCCAACTCCCTAATTCTTGCTATCGATTTTTCTTGTGAGTTTTTCTTTTGCTGAATCCATGAAGGATATATTTCAGCGTTACGATGATTTATGATATTAAAATCACAAAAATTATTCTAATCATAAAAAAAATCGATGAGACAAATAAAAGTACTACTTCTGCTAGGGTTCACGTTCATTTCGCTTTACTGTTTTGCGGATACTTATCCCAACCGTCCCATCAAAATCATTGTGCCATTTCCACCTGGAGGTGGAGTCGATTCGGTTGCCAGGGCTATTTCTGATAAATTGGCAACTGAGCTAGGTCAGCCAGTCCTTGTGGATAACCGCGCAGGTTCGGGAGGCTCGATAGGAACTTCTCTCGTCGCACATGCTGCCCCAGATGGCTATACACTTCTTTTAGCCCCAAATGGTCACACCGTCTTATCTAGTGTTCAAAAAACAGATTGGGATCCAGTGAAGGACTTCATTCCATTAGTCCAGTTATTAACCTTTCCCATGGTTATCTTAGTGAATGCAAATTCAAAGATAAAAACTTATTCGGATCTAGTGAGCGAGGCAAAAGCACGTCCAGGTCAACTCAGTTATGGATCCTCGGGGATCGGTGGCCCGATTCATATTGGGATGGAATTATTTAAGTCCGCTGCTGGACTAAATATTTTGCATATCCCTTACAAAGGCAATGCTCCACTGACCGTGGCTTTATTATCGGAAGAAGTTTCATTATCCATGGATACTTTAGCAATCTCGTTAACACAAATTAAACAGGGCAAATTTCGAGCCATCGCAGTCACTGGTGCTAAAAGACATCCACTCTTACCCGACGTCCCAACCTTGGCAGAGTCTGGTCTCAAAGGCTTTCAATATGAAGGATGGCAAGGCATATTTGTACCCGCAAAAACGCCCATTGTAATTACTGACCAATTGATTCAAGCCATCAAAAAAGTCAGTTCAATGCCGGCGGTGATTCATCGCATCTATGAGCTGGGTTATGAACCAGTGAATATCTCACAAGAAGATTTTGCAAAAGTGATTAGTAGTGAAGTTCTAAAATACTCTAAGTTTGTTAAAGAATCTAAGATACAAGCGGAATAAATGAAGCTTATCGGTATAGTCTATTTATTATTCTTTGCTATCTTTTCCCATGCGCAAACGAATTATCCGAATCACCCAATCCGTTTGGTGATACCTTTCCCACCTGGTGGTGGGGCAGATATTACCGCCAGAATCCTGACTCAAAAAATAAGCGAGTCAACTGGTCAACCCTTTGTGATCGAATATAAAGCAGGTGCAGCAGGTAATATTGCGGCTGAGTATGTTGCCAAAGCGCCGAATGATGGATATACGTTGTTACTCGCCACCAATGGGCTCGTTATCCAACCCCATCTCCAAAAAGTGAGTTGGGACCCCCTCAAAGATTTTCAAGCTATCAGTACCTTTGCCAACTACTCTCTGGTGATTGCGATACAACCTAAACTCCCTTTTAATACGATGAGTGATCTGGTCAACTTCGCCAAGGCGAATCCAAACCAACTGACCTACGGATCATCCGGAAGTGGTGGACCTTTGCATATTGGCGTGGAATTATTTTGTAATCAGGCTGGCATCAAGATGCTGCATGTTCCCTATAAAGGTAATGCGCCGATGAATGTTGGACTTCTATCAGGTGATATCGATATGGTGTTCGATAGCCCAATGGGGCCGCTACAAAATATTCGATTAGGTAAAGCCAAAGCCATAGCAACAACGGGTAAAAAACGCTCGCATGTTTTGCCTGATGTACCGACTGTCGCTGAATCCGTTTTACCCAATTTTTCCTATGAAACATGGAATGCTATTCTTGCGCCGGCAGGGACACCTCGTGAAATCGTTAAAAAATTAAATCAAGAAATCATCAAAGCAATCGCCAACTCTGATGTTCAAGCTAGTTTGATCAAAATAGGCTACGAGCCACAATCTAGCACTCCAGAAGAATTTGAACAGCTCATGAAAATTGAATACCAACGATTTGGTAAATTAATTATCGAAAATAAAATTAAGTTAGACTAAAAATACTCTTTATGAAAAATCAGAAATCTCAAATATTTCGTATCGCTACTGATATTGGCGGCACCTTTACCGACTCTGCAGCATTTGATACTCAAAAGTCAAAGTTAATTCTGGGTAAAACACTCACAACACCCAACCGTCTAGTAGAAGGTATTTTGCGCGGCTTGAGTAAAAGCGGCGTCTCCCCAAAAGATGCAAATTTATTTCTACATGGGTCGACGATTGCGATTAATACGATGTTAGAACGCAATGGTTCAAAAACGGCATTAATTACCACGAAGGGCTTTCGGGATATTTATGAGATTGGTCGGATCAATCGTCCCGATTCATTTAATTTAAGACATCGTAAACATCAACCTTTAGTCGATCGAAATCTTCGTTTTGAAGTCAACGAACGTTTAATGGCTGATGGAACAGTCTATAAAGCATTAGATACCTCCGAATTAAATGCTTTAGTTAAAAAACTCGAATTTTTAGGTATTGAGTCTGTTGCGATTCTTTTTTTACACGCCTATCGAAATCCTCTTCATGAAAATGTCGTTCGTGACTACCTACAAAAGAAATTACCCCATCTCTTTATTTCTACATCATCCGATCTATCAAAGGAATATCGTGAGTTTGAGAGAACCTCAACGGTCGTAGCAAATGCTTATATCGGTCCGAGAGTAAATAAATACTTAGGTGAAATTGAGCATGAACTAAAGCAAATGAATTTCAACGGTGAGTTTTTAGTTGTGCAATCAACGGGGGGACTCTATTCGCTCAATGAAGCGCGTCAAGATTGCGTTCGCATGATGGAGTCTGGTCCAGCAGCAGGCGTTATTGGAACACAAGCATTATGTAAAACCTTAGGGATTGACAATGCAATTGCCTTTGATATGGGTGGAACTACAGCTAAAGCTGGAGTAATTCGTGATCAAGAAGCACTTGTTGCCAATAGTGTCATTATCGGTGGCTACTTAACAGGTCTGCCGCTACTGACACCAATGATTGATATCCATGAAGTGGGAACTGGTGGTGGGAGTATTGCTTATCTCAGCACTACGGGAGCTCTGCGCGTAGGTCCACAAAGTGCCGGAGCCTCGCCTGGTCCAGTTTGTTATGGGTTAGGAGGAACTGAGCCAACAGTGACCGATGCGAATTTGGTTCTTGGGCGTTTAGACCCAAAGAATTTCTTGGGTGGAGAAATGCGGCTGGACAAAAAAGCGGCCATTGCAGCCATTAAAGAAAAAATTGCTACGCCACTAGGTTTATCTGTGAACCAAGCCGCCTTAGGTATTTTAAGAATCGCTGCAGCAGCAATGTCGCACGCAGTCAAAGGTGTGACAACCGACCGTGGCTTAGATCCTGGAATGTTTCCTAATTTATTTGCTTATGGTGGGGCGGGTCCCTTACATGCTGCCATGGTTGCTCGTGAATTAAGTATCCCAAAGGTAATTATTCCAAGGGCACCAGGGCATTTTTCCGCTTTTGGTATGTTGCTAGCAGATTTTAGAAAAGATCTTGTTGTATCAAAATTTATTCCCCTTCAAAAAGTTCAAATGAGTGAGCTCAATGAGTGGTTCACAGATATGGAAAAAGAGTCTGAACAATCCTTTCATGCGATTGAATTAGCAACAAAAAAAATGATCAAAAAACGCTATCTAGATATGCGTTATGTTGGCCAAGAACATGCTGTTACTGTTGAAATTTCTAGTGCTGCATTTAAGCATAAAAATTTGTCAGCGATCAAAGAAGCTTTTGATATTGTGCATTTGGAACGATATGGCCGAGGATCGCCTCACGAGTCGGCGGAGATCGTTAGTCTGAGAAGCACAATCCTTGGTGAGTTAAAAAAACCATTGTTGGAGAAAATCACCCAAGGTAGCAAAAGCGCACCGAAATCTTCTCTCTCGGGTGTTCGTAAAGTGGTCTTTGATCATTCAAAAGTCATGGAAACGAAGATTTACCAACGTGAGCGCTTACTGGCAAATAATGTCATTCACGGTCCAGCCCTCATTGAAGAACACGCAAGTACGACGGTGATCCACCCCAAAGATACCGTGACAGTAGACCCCTACGGTAATTTACATATCCAAATCAAATAGGCCTCCATCATGAAAAAAAATATGAAGCGGGTAGACCCAATTGCTGTTGAACTTATCCGAAATAGTCTTGTCGCAGCAACCGAGGAAATGAAGTCGGTACTCATGCGTACGTCTTACAACATGATTATTTATGAAGCACTCGACTTTACTGTAGGTCTTTTTGACAAAGCTGGGAATACACTATCAATAGGCCTTGGCTTGCCGATGTTTATTCGTGGAATGAGTGATGTGGTTAAAGCAAAATTAGATTTTTGGGGTGAGGAAAATATTTTCCCAGGTGACATTTTGCTAACAAATGATTCCTACACAACAGGCGCTCATTTGAATCACTTAACATTCTCTATTCCGATTTTTCACAAAAATAAGATTGTGGCATTTTCTACCTGCATGGCACATTGGCAAGATATTGGTGGAATATTAAATGGCATTACCACGGATATTTATTCAGAGGGGTTACAAATTCCTTTGGTGAAATACCATCACCGAGGAGTTCTGAATGAAGAAATGCGGGAACTGATCTTAATGAATGTGCGTCGCAGAGATCGCGCTGCAGGTGATCTAGAAGCTCAACTCTCCGCCTGTAAAGTCGGTGTAAAGCATATTGAGAATATGCTCAAACGCTTCGATTTAAAAACCTGGCAAGAGTGTCTTGAACAAATCATGCTCCATACCGAGCTTGAAGCTAGAGCCGCCGTAAAAAAAATGCCTGATGGTGTTTATGAAGCTGAATCTTTTATGGATGATGACGCCGTTGACCTTGACCAACCAGTTCCAATCCGTGTAAAAGTCATTATTAAAAATGATGAAATGACGGTAGATCTCAGTCAAATGAGTCCTCAAGTAAAAGGCTTCTACAACTCTGGTGCTGGAGTGGCATGTGCTCAAGTTGCTTTTAAATGTCTTACCTTACCGAAGGATCAACCAATCAATGATGGTAACTTTAGGCCACTAAAGGTCATTCTTCCTAAAGGGACGGTAGTGAGTGCTTTACATCCAGCCCCCATGAGGGTTTGGATGACCTATCCGATGACCGTCATCGATACGATTTTTAAAGCCTTAAGCCAAGCAATTCCTGACTTAGTCATCGCTTCGCATCATGCAGATTTAATGATCGCCAATGTCAATGGGATTCATCCACAAGACGGCAAATTGTGGATTTATACTGGCGGCCTTATTGGCGGTGGCTGGGGGGCGAAGAGTAATGAAGATGGCGTAAATGTTACCGTTTGCATGAATGATGGTGATACCCATAATGGACCAACAGAGCAGGTTGAAAATAAATTTCCATTGCTCGTACAGTATTACCAAATACGAGAAGACTCTGGAGGTGCCGGTGAATTTAGAGGTGGTCTTGGCGCTCAAGTAGAAGTTACTGCCTTAACCACCATTAACTGTCAAACACGAATCGATCGTGTCAATAATAAGCCATGGGGTTTAAAAGGCGGTCTGAGTGCTTTAGGTAATGTCGTCGGTGTCAAAGCAAAAAATGGTGATCTAAAAATGTATAGCACGGGGAAAGTGAATGTGCGATTAGCCGCTGGTGAATCTTATGTTCTTTACTCTGGAGGTGGTGGCGGTTTTGGTAAGCCAAGCAAGAGAAATCGACAATCAGTGCTCCAAGATATCGAAATGGGTTACGTATCTAAAGAAAAAGCAAAAGAGCTCTATGGTGTGGAATTAACAAAAGCGGAGGCTAAACAAATTTATGAAGCATCCATGGTTAAATAAATACCTTAATGACAGAAAAAATCAGCATTCATGACTTCATTCGATCACGCACAAGATCTTCAACTGAAAGCGCTTTCCATCTGTGGTAAATGGATGCGCGTCAGTAAAGTAGGGATTCCAGGACAAAGCAGTTGTGTTTGTAGCTATGCCTATGATGTGAATGCCCAGCAGCTTGATCCTTTAATCCTTGAATTTTTAGAAAAGAAATTTTTTAAGATAAAGCCTCTTTATCAAGTCATTAAGTCCTATCGAAAAAAGAAAAATAAGATTACTCCCTCTATATCAAGGCTTTTAAATGATATTGCTACACATAAAATTGAATTAAGTACTGCTGATATCAGCATACTTCTTGATACTTTAGAAATTTCAATTAACTCGATTGAGGAACTTCATTGATGAAAAATATGATTAAAAATATTTTTACTTACTTTTGTTTATGCTCTTCGTGGGCAAGTTTTGCGCAAGGAAACTTTCCAGATAATTCAATCAAATTGATTGTGCCTTTCGCCGCTGGTGGAGGTGTTGATAATGCGGCTCGTTTAATCGCCCGCGAAATGCAAACGAATTTACATGTTTCAGTGGTGGTTGAAAATCGACCTGGAGCAAATGGGACGATTGGAGCCAAAGCTGTCCAATTAGCCCCTGCCGATGGTTTTACCCTTCTCTTTTCAGCATCGACCCATGTTCTGACTAAATATGTGATGGCGAATGCCCCCTATGATCCATTAACTGATTTCTCTTTTATAGCCAGAGTAGGTTCAGCTCCTTTACTCATGGTGATCTCTCCAGATTTACCACAAACCAAGTTAAAAGAAGTTATTGAAAGTGCTAAGGCTCATCCAGATAAATGGTCGGCTGGCCTTCCAGCACTAGGTGCTGCAAGTCATTTAGCTACATTAATGTTAGCCAAACAAGGTAATTTAAATTTGACTACAGCGGTTTATAAAGGAACTGCGCCAGCGTTGGCGGATGTGGCTGGTGGTCATACGCAAATCTTGATAGATTCCATTATCTCTTTGCAATCCTTAGCAAAGAGCGGCAAGGTAAAGCCAATCATTGTTACTTCTGCCAAAAGAAGTTCAGTCATGCCAAATGTACCTACAGCTTTAGAGAGCGGTTACCCATCCTTTGTAACGGAATCTTGGTATGGAATATGGGCGCCAAAAGGTACTCCCGAAGATCGAGTTCAGACTCTGAATAAAGCGGCTAATGACGCAGTAAGGCAATTATCAAAGACTGGGGCCTTTGAACAATTAGGTATTGAGCCAGTAATAGAATCTGTTGCGGAGTTCAAAAAATATACCGCAACATATAGTCAAGAAAATGCTGACTTATTGAAATCCTCCCCGCCCTAAAGGACGGGGATTCCTACTGCTAGACGCTCATGTCCGAGCGCGAGAATATTTCTTGCCGCATTGAGGTCGCGGTCATTGACCGAACCACAATCTGAACAAATCCATTCTCTTATTCGCAAACCCGCTCTACCTTTCGGACTGTTGCTGTTGATACTTCCGCAACACGAACAAGTTTGGGTTGTATAAGCTTCATTCACTTCCTCAAACACC
>CAIPQU010000018.1 GCA_903867305.1 uncultured beta proteobacterium
CCGATGGTTTGGAAAACCAAAGAGTGAGCTAGCGTTTATTGTGATCTTGATAATCTAGTCACACAAAAGCTCACACACCGATATTTATGAGACGTAACCTCTTGAAATCTTAATGGTTTTCTTTGGATGTCTGCTCTCATAGCGAAAGTTGTGCCTTATGCGTGGAAACTGCATAAGGGATGGTGTCAAATTCGGAGAAAGCTAAAGGTAGAAATATCCAAGCTAACGCCGAGCGAAGCTTAGTAAGAAATTACTTTGAACGTGTAGAGACTAGACGGCACCCATCTAAGTTCAGACGTTAAGTTTGAATATGATGAAGGCATAGTCCAGGGAGTAGTGAAAGCTACACAAACCGGAATCCTTTGGTCCCAGGTTCAAGTCCTGGTGGGCCCACCAGAAAAGCAAACCCTCATCAGCAATGGTGGGGGTTTTGTTTTTCCCTAAGCGGGCTCAATAGCCTCATCTAAGTGCGTAATAATATGATGTAGCCTAGAAAGTAGCTAACTACTCGTTTGGTGCATTTAAAAGAACTTCGCATTATTTGGCGTTACCATACTAGATTAACTGCCTCCTTATCCTAAGGTGGCATGAGACTGGCTAAGGTTTAAATATGACACTCATCACAAGTCCGAAATCTATTTTGGATATCACTATTGCAGCGATGCAAGGCACTGAGGATCAGCGACTAAAGACTTTAGTGATATCGCTCACCAAACATTTACATGAGTTTGTATTGGAAAACCAACTCACTGAATTGGAGTTTGAAAAGGCTCTTCAATTTATCGTTGGCATAGGTCAGGCTACAGGAAAAAATACAAATGAAGTAGTTCTTGCTGCTGATATTTTGGGCGTTTCTTCACTGGTATCTACCATTAATAATTTAGATTTAGCTGGTGGGTCGTATGCTGCTTTGCTTGGACCTTTTTGGCGTAAAAATGCCCCCTTATGTGCTTGGGGCGATAATGTTTCTAGGACTAACTTGGATGGTCAGCTAATGGAAGTTCGCGGACGCATTCTAGACGAGTCCAAAAAGCCCATAGCTTCTGCAGTTGTTGATGTGTGGCACTCATCGCCAGTAGGTTTCTATGAGAATCAAGATGAGCATCAAGAGGATATGAATTTACGTGGCAGGTTTGAAACGAATGAAAATGGAGAATTTTTCTTTAGAACTATTCGTCCAGCTGGCTACCCTGTTCCAACTAATGGCCCTTGCGGTGAATTATTGCGGGCACAGAAGCGACATCCGAACCGACCAGCACATATTCATTTTATGATTTCTAAGCCGGGTTATAAGGTTTTAATTACACAGGTTTTTGATTCAACCGATACAAATCTTGAAAGCGACCCGGTATTTGGTGTGTCTAGGCAGTTAGTAGGGGAATATCTTACTGATCAGACCACAGGTGTTTGTAAGCTTAATCATTCTTTTGTGTTGCAAGCTGGTGAAATGGTTTTTCCAGTCCCACCTATTCCATAGGAGCTTTATGAGTTCGTTTCAATCAGTAGATGAATTAACTGGCAAAGTTGCAGTAATTATTGGGGGCAATGGGGCCATTGGATTTGCCGCGGCGAAGCGATTGGCTAAATTAGGCGCAAGCTGTGTATTGATCGGACGTAGCGCTCTTGAAAAAGGTGTTGAGCAGATTAGTCAATTACCCTCCGGAAAACACTTTTGTTTGAACGCCTCAATTACGGATTCTGCAAGTTTAGTTGCCGCTGCAAAAGAGGTAGAGGGTCGTTTAGGTCGATGCGATATCTTAGTGAACTCTGCAGGCTTTACAAAACCCGTGCCAGCTGCGAATTTAGATGAATTAACAGATGAACTAATTGATGAGATTTTGAAAGCCAACTTTCGTGGAGTTTTTGCTTCAATGAGAGCATTTCAATGTTTACTTAAGGCTAGTGGCGATGGATTAATTGTGAATGTTTCTTCAATCGCTGGATTTACTGGTGTTGGTAGCAATCTTGCATATGTGGCTGCAAAAGCTAGCCTTGATATTGTGAGTGAGTCTTTGGCAAAAGTTCTAGCGCCTGAGATACGTGTCTTATGCGTATCTCCCGGTGTGGTGGAATCTACTTTTGTGCCAGGTCGTGGTGGTGACTTCAATGACAAAACTGCTGCAACAACCCCATTAAAGCGTATCGGTACTCCTGATGACGTAGCCGCTGCAATTGAGGCTTGTGCAACACGATTACGCTTTTCAACGGGAACACGGATTGTAGTTGACGGTGGTCGACACCTTTAGTTTTATAGACTTTGATACAAGTAAGAAAACATCATGACAATTAGTAAACAAAATTTGCGTGCTATGCGCTTTAATAGCAAAGTAGCTTCTATTGATGAATTAGCGCCATCCATTGAGGTTCAGCAACCTCCCATATTGAAGAGAGAAGAGGCTTTAGTGCGCGTATATAGCGCAGGCGTAAATCCGAGCGATGTTAAGGCTGCACTTGGAATCATGCCAAAGGCAATTTTCCCCCGCATTCCAGGACGGGATTTTTCAGGTGTTGTAGTTGATGGACCCTCTGATTGGTTGGGAAAAGAGATTTGGGGCTCAGGCGGTGACGTTGGCATCACGCGCGATGGTTCTCACGCTGGATGGCTGGTTTTGCCTGTATCAGCCCTACATGAAAAGCCAAGAAACTTAAATTTTGAAGAGGCTGGCTCAGTAGGGGTGCCTTTTGTTACTGCCTATGAAGGTTTTCGTCGAAGTGGTTTGCCGATGCCAGGGCAAACCGTTGCAGTGATGGGCGCTAACGGTAAGGTTGGGCAAGCAGCAGTGCAAGTTGCCGCAATGAATGGGGCGCAAGTAATTGCTGTTCAGCGAACAGAGAGATATGAAACTTTTTCATACGCTCCAGTAGATGTAGTTAATGCAAAAGAATTGGCGCCTAATGAGATAGCTGAAAAGATTTTGCAACTTAGCAATGGAAAAGGGGCGGATATTATTTACAACACTGTGGGTAGCGCTTATTTTGAAGCTGCTAATAAATCACTAGCCAAGGGTGGTACGCAGATATTTATTGCAACACAGGATCGAGCAATCCCATTTGATATCTTTACCTTTTACCGTGGCATGCATACTTTTGTTGGTATTGATACTCTAGCATTAGATTGCATTGAATCCACCAAGCTTCTCAATATATTACGGCCAGGATTTGAATCTGGTAAATTAAAACCATTTGAGAGCGATAAAGTGTTTGATCTTGACAATGCCCTTGAAGCTTATAAGCTGGTTTTAGGTGGCGTACAAAAAAGAGTGGTTTTTAAGTTTTAGCTGTTGATACTTGCATAGGAAAATGATGCACATTACACGGATTAATCAGGCTAAAACATATCAAGCTCCGAGCCATGACCATATGACGTGTTTTCGTATGCAAGGTAAAGAAGCTAGCCCTTGTCATCAAATGTGGATGGGGATGAGTGTATTAGAGCCAGGCGGTCAAACAGGTATGGATGGATCAGATGTGGAAAAAATATACCTTGTTCTCGAAGGCGAAGTAACTGTTTATTGTGAGTCAGTTGATGGCACACAATCGAAAGCTGTTTTAGGCCCCCATGATTCCTGCGTTTTTTTGATTGGCGAAAAAAGACAGTTAAAAAATCTCAGCAATCAAGTGGCTAAAGTGGTATTGGTGATGGCATCCCCCTGAATCCTCCTAATTAATTTCAATATAAAAAAATATAAATTATGAAAAAAAGACAAAGTAGTCACAAAAATTTGATAAATTTCCTCACTCTTTTTTTTGTACTTTCAATATTTGGCTCTAGCTCAGCTTATTCCCAGACTGCGTGGCCAAAAGCACAAACTATTAGATTTATCGTTCCCTTTACACCTGGAAGTGGGACAGATGTTATTGCGCGAATGATCGCCAATAGATTGGGTGATGCGCTTGAGACATCAATATTTGTCGAGAATAAGCCTGGCGCCGGCGGAACCATTGGCGCTGCTATCGTTGCTAAAGCGGAGCCAAACGGCTATACGTTTTTGATCACTTCATCAGGCCATGTAGTTAATCCATCGCTGTATAGCAGCCTTCCTTACGATACATTAAAAGATTTTTCTGGGGTTACTTCCTTGGTAGAGTTGCCCAATGTAATGGTGACTTCTCCAGATGCTGGTTATGCATCAGTAAAAGATTTGATTGCTAAAGCCCAGGCTGCTCCTGGAACTAAAAACTATGCCTCTGCAGGCAATGGTTCTGCTACACATATGAATGCGGAGAAATTTAAAATGGCTGCCAAAATAAATGCAAATCATATTCCCTATAAAGGAACACCTGATGCTATTACAGATACTATTGCGGGTAGGGTAGACTGGTTTTTCTCTCCTATTGTCTCTGCACTACCCTTAATTAAGGATGGTAAGTTACAGACATTGGCAGTTGGCACCGATAAGAGGTCTCCCGTGCTTCCAAATGTACCAACTACTATTGAGGCGGGCGTGCCAAACTCTTCTTATACATTTTGGGTAGGTATTTTTGCACCGTCAAAGACTCCAAGAAAAATCATTGATCAAATGAATCAAGGCATTATCAAGATCATGAAAGAGCCACAAATAGTTTCGCAATTGAACAAACTCGGCGCTGAACCTATATTGATGAGTCCTCAGAAATTTGATCAGATGGTAAAAACGGAAATGGAGTCAGCGGCAATTTTAGTTAAAGAGTCGAAAATGGTAGTGAATTAGTCAGCAGATTTCTTCGCTAATCATTCTTTTATCTTTGAGTTTGTATTCTGGTGTACCACTAAAAAATCAAACCCTTATCAGCAATAGTGGGGGTTTTGTCTTTTGAGCGTTACTTAAAGTAACGCCTACCAATTTCAAACAAAAACTATATGGAGCAACGAAGTGCTAAACGGTTGTTCCAAAATTCCTTTGGTTTCGAAAACCAAAGACCGAGGGATCGCTTCTATTAAATCCACGAATTTGCTTACACATTTACTTACACGCCGACACTGACCACCCGCAGACCCCCTGTTTATAAGGGTCTACCTTGGGCTTCTGCTCTCATAATCCTTTGGTCCCAGGTTCAAGTCCTGGTGGGCCCACCAGAAATAAAAATACCAACCTTCGGGTTGGTATTTTTTATGGTTACTTTAAGTTATACCTATGATGTATTTCTAAATACTTGAATTCCTTTTGGGAATGGTGTGGGAGAAAATTATTTAATTGATAGACGTTTTTCAATCCAAGTACTCAGTAACGCTGCCAGCTCAATTGAATTGTTATCTTGCATCAACATATGCGTATTTCCTTTTATGCCAATTTCGGGCAGAACGAGTATTTCAGCTTTGCCGCCTTGCGCATTGACTTTAGCAACAAATTCTCTGCAAGCTTTTAGTCGTGGAGCCCATCTAGTTGATAGTTCAACAAAATCTCCAAACATGATCAGCGAAGGTATTCTTAAGTAAGGCGTTAAATCAGAATCCGCTGATGGGCATGCTGCCGGCTCAATTGAAATAATTCCGGCAATACCATCGTTACTAATTTTTGCGGAATTAAATGGAAAAATGCCAGATTGTGAATGACTGATTAATACGGTTTTTTTGAGCTCTTTTGATAGCGTTGACAATGCTATTGGCGTAGCGTTAGGCTCTTCTAGTCCATAGTACCAGTCGGCCACCATCTGTTGCCAAAGGCCCTGTTGTGCGGCAATTGGAAATCTTTGGTTCTCAAACGTCTTTGGATATTCAGCGCCAAAGCGAAAGATTTGCCAGGCGCCCTCATGGCTAGCGGCAATTACAGTCGGTAATTTTTCAGGCGGAACTTGATTGGTTTTAACCGCATTTATTTGAGAGGCCGCATTGACTGCAGAGCGGCCACGTCCAACTTGATCAATGACATAAGTTGGAAAGCCCCTCCGGACGAAGTATTCGTTCCATCCCATGCGATTATCTGGAGTTGATTCCCAGGTCTTGCCCGTTAGGCAACAACCATGTATTAGGACGACGGAGGTCGACTTGGCTTTAACAGGAATTTGATAAGCCACATACATCTGATCTAAAGTGATCGTACCTTTAGAGCCAAAGGCTGGCATGGTTGATAGGGTGTCGGATTTGACGTCTTGACCCCCAACAAAGAAACTTCCCTGCTTATTAATGATGAGAGGTGCTTTTAGAGCCGAATCTGAAAGAGGTGTGATTGGGTAGCTTTGGGAAAATGCGGAATATGTAATAAATGTGCTCGCCATGAATATGAATAAACGTCCCGCATAAATATTGATCTTCATTAAATCTCCTTTTTAGTTTTAATTTAATTGAATGTTTCCTTTATCTGAAACATCCTTATATTTTTTCTCTGCGTTGTCACGATAGCGCACCTTGCAGAGTTTGGGGTTAGTACTAGCTTATCTATTGAATTGGTAGCCAGATATTTTTGTGCGCTGCACTAAATTTATGCTGGTGTTGAAAATACTACATGCTATTCTTGTTTGAAATTAATAAAACAAGGAGACCAGTATGCGATATCAAAAAAATCTAATTAATAAGTTACTTGTAGCAAGCTTTTTCATCAGCAGCTTAGCGATTGCACAAAACATTCCAACAGCAAAGCCTGAGGATGTTGGAATGTCATCCGCAAGATTGAAGAATGTGAAGGCCTCTTTGCAGGCTGAGGTGGATAAGGGCAATATTCCAGGCGCTGTCGTGATGATCAATCGCAAGGGGAAGTTGGTTTACTCCGAGGTTGTGGGCTATCAAGATAAAAGCGCTAATAAGGCAATGAGTAAGGATTCAATTTTCCGAATTTATTCAATGACTAAGCCGCTTGCTTCAGTTGCCGCTATGATCTTGGTGGAGGAAGGCAAGATGCAGTTGGCTGACCCAATTTCTAAGTTCATGCCTGAGTTTGCCAATATGCAAGTAAGTGTTGGAACAAAGGATAGTAATGGCAATATGGAGTACTCCTTGGTTCCTGCTGCCAAGCCAATTACTGTGCAGGACCTATTGCGTCATACCTCCGGTATTGGTTATCCTGAAATTACCTCAAATCCAAATATTAAAAAAGCGTATACCGATGCTGGGTTGTATGTAGCAGGCGGTACTGACTACGATCAACGTCGCGTTACACCACAAGAGATGATTGCTGGTATTGCTAAGGCGCCACTCAGTACCCAGCCAGGCGCTAACTGGGAATACGGGATGTCAGTGGATCTTCTGGGTCGCGTAGTGGAAATTGTTTCTGGAAAGCGTTTGGGCGATTTTTTACAAGAACGTGTGTTTGCACCTTTGCAAATGAAAGACACTGCCTTCTCAGTCTCAATGGATAAAAAATCACGGATTGCAGAGCCATTTGCAACAGACCCTTTCAATAAAGCACCCATTAAATTGCTTGATGTGACCATTAAGCCAAATAATGACTCTGGTGGTGCTGGTGCAGCGGGTACCGCTGGCGACTATCTCAACTTTGCCAGCATGATGCTTAATGGTGGTGAGCTCAATGGCCAAAGAATTTTGTCGCCAATGACAGTGAATTTGATGGCATCAGATATGTTGGGTAGCCGAACAACTGTGCCACTATCTCCCGGTCAATTGCTGATGGGGGTAGATGGCTACACCTTTGGTCTTGGTTTTATGGTTCGTCAGGGGCAAGGCTTGGCATCTGTTGATGGATCGCCTGGTGAATATATGTGGGCTGGTGCAGCTGGCACTTTCTTTTGGATTGATCCTAAAGAGCAGTTAGCCGTGGTGGTCATGAGCCAAGTTCCAGGTCCTATTCGTCCATACTACCGTCGCATGATTAAACAGCTAGTTTCATCGGCAGTGATTAAATGAACCAATAATCCTTTGGTCCCAGGTTCAAGTCCTGGTAGGCCCACCAATGAAATCAACGACTTAGGGAGAAATTCCTAAGTCGTTTTTCTTTCTATGCCCCTTAGTCACTTTAAACCCTGTTTTTAATAGCTAAATCTTGTTACTAGACAAATAATTAGTTGTCTAGTAACATACCCCAAATGAAACTTTATAAAGATCTTTCGCTTGGAGCTCAAACAGCTTATGCAGAGCTGCAGGATCAATTGCAGACTCAGAATATTGGTGAATTGAGTGCGCTTCCTGGATCCTTTCAGCGACTCATTAAAAGAGGCAATCCCTATATCTACTACAACTTTCGAGATATGGATGGCACTCAGCGTATGGCATATGTTGGCCCAGAGGATGAGAGGGTAAAGCGGCTAATAGAGAAGGCGAAGGTTAGTAAGGCAGAGTCGGGTGCTGAAATAATTCAAGCACAAACTAAAGCGGCAATTGCCTTGGGTTGCATGACTACCTTAACTAAGCATTTTCGTGTGATTAATCGTTTAGGGCAGTATGGATTTTTTAGGGCTGGTGGAATATTGATTGGAACCCATGCATTTTTAGCAATGGGAAATATGTTGGGGGTGCAGTGGACATCTTCTAATAAAACAATGGATGTCGATTTCGCGCATGCCGGCAGGAATGTATCTGTGGCTTTAGGGGCAAACTTAAAACTATCCGTACATGATGCTTTGACATCGCTGGAGATGGGGCTATTGCCAATTGCTGAGTTTTCTGGGAAAACTGGCGCCCAATATAGAAATCCAAAAGATCCCGAACTACGTTTGGACTTTGTTACCTCCGAAACGCGTGATGGGAAAACAGTTATTGTGCCCGACTTAGGATTGGCTTTAGAGTGTCTTAAATTTATGGAGTATTCATTAATTGAGACTACTCAAGCAGTCTTGCTGTCAAAAGGTGGGGCGTGTATTGTGAACATTCCAGCCCCTCAGAGATACGCAATTCATAAGCTCATTGTTTATGGGGAGCGTCCGGTTTCGGAGCGAGTAAAAGCAAACAAAGACTTGGGTCAGGCCGCATCAATTATTCAGGTGCTACTGGGTACCGGCAGTGCGGAATTGGTTAAAGATGCTTGGAGGGATGCGCTGTCTAGAGGTCCCGGCTGGGAAAAGAGAGCAACCCAGGGGCGTAAAGCAATGTTAAAAATTTATCCCCACCTAGATACTCATGAATTGTGGTGAAGACATAGCTCAAGGAGTGGTGAAAGTCTCACAAACCGGAATCCTTTTATCCCAGGTTCAACTCCTGGTGGGCCCCCTTAAGTAAGGCTCAATTCTCTTTTAAGCGAGAACTTTTGCACGATTTTTCGTAAAAGTGATTAGGCTTAGATTTAACCCAATGAATAAATCGTTGCATTTCAGGATGTTCTTGAAGGGCTAAGGCCGTATTTAATTTCACAGCCAATTCAGTTTCTGTAAATAGTGCATGAATCTGGCGATGGCAGATGCGGTGTAGGTACTCGGTAGTTTTTCCACCCTTAGATTTAGGTATAAGGTGATGAGCATCTTTTTGAGATTCTGGAATGAGGCGATCGCAAATAGGGCACGCAATCTCAAGCTCTTTTGGGCATGGAGATGGCCCAAGTGTTATTAGCTTTCGGCGTATTTTTCCAATCATATAATTTTTTTGAAATATTAATGTGCAATACAAGTTTAGTAAATAAGTCATAAACTTGCATGGTGCCAAAATTCTCTCCAAAAACACTTTCTGAATCTGATATATCCCGCCTGATTGAAATGGCTTGGGAAGACCGCACGCCATTTGATGCAATCGAGAAATTGTTTGGCTTATCCGAGTCACAAGTGATCCTATTAATGCGCCATCAACTCAAGCGAGGCTCTTTTGAGCTATGGCGTAAGCGCGTCACAGGGAGGGCGACTAAGCATGTTGCTCTTCGA
>CAIPQU010000019.1 GCA_903867305.1 uncultured beta proteobacterium
CCAGTTGCGGCGGCGCTCCGCTAGAGAAAATTAAAGAATACGTCCAAAACCAAGGAATAAAACCCAATACTAAAGTCGCTCGCTAGACCCGCCTCTTAAGCCTTCGGCTTCAAGAAGGGGAATGCGCGAGCATTCGTTCAAGAGCACTGCGTGTGGGGGATTTTGTACAAATCAATGGTGTTAAAGGCGTCGTGACCGAGATCGGTGGGCTTGCCACCAAAATACAAACGCAAAATAAGATAGAGACCACCATCCCTAATTCCGTCATTATTTCAAATTCAATAGAAAACTTTACCCGCCTGAATGATGCTACTGGAACGTTGATTTCTACAACAGTGACCATCGGCTATGACGCACCTTGGCGACAAGTACATGCCATGCTCCTTAGCGCTGCGAATGCAGTGGAGCAGATTGAAAAGGCTCCGCAGCCATTTGTTTATCAGAGGGCATTGAGTGATTTTTATGTTGAGTATCAATTATTTTTTCATACCTTACATCCAGCTGTACAGGTAAAAACACTGTCTGACTTACATCAAAAAATTCAAGATGAATTTAATGCGGCAGGTATTCAAATTATGTCACCGCATTTTATGTCGCAACCCAGTGAGCCAGTGATTGCTCAGGTAGGGCTATGAGTGCCATCACAAAAATTTCTTATGGACTTTTTGTGATGCATTTACTCGTTGGGTGTTTATCTACGAATTCATCAACGCATGTAGTTAAAGGAACAGTAAGTTATCTTGAAAGAGTAGCCCTAAGCCCAAGTACTAAATTAGAAATCATCTTGGCCGATGTTTCGTTGGCTGATGCCCCCTATAAATTGATTCATCAAAAAACCATATCACCGATAGGGCAAGTCCCTATTACGTTCGAGATTAGCTATGACCCACATCAGATCATTGAAAATCATACTTATGCAGTCATGGCCAGAATTACGGATCAAGGATCTTTATTATTTATCAATGACAAGTCTTATCAAGTCATTACAAGGAACAACACCCAAGATGTTCAAATGATTCTAAAGAGAGTATCCCATTAGAAAGATCGTGAAAGCGAATAGTCACAAAGTTGATAGAGTGACTGAGTGCTAGGATTGTCTGGAAACTGAGCTAAGCAAGAACGTGCTTTTACGGCAACATCCTCAGCTAAGCTGATGGTGTAATCTAAAGCGCCACTTGCATTTACTTCTTGAAGCACAGCATGATAAAAATCATCATCACAATCTTCAATTTGCTCAATTGCACGCGCAGCCATTTCTTTTTGGCGATCAGTACCATGATTGAGAAGATAGATGAGAGGTAAGGTTGGTTTTCCCTCGCGCAAATCATCCCCAGTATTTTTCCCCATGACGACCGCAGAGGCAGCGTAATCTAACCAGTCGTCAATCAGTTGAAAAATCACACCGATATGTTGCCCAAATTCAGCAGCTGCTTTGGTATGTGCAGGACTTGCTTTGGCTAGGACAGCCCCCAGTTCAGCGGAGGCTTCAAATAATTTAGCGGTTTTATACAAAATAACTTTGAAATATTTGTCTTCATTGACAAGTGGGTCATTGAGGTTGAGTAACTGTAAGACCTCCCCCTCAGCAATCACATTCGTTGCACTGGACAAAATCTCCATAATTTTGAGCTCTCCAGGAACCACCATCATTTGGAAGGCCCTTGAATAGAGAAAGTCTCCAACTAAAACACTGGCAGCGTTACCAAAAACCGCATTTGCTGTTTTACGCCCACGTCTAAGGTTCGATTCATCGACAACATCATCATGCAATAAGGTGGCGGTATGAATAAACTCTAGAACCGCGGCTATTTCATGGCGAAAAGCAACCGTCTTACCATCGCTTAAAGCCTGCGAAATGAGAAATAAGAGAGCTGGACGTATTCGTTTACCACCAGCCTCAATCAAATATTGAGAAATTTGATTAATTAAGGCTACATCTGAAGAGAGTTTAAGCTTAATGACATGATCTAACTCTTGCATATCCAAACGTATTGGTTCAAGGATCGCAGGCAAATTGATAACTTGCTTTGGCGGGGAGCTGGTGATGTTCATTTACAATAAGTTCTTTAAAAATAATAACTTAGGTTATTTTGGTGGCTGTTACTCACTATTTTAAGCCAATTTGCCTCTGTCAGTTGCGATTAAAGGATGGCTATATTCAACAAGGCTTTGACACCAATACAAGCTCAGGTTATACTCTAAGGCTTCCCAATTTATTCGGGAATTAACCCTTTCGAGAGGATTTTATATGTACGCGGTCATAAAAACTGGTGGCAAGCAATACAAAGTTGCTTCTGGTGAAAAATTGAAAATAGAACAGATACCTGCGGACATTGGTAGCGAAATCACTATCGACCAAGTGCTAGCCATTGGGGCTGGTGACTCATTGAAATTTGGTGAGCCTTTGGTAGTTGGTGCTTCCGTAACAGCCACTGTTATCGCCCAGGGTCGTCACGACAAAGTGAAGATTTTTAAAATGCGCAGACGTAAGCATTATCAAAAGCGTCAAGGGCATCGCCAAAATTTCACAGAAATTTTGATTAACAATATTGTTGCTTAATTAAAGGCATAACAGGAGTATCTTATGGCACAGAAAAAAGGCGGCGGTTCAACAAGAAACGGCCGTGATTCAGAATCAAAACGATTAGGTGTAAAAGTGTATGGCGGACAGGCTATCAACGCTGGCGGAATCATTATTCGTCAACGTGGCACACGTGTACACGCTGGTACTAATGTAGGGATTGGCAAGGACCACACTTTGTACGCTTTAGTGGATGGACATGTTGAGTTCACTATCAAAGGTATTTTAAAGAAATCAGTTGTTTCAGTTTTACCGCAAGCGTAATATCGCCTGACTGATTGATACCATTCAGATCAAGGCCTCGCCGCTTAGCGAGGCCTTTTTTATTGGAAAATAAATGAAATTTATTGACGAAGCTCGAATCGAAGTAATCGCTGGAGACGGCGGTGCTGGGAGTGCATCGATGCGTCGCGAAAAATTTATTGAATTTGGTGGGCCTGATGGCGGCGATGGCGGTCGTGGAGGCTCAGTTTGGGCTGTTGCAGATAGAAATATCAATACCCTGATTGATTATCGGTATGCCAAGACACACTTAGCAAAAAATGGTGAGGCAGGCCGAGGTGCAGATTGCTACGGTCGTGGTGGCGAAGATATCGAGTTGCGTTTTCCTGTTGGAACCATTATTGATGATATGGAAACCGGTGAACGCATTGCGGATTTAACGATGCATGGCGAAAAGCTACTTTTAGTTAAGGGTGGCGAAGGAGGTTGGGGCAATATTCATTTCAAGAGTAGTACCAACCGTGCACCGCGCCAAAAAACAAGTGGTAAGCCTGGCGAGCGTCGCAAATTAAAACTAGAGTTAAAGGTACTCGCCGATGTTGGGTTACTCGGTTTACCCAATGCAGGAAAGTCAACGTTCATTACTGCAGTCTCTAATGCAAGACCCAAAATAGCGGATTATCCTTTTACAACCCTTCACCCTAATTTAGGTGTGGTGAGGGTCGGACCAGAAAAAAGTTTTGTGATTGCAGATATTCCTGGGTTAATTGAAGGCGCTGCTGAGGGTGCAGGACTAGGACATCGCTTTCTGAGACATTTGCAACGTACCGGCATTATTCTTCATTTAGTTGACTTGGCACCATTTGATGAAGATATTGATATTGCATTACAAGCCAAAGGAATCGTCCAAGAGCTTCTGAAATATGATCCAGCTTTATACGAAAAGCCGCGTTGGTTAGTTTTGAATAAAGTGGATATGCTTCCCGAAGCAGAGCGCGCAAAAAAAATTAAGAATTTTATAAAAGCTTATAAGTGGAAGGGGCCTATATTTGAAATTTCTGGGCTCACTGGTGAAGGTTGTAAGGCTCTTTGTTTTGCTATTCAAAAATATTTAGATGAACAAAAAGCCAAAGTGGATGCTCAGGAAGAGTATGACGCCGATGTTCGATTTAAAGAAGAAAATCAAAAAGGAAAATAGCCAACATGACAGTTTCAGTTTGTAAAGATGCTCAACGAATTGTGATAAAAGTTGGATCCACGCTCGTCACCAATCATGGAGAGGGCTTGGATAAAGATGCCATCAATCGATGGGCGAGCCAGGTTGCTAAGATCCGTGAATCAGGTAAAGAAATTCTGATGGTCAGTTCAGGAGCGATTGCAGAAGGAATGCAGCGTTTAGGTTGGAAAGATCGTCCTGAAGATATTCATGATTTACAGGCTGCCGCAGCGGTTGGGCAAATGGGCTTGGTGCAGGTTTATGAAACGGCTTTTTTTCAGTATGGGATTCATACTGCCCAGGTTTTATTAACGAATGCAGACTTGGCGAATCAAGAGCGTTATGACAATGCTAAGGCAACCCTAGATAATTTATTAAAGCTGGGTGTTGTGCCCATCATCAATGAAAATGACACAGTGGTAACTGATGAAATCAAGTTTGGCGATAACGATACCTTAGCCGCACTTGTGGCTAATCTGATTGGGGCTGATGTATTAATTATTTTGACCGATCAAGATGGCGTATATACCGAAGACCCACGTAAAAACCCCAGTGCATCTTTAATTAAAGAAGCGAAAGCAGGGGAGCCGGAATTGGAGATCATTGCTGGTGGCGCGGGAAGTTCTTTAGGTAAAGGCGGTATGCTAACCAAAATATTGGCGGCGAAGATGGTAGCGCGTCACCAATCCCATACCATTATTGCTTCTGGCCATGAGACGGATGTTCTCCTGCGTTTAGCCAGAGGAGAAATGATCGGCACTCAACTGATCGCTACAGCCATCGTTTAGCGAAACGGGATACAACTTATCGTACGTTATCGTCTGTTAAGCGAAACAGAATGTCAGATAGATTGCTGTTCGCAGATAACCCAGCACAGAACGCCTTGCGAGCTAAGTATGCTTGATAGTTGTTATAGCCGACATTGGGGATCGGCTTCCACTCTGGATTGTATGATTGCCAAACGCCATCTTGAAGAGATGCATAGGTAATTTTTGAATAGTTATAACAATCCACCCCTGAAAATAAGGTTTGTACGGCACCCTCACGACTTCGGACCACCACAATATAGCGAACAACATCTTGTTCGAAAGTAATACTTTTCTTATCTAAAAAAAATTCCAAAGTTTGGCTATTTCCCGATGGTGAAAAAGCCATTAAATCCTTATTTTGAGGGATATTTTTTGGGGCATCAACTTTTGTACTAGAAACCTCGCGTTTTGAATCTTCTTCAAATACGCCTTGAAAAAAACGTGACTCCGAATAGCTATTTTGAATACATAGACATGTAAAGACGAGAAAGGTAACTCGAACAAAAGTGGTTAGCATCAGTTTCTTTATTTATGAGATACAACAGGCGCATCGGTAGGGGGCGAATTGACCACTAGATGATATTCCTCTAAAGTCGAGTTCCAGGGTAAAGACATTAAATGCGTTTTTCGGCTTAAATACCTAGCTAGTTCGCAAAGAGCCTTTGAGTAAACATCTCTTTTAAATTCAATAACAGCATCGAGCGGAATCCAATAGTGATTCCAACGCCAAGCATCAAACTCAGGGTGATCTGATGCTCTAAGAGAAATATCAGTATCACGCCCTACCATTCGGAGTAAAAACCAAATTTGCTTTTGGCCTTTATAGCTAATACGTTTTGGTTTTTGGGCTGGATTTCTGCGTAAAAACTCCTCTGGTACGTCATAACGTATCCAATCTTTGGTTCGTCCAATCAATTGGACGTGCTCGGGCAATAATCCTACCTCTTCTTGCAGCTCACGAAACATCGCCTCTTTGGGGTTCTCACCATGTTGAATCCCACCTTGTGGGAACTGCCACGAATGTTGGCCAATACGCTTGCCCCAGAATACTTCGTTACGCTGATTTAGAAGAATTATCCCGACATTAGGCCTGTAACCTTCCTTATCGAGCATGATAACTTTTCGAATCCTTTAAAATCAATGAATTGATTATATCTATAAAGAACTCATGAAAGCCACTCAAACATTCATATTGACCTTAAAAGAGGCCCCTGCAGATGCAGAAATCGTATCGCATCAACTAATGATGCGCGCTGGGATGATTCGCAAAATCGGCGCAGGTATCTATAACTACATGCCGATTGGTTTGCGAGTGATACGCAAAGTTGAAGCCATCGTTCGTGAAGAGATGAATCGCGCAGGGGCAATTGAAATGCTCATGCCATTTGTACAACCTGGTGAACTATGGGCTGAGTCTGGACGTTTACAAAAAATGGGCCCTGAATTATTGAGAATCAAAGATCGCCATGATCGTGATTTTGTCCTTCAGCCCACATCCGAAGAAGTTGTCACAGATGTCGCCAGAAATGAAATTAAAAGTTATAAACAGCTACCAATCAATTTGTATCAGATCCAGAGTAAATTTCGTGATGAGAGAAGACCTCGATTTGGGGTGATGCGTGGTCGTGAATTTATTATGAAAGATGCCTATTCGTTTGATAAAGATGAAGAGGGTATGCGGGAGTCTTATGCAAAAATGTTTGATGCCTATCATCGTATTTTTGCGCGCCTAGGTTTAAATTATCGAGCTGTTGCCGCAGATAATGGCGCCATTGGCGGAAGTGGAAGCCAGGAATTTCATGTCATTGCAGATACTGGAGAAGACGCCATTGTGTATTGTAAGGATTCCGATTACGCAGCTAATCTAGAAGCTGCCGAAGCGTTTAGTGCAATCAAGCAGTCTCAAGCACCTAAAGAGAGCATGCACAAAGTAGCCACTCCGGGCATCACTAAATGTGAAGATGTTGCAAAACTATTGAACCAAGCCATAACACAGACCGTAAAAACAATCGCTTTTGCAGCGGATACCTATGATGAGAAAGGTGAGTTGATTGCTGGCAAAGCAAAAGTTTTTGCCGTGCTATTGCGAGCCGACCATGAACTCAATGAAGTTAAAGTTAAAAAAGTTCCAGGCCTTGCTGATTTTAGAATGGCTACTGAAGCTGAAATATTGAAAGCCTTTGGTGCTGCTCCAGGATCAATTGGACCAGTAGGTGTAGATTCTGAAGTGACGGTGATCGCTGATTTAACCGTTGCTGATATGACGGATTGGATCTGTGGCGCCAACGAGACTGGCTTTCATCTCCAGGGAGTAAATTGGGAAAAAGATCTACCCAAAGCCATTGCGATCGATTTGCGTAATGTAATCGAAGGTGACCCATCACCCGATGGAAAAGGCTCGCTAGAAATTTGTAGGGGGATTGAGGTCGGTCATGTATTTATGTTGGGAACCAAATACTCAGAGTCGATGAAGGCTAATTTTTTGGACGAACATGGCAAAGCAAAGCCATTGGTGATGGGATGTTATGGCATTGGTGTGACACGTCTTTTAGGCGCTGCCATTGAGCAATGCCATGATGGCAAAGGAATTATTTGGCCGGCTTCTATTGCGCCTTTCCAAGTGGTTATTTGCCCTGTGTCATATGATCGCTCAGAAATCGTAAAAACTACCGCTGATGATCTTTTTCAACAGATGCTAAAGGCAGGTATTGAGGTGGTGCTTGATGATCGCGGTGAACGCCCAGGCGCCATGTTCGCAGATTGGGAATTAATTGGAGTACCCTATCGGGTCGTCGTTGGTGAGAGAAGTTTAAAAGAAGGCTTTGTTGAGGTACAGGCAAGAACAGAATCTGTCGCTACTCAAGTACCCGTCAACCAAGTTCTCCAAACCCTACAAGGTTTAGTGGCTGAGTGATTGAGCGAGGCTTATTTAAAGAAACCTTTACCTGAGCCTTTACCCATCCCTTTAGCCGCCATTTGCCCCATCATCCGAGCCATTTTGCCCCCACTAAATTGCTTCATCATGGTTTGCATTTGTTCAAATTGCGTTAGCAGTCGGTTGACTTCTTGAACTTGCACCCCAGCACCTTGGGCGATCCTACGTTTGCGACTAGCTTTTAATAATTCTGGTTTCGCGCGTTCAAGAGGTGTCATGCTATCAATGATCCCTTGCATTCTTTGGATATTTTTTTCCGCCGCATTCATATCTGTTTTAGCGGCAGCCTGGGCCATTTGTGCCGGCAATTTATCCATGAGATTAGATAAGCCGCCCATATTTCTCATTTGAGTGATTTGACTTTTAAAATCTGACAGATCAAAACCACCTTTTTTGATTTTTGCGACGAGTTTTTCAGCCTCTTTTATATCGACATTTTTTTGGGCTTCTTCAACTAGTGAAAGAATATCTCCCATACCTAAAATACGACCAGCCATTCTTTCTGCATCAAAAGGATCTAGACCATCGATTTTTTCCGAGACCCCCACAAACTTGAGCGGTACACCAGTAATTTGCCTGACAGATAGTGCTGCACCACCCCGAGAGTCACCATCAAGTTTCGTGAGAATGACACCCGTTAATGGCAAAGCCGTATGAAACGCTTTGGCTGTATTGACGGCATCTTGTCCCAGCATGGCATCCACGACAAACAGTGTCTCAATGGGTTTGACTACTTGGTGTAGTTCCGCTATTTCAGCCATCATGGCTTCATCGATACCCAGCCTACCAGCGGTATCGACAAGCAGAACATCGTAGTAATGGCGCTTTGCCCAATCGATTGCCGCATTAGCGATATCTTTGGGCTTCTGGTCTGCATGACTCTCAAACCAGTCAGCCCCAGCTTGGGAAGTAACCGTCTTTAACTGCTCGATCGCTGCGGGACGATAGACGTCACATGACACGGTAAGAACTTTTTTCTTTTGGGTTCGGATTAGCCATTTTGCCAATTTGGCAACGGTGGTTGTTTTACCAGCCCCTTGTAAGCCTGCCATTAGAATAACCGCAGGTGGTTGTGTGGCTAAATTGAGTTTTCCAGGGGAGCCCGCATTCGGAATATCCCCACCGTTCATAATATTGACTAATTCGTCTTTAACAATCCCCACTAAAGCTTGTCCAGGTGTTAAGCTAGAAATAACTGCTTCACCGAGGGCTTTTTGTTTGATATTTGCTAATAATTCTTTAATGACAGGTAGTGATACGTCGGCCTCTAAAAGAGCCAAGCGTATTTCACGAAGCATCTCAGAAGTGTTTTCTTCTGTGAGGCGAGCCTGTCCGCGGATGGTTTTAACCACACGACTTAAACGGTCTGTAAGATTTTCTAGCATGAGGGTATTAAACTAAGCATATGTTATTAATATATCCAAGCATTGCATACGCTCTAACTTTGATTACGATTGTGATTCACAACCGTAATATGGGTTTTGTCGACATTGACAACCAAGAACCTCGACAGTCTTCCATGACCAGCCAGCAACACAAAATTTGGACACATCTCCTGTTGTTCATTTTACTCGCCTTACATGGTTATGCCTGTTATCAAGATATTTTTACCCCTCAAGGACTTGTTTTTGGATTTGCGCAAGCCTTATCAATGATGGCTTGGGTAGGAATTGCCTTGTACTGGATTGAAGGTTGGTTCTTTACCCTCCACGGAATGCTGCCTCTTGTTTTGGCGATGGCGACCCTTTTTAGTTTTTTACCCTATGTTTTTGATGGGGCGATCATTTCTACAAAGGCGGTTCACTCCCCGGGGTTTCGTCTACATTTCATCACGGCAAACATGGCCTACGGCATCATGTTTTTAGCCGCCTTACAGGCCATATTGATGACCTGGCAAGATAAAAATTTAAGGTCAAATAAGTCATCCGATCAAACCTCTTGGTTACAACTCTTAGTTGTTGGAAAGCGTTCCCGCCTCTTAGATCAGTTACCACCTCTATTAACAATGGAGCGAGTTCTGTTTAATATCATTGGCATTGGGTTTTGTTTATTAACGATTACTGTATTTTCCGGGGCGTTTTTTAGTCAATCATTATTTGGTAGAGTATTAACCCTTGATCACAAAACGATCTTCGCTTTAATTTCTTGGTCAATGTTTGGGGGATTACTCTATGCGCATTGGCGAGTTGGCTTACGAGGAGCGCAAGCCTCAAAATGGGTATTAGGCTCTTTTGCGGTTCTTCTTTTAGCCTATGTTGGAAGCCGCTTTGTACTTGAAGTGATTTTGCAAAAAATCTAATTCCATATTCATGCTAAAAATTATTGAATTTTTGTTGTTTTTTTTCATCGCATATTGGTTTTTGTTTATTTACCCAAAACGAACCAAGTTAAAAGCTTCCAAAAATACTGCGTCAACAAGCACTACCGAAGTTACCAAAATGGCCACATGCCAAATTTGTAAGATTCGATTACCTTTAAACGAATCCTTTTTATTTGATCAACGATATTTTTGTAGCATGAACCACCTCAATGAGTTTGATGAGTGGGGATGGTTGGGATTTGCAAAGAAAATACCTTCACCGAACTATGATGATCGACCTGAAAATACGGCTATTGATACCGTGGTGATTCACCATATTAGTTTGCCGGAGGGAGTTTTTGGTGGGAATGCAGTTGAGCAATTTTTTACGAATCGACTCAATCCAGAAGATGACCCATATTTTCAAGAAATTGCACACCTAGAGGTTTCGGCACACTTTTTTATTAAACGTCATGGCGAGTTGATTCAATTTGTTTCGATCCAAGATCGGGCATGGCATGCTGGGGCCTCACAATTATTTGAGCGTGAAAGGGTCAATGATTTTTCGGTGGGGATTGAGCTTGAAGGTACTGGGGAAATCCCTTATGAACCGGCGCAATATCAAGCCCTGATAAAACTCGTCGATGCCCTTCAAAAGAAATTAAGCGTTAATTATTTTGTAGGACATAGTGACATTTCTCCCAATCGAAAAACTGATCCAGGAAAAAGCTTTGATTGGAAATATGTCAGTCAAGTCGCTAAAATTCCAGAGCAAAAGTTACCTTTTGGTATTTCTGTTCGGTAAATCAGCATTTTTCCCGTAGTAAGCACCAACATTTACAAATCCTCATTTTTGGGCATTTTTGGGCGTATTTGATAAGTAGTCCACTATTAGGGAAATCCTGATAAAAATAATAAAAAAAACATCGACAAAAGATCTAGAAATTACCTATACTTAGTACCTAGAGTTAATAAAAACACAAGATATAGTGTTTTTTAAGCTAAAAATGAATACTAATTCTTTTGAAAAGCAAGCGTGTTTATTACTCTAAAAGATATGAAATATTGGCTTGCGAGGCAAATGGCGTGGGCAAATAAGAGATTTGAGCGACGATCAAAAGTTGGTACATGAAGTAACCAATAGAGATAGTTTTAATAAAGATTATTCACACAATTGTGACGAAAGAATTAGGAGCATTTATGACATACGCAGATCCTCAAGGCGCCCTTACTGGTATTGCAGGTAATTTTGTGGGAACAAACCCTGGCCAAGCTGGTCAAGCGCCATCCGCAGGATTTGTGGCAGGTGGTGTTGGTGCGGCAAGCCAAGTACAGCTATCTGACTACAAAATTATTCGTCGCAATGGTACGGTCGTTTCTTTTGAACCGTCAAAGATTGCTATCGCGTTGACGAAAGCCTTTTTAGCGGTCAATGGTGGACAAGGAGCTGCGTCTGCAAGAATTCGTGAGCAGGTTGAGCAACTGACACAAGTTGTTGTTCGTGGCCTGTTAAGAAGCCGTCCCAATGGTGGAACATTTCATATTGAAGACATCCAAGATCAAGTTGAATTAGCCCTCATGAGAAGCGGTGAGCATAATGTGGCTCGCGCTTATGTCTTATATCGTGATAAACGCAATCAAGAGCGTCAGCAGACTCAAGCAACGACGGGTCAAACACAAGTAGCAATCGCGCACCCTGGAATCAACGTGACAGATAAGGGAGTATTAAAGCCCCTTGATGTAGCGAATTTGCAAAAAATTGTCGAAGCCGCTTGCCAAGGCCTCGGTAACAATATTGTCGCAACAACGATTCTCACTGAAACGGTTAAGAACCTCTACGAAGGTGTTCCTATTGAGCAAGTTTTTGACTCAGCCATCTTATCTTCGAGAACCTTGATTGAAAAAGATCCGGCATATAGCCTAGTAACTGCAAGAATTTTGATGCACGTCATTCGTCGCGACATTTTGGGTGTGGAAATACCTCAAGATGGAATGCAAAAAGTTTACCCAGAGTATTTTGGTAAATTTTTACGCCGCGGTGTAAAAGAAGAGTTACTTGATCCAAGATTGTTAGAAATCTTTGATATCGCACGCTTGGGTAGTGCTTTAAATGCAGATCGCGACTTGCAGTTTAACTATTTAGGTCTGCAAACCTTGTATGACCGCTATTTTTTACATGTGGAAGAACAGCGTATTGAGATGCCTCAGGCTTTCTTCATGCGTGTTGCAATGGGACTTTCATTAGATGAAAAACAGCCTACTGAACGCGCGATTGAATTTTATGAAATTCTTTCTTCTTTCGACTTTATGTCGAGTACTCCCACCTTGTTTAATTCGGCAAGTTTGCGTTCGCAGTTATCGAGTTGCTATTTGACAACAGTTGCGGATGATTTGGATGGCATCTATGAAGCCTTGAAGGAAAATGCCCTACTTTCTAAGTTTGCTGGTGGTTTAGGCAATGACTGGACAAATGTTCGTGCCCTTGGAAGTCATATTAAAGGGACTAATGGCAAGTCCCAAGGCGTTGTACCTTTCTTGAAGGTTGTGAACGATACTGCGGTTGCAGTGAATCAAGGTGGTAAGCGTAAAGGCGCAGTTTGTGCCTATCTAGAGACTTGGCATTTGGATATTGAAGAGTTTTTAGAGTTACGCAAAAACACCGGAGATGATCGTCGTCGAACGCATGATATGAATACCGCCAATTGGATTCCGGATTTGTTCATGAAGCGTGTGATGGAAAACGGCGATTGGACATTATTCTCACCATCTAGCACACCTGATTTACATGACAAGTATGGCCGTGCTTTTGAGCAAGCGTACATTGCTTACGAGAAAAAAGCAGATGCTGGTGAGCTCAAGCCATTTAAACGGATCCCTGCAGCGCAACTGTGGCGCAAAATGATTGGTATGTTGTTTGAAACCGGTCATCCATGGATTACCTTTAAAGACCCTTGCAATATCCGCAGCCCTCAGCAACATATTGGTGTTGTTCACTCTTCCAATCTTTGTACTGAAATCACATTAAACACAAATGATGAAGAGATTGCCGTATGTAACCTGGGATCGGTCAATTTAACAGCGCACATGATCACGGATGCTAATGGTCAGTTGGTCATGGATCACGCCAAGTTACAAAAAACCATCCGTACAGCGATGCGGATGTTAGATAACGTCATTGATATCAACTATTACGCCGTAGCTAAAGCAAAAAATTCGAACGTCAAACATCGTCCTGTTGGTTTAGGGATCATGGGCTTCCAAGATTGCTTACACATGTTGCGTATACCTTACGCTAGCAAAGCGGCAGTAGAGTTTGCTGACTCATCCATGGAAGCAGTTTGTTATTACGCCTATGAGGCTTCGAATGAATTAGCAAAAGAACGTGGAACATATAACACTTACAAAGGATCTCTCTGGGATCGCGGTATTCTTCCTCAAGATTCAGTTGCTTTATTGGCTGAGGAACGCGGTGGATATTTAGAGGTTAATAACTCAAGCCAAATGGATTGGACGTCACTGCGCGAAAATATCAAGCAATACGGTATGCGTAACTCGAACTGTATTGCGATTGCACCAACTGCCACGATTTCGAATATTATTGGTGTATCAGCATGTATTGAGCCAACGTTCCAAAATCTGTACGTCAAATCGAATTTGTCAGGAGAGTTTACGGTCGTTAACGAGTATTTGGTCCGTGACTTGAAGGCAAGAGGTTTGTGGGATGAAGTCATGATTGCTGACTTGAAGTATTTTGATGGATCGTTAGCAAAGATTGATCGCATTCCCCAAGATTTACGAGATATCTATGCCACAGCTTTCGAAGTTGAGCCGAAATGGATTGTTGAAGCTGCTGCACGTCGCCAAAAATGGATTGATCAAGCACAATCACTGAACATTTATATGGCAGGAGCATCTGGTAAAACGCTCGATGAGACTTATAAGTTGGCTTGGACACTTGGTTTAAAGACCACTTACTACCTACGAACAACTTCAGCTACTCAGGTAGAGAAGTCAACCGTAGATAAAGGTACTTTAAATTCAGTATCAAATCAGACGGCAGAACAGCAAGCGATATCTGCTGCCGCTCATGAGCAGGCGTTAGCTGATGCAGAGGGTGCAGTTTGTACCCTTCGCCCAGGAGATGATGGATTTGAAGAATGTGAAGCTTGCCAGTGAGCAAGATATTTGTAGTGTGAAGAGATTTGATGGAGAAATGCGATGTTGAATTGGGAAGATGATACCCCTGTAGTACCGAAAAAAGTAGTTCCTACTCCCGTACCAGAGGTAAGGGCTACTTTAGCTTCGCCCGCGATGACGAATACTCCCTTGCCAAATGAGGCAATAGCCCCAATACAAGCTGCCGAAAACATTGATGCGAATCGTCGCGTCAATATTGCAGACAAAAGAATTATTAATGGTCAAACTGATGTGAATCAGTTGGTACCTTTTAAATATAAATGGGCTTGGGAAAAATATCTTGCTGGTTGTGCCAATCACTGGATGCCACAAGAAGTGAATATGACACGAGATATTGCGACTTGGAAAGATCCTAACGGACTTACTGAAGATGAGCGTCGCATTATTAAAAGAAATCTTGGATTTTTTGTTACAGCAGACTCTTTGGCCGCCAATAATATTGTTCTTGGTACTTATCGTCAGATTACCGCACCTGAGTGTCGTCAATATTTATTACGTCAAGCATTTGAAGAAGCGATTCATACTCACGCGTATCAATACATTGTCGAATCGCTTGGTTTAGATCAAGCAGAAATCTTTAATGCGTATCACGAAGTACCATCGATTCGTGCGAAAGATGAATTTCTTTTACCATTTATTGACACATTAACTGACCCATCTTTTAAAACTGGCACACCAGATGCTGATCAAAAATTATTAAAATCATTGATCGTTTTTTCTTGCATCATGGAAGGATTGTTCTTTTATGTTGGTTTTACGCAAATCCTTGCAATGGGTCGTCAAAACAAAATGACGGGTGCCGCAGAGCAGTATCAATACATCTTAAGAGATGAATCTTTACACTGCAATTTTGGTATCGATATGATTAATCAAATTAAGCTTGAGAACCCCCATTTATGGACCTCTGCGTTCAAAGATGAGTTAAAAGAATTGTTTGCTCAAGCAGTCGAATTAGAGTACAAATATGCAGAGGATACGATGCCTCGTGGAGTGCTAGGACTCAATGCTCCGATGTTCAAAAGTTACCTCAGATACATTTGTAATCGTCGTTGTATGCAAATAGGACTTGACTCATTGTTCCCAAATGAAGAGAATCCTTTTCCATGGATGTCAGAAATGATTGATTTGAAAAAAGAGAGAAATTTTTTCGAAACAAGAGTGATAGAGTATCAAACTGGAGGCGCGTTGAGTTGGGATTAACAACTTGAAGTTGTCTCCGATAAATTGGAGATGTACAGATTGAGCATTAGACGTTGGCAGATTACACATCAATTAAAAAGTTCGATAAAACGGACAGGGAAAGTTTCCCTCAAAAATGTGAGCACGTTTAATTTAGAAAGTCTAAGTACTTCTCAGCGTAAAAATACGTTAATAGAATTAAGAAAGCCGTTCCAAGAAATTGGAGTGGCTTTTTTTACGAGGTTCATGGGACTATTTTGCAGTGAAGGAAATAGAAACATGAATGGCTCACTCGTTTGTGCCGGTTTTCTACCCAGAGAGTCGGTTCGGAACGCTTGGGTCTTCTTAAACTGTAGTTTGTATAACTTCTCACCTGAAGGAGCATGAAAATGGCAACTGCCAAGAAACCCGCTGCTAAGAAACCCGCAGCAAAAAAAGTTGTAGCAAAGAAGCCTGCTGCTAAAAAAGTAGCTGCTAAGAAGCCTGCTGCTAAAAAAGCTGCTGCTAAGAAGCCTGCTGCTAAAAAAGCCGCTGCTAAAAAGCCTGCTGCTAAAAAAGCCGCTGCTAAAAAGCCTGCTGCTAAGAAGCCTGCTGCAAAAAAAAAAGTAGTTAAGGCGCCAGCGAAGAAGGCCGCTGCAAAACCAGCAGTTAAAAAAGCAGTACAAGCAAGTGCACCAACCAAAACTGCTTTAAATCCAACTGCTGCATGGCCTTTTCCTACCGGTAGCCGTCCTTAATTTAGACGGTTTCCGAAAGGCAACAGCTGTATTAGCCTCAGAGGTATCTAGCCCACCTTGGCCAAAACCTTGGTGGGTTTTTCACATCAAAAATCATGTCCGAAGGACTTGATAAACATTTCATGAAGTGTGCCAATGGTTGGCTGATGGTTTTGGGGGCCTTCAAAAGCAATTTTGATAGCACCCATTAATGATCCAAGTTTCCCAGTAGTTTCCCAATCGAGATGATTTTCGATTCCGTATAAAAGACCAGCCCTGAATGCATCACCACAACCAGTGGGGTCAATTGGATTTTCAACAAAAACAGCTGGAATTGGAATCATTTGACCATCGGTATAAATCTCTGCCCCTTGAGCGCCCTTTGTAACCACCAAAGCGTTTACATGTTTTGCAATTTCTGTGAGTGGCATCCCAGTTCTTTGGGATAACATCTCGCCTTCATAATCATTTACAGCAATATAAGACGCCTGCGAAATAAAAGTGGTTAATTCATCACCATTAAACATTGGCAGCCCTTGACCTGGATCAAAAATAAAAGGCACCTTCGAATCAACAAATTGTTGGGCATGTAAAATCATTCCCTCGCGACCATCAGGGGCAATAATGCCTAGATTAATAGGATGAGTGGTCTCGCTTAAAGCCAATACTGCAGTGCCAACGTTATTCAAATACGACTCAGACATGGCGCCAGGATGGAACGCCGTAATTTGGTTATTGTCACGATCCGTCGTGATCATAGCTTGCGCCGTAAATGCTTCTGGAATTTCACGAATAAAATGAGCGTTGATGTCGTGTTTGCTGAGTTGGTCAAAATAACTTCCCGCATCTCCACCAACGGTAGCCATAATCATCGGCTTACCTTCAAGTAGCTTGAGGTTATAAGCGATATTGCCGGCACATCCACCAAATTCACGGCGCATGTGAGGCACCAAAAAAGCCACATTCAAAATATGTAGTTGGTCAGGAAGAATTTGTTCTTGAAAACGTCCCTCGAAAGACATTATTGTGTCAAAAGCGATAGAACCACAGATCAGACTAGCCATAATTTCCTTTTAATATTTGGGGTAGATGTTGATATTTTAGTGATAAAGCATATGTACTTGAAATCCGCTAGCGTCACCAGGCACTTCGAGTGGTATTGCCACAGTAATTTCTGTTTGTGAAGCAACCCCCTCAGTGAGCCAAGAGTTTTTGAGTGGGAGTGTGTTGGGAATCCATTCGCTGGGTGCGAAATCATGAAAAGCAATCGTTTCACCACCAATATTCGTCAGAAGTAACTCAATGTGGGGTGGCGTGACTTTTTTTAAAATTGTTGGGGCATCCACTCTTAATTGAAGTTGCAAGGTATGGTTTGGATTAGTTTCTTCGTCTAGACGAAGGTTTGCGAATTCAATATGCCATTTCGAAATATCTTGCCGCGGTATTTTTGTCCAAGCTTGGAATAAAAAAAGCGCCTGAACAGCAGCGAGCAAAATGAGTAAAACGAGCATGGCGATTTTATAGATACGCAACTGCATGTGAAACTTTAACGTTGGCCGACTAACAGAACCCATCCATCAGAATGATCTGCGACGGTTAACTTAATCCACGGAGCATAAGTAGCAATCACATCATTGGCTTGTCTCTCTAGAATTCCTGATAAAGCTAAGCGCGAGCCAAGCTTCAAAAATGAGCAGATCGCTGGTGACAAGACTTGCAGGGGGTTCGCCAAAATATTAGCAACCACGATTTGAAAGGTTTGATCTGCTTGTGAGTGATCTGGAAGAGTAAATGCAACATCTACAGAGTTTTGTTCGGCATTTTGTTGACCTGCCACGATGGCTTGCGGGTCGATATCGATACCCACGACATTGGCAGCCCCAAGTTTTTTAGCAGCGATGGCTAGAATACCAGAGCCGCAACCGTAATCTAAAACACTAGTGTTCAATAATTGACGATTATCAGAAAGCTTTTCTAGCCACTGTAGGCAGAGTTTTGTCGTGGGGTGACTACCTGTGCCAAATGCAAGCCCAGGATCAACAGCGAGGCATATAGCACCCTTTGGAAGGCCTTCTGGTTTGGAGTGCCATGATGGAACCACCCACATACGTTCAGTAATAGAAATTGGCTCAAATTGAGACTGTGTAAGCTCTACCCAATTTTGATCTGCCAGAATATTTTCGGTATAAACATCGACAGCTAAACCATTTTGAATTAATTCAGCGAGAATCGCTTCCGTGTGTTGTGGATATTTTTGCCAAAGTGCATCATCGAATAATGCTTGGACAATTGATTCATTCCAAGCCTCCAGTGTTGGAGTCATGCCAGGCTCACCATACAGGGGCGCTTCTTCTGGCGTATCTGCTTGAGCATCCTCAACGCTAATCGACAGAGCCCCTAGTTCAATGAGGGCATCACCAAGCTCTTCAGCAGTATGAGCATCGACAGTAAACTTCAGTTCACGATAGCTCATCTGACTATGCAACAGTCGCTTTAGTGCTGCGAGATTCGGCTTGTTCCTCTAAGCGATGTTCAAGATAATGAATACTAGTGCCGCCCAGATTGAACTGTGGATCAATCATCATTTCGCGATGTAGGGGAATATTGGTTTTAACGCCATCAACCACCATCTCCGATAGAGCGATGCGCATTCTGCGGATGGCTTGATCGCGTGTCTTGCCATAAGAAATCAATTTTCCGATCATCGAATCATAGTTGGCTGGCACGGTATAACCAGCATAGACATGAGAGTCAACTCTAATACCCGGCCCCCCCGGAGTATGCCAAGCCAAAATTTTTCCTGGGCTTGGAGTAAATTTGAAAGGGTCTTCTGCATTAATTCTGCACTCAATGGCATGACCTCTAAATTCGATATCGCGTTGACGATAGGATAATTTTTCTCCTGCGGCGATTTTAATTTGCTCTTGGACAATATCAATACCCGTGATTAATTCCGTCACTGGATGCTCGACTTGAACGCGAGTATTCATCTCGATAAAGAAAAATTCGTTATTTTCAAATAAAAATTCAAACGTACCGGCACCCCGGTAACCAATTTTGCGACAAGCCAGTGCACAACGCTCGCCAATCTTGGCGATTAAGCGACGATCGATTCCTGGCGCTGGCGCTTCTTCAATGACTTTTTGGTGGCGACGCTGCATTGAGCAATCTCTCTCACCTAACCAAACGGCATTTTTGTACGTATCAGCAAGAATTTGAATTTCGATATGGCGGGGATTGGTAAGAAACTTCTCCATATACACTTCTGGATTACCAAAAGCGCGACCAGCTTCCTCGCGCGTCATACTCACCGCATTGATTAAATACGCCTCTGAATGGACGACTCGCATCCCGCGACCACCACCACCACCTGAAGCTTTAATAATCACTGGATAGCCAACCCGCTTAGCAATGGCAATGATTTCTTTTGGGTTACTAGGCAATGCTCCGTCAGATCCTGGGACACACGGAACCCCAGCCGCAATCATCGCTTGTTTAGCAGAAACTTTATCGCCCATTAGACGGATCGACTCCGCGGTTGGACCAATAAATACAAAGCCTGATTTTTCGACACGATCGGCAAAGTCAGCATTTTCAGATAAAAATCCATATCCGGGATGAATCGCTTGGGCATCTGTGACTTCTGCCGCAGAAATAATCGCTGGCATATTCAGATAACTTTGTGCGGAAGCTGGTGGCCCGATGCAGACGGCCTCGTCAGCTAACTTGACGTATTTAGCGTCTTTATCGATCGTCGAATAGACCACGACATTCTTGATACCTAATTCTCGGCAAGCACGTTGTATGCGCAGCGCGATTTCTCCGCGGTTAGCGATGAGGATTTTGTCGAACATGCGATTCCCTTAAGCGATCACAAATAGAGGCTGATCAAATTCAACCCCTTGGCCATTGTCTACCAAGATTTGTTTCACAACACCATCAAATTCGGATTCAATCTCATTTAACAGCTTCATGGCCTCAATAATGCAAAGGGTTTGTCCTGCTTTGACGATATCGCCAACCTTCACAAAATCTGGGGCCTCAGGATTAGAGGCTCTATAGAATGTACCAACCATCGGCGACTTCATAATATTTCCGACGGCTGCTTCAGCTGCAGGAGCTGGTGGTATTACAGGATGATTTACAGGGGCACTATCCACATGGATCATTGCATTTGAAGATGCAGGCGGTAGATGAACTTGTTGCATCACGCCTGAAGGAGCTCGATGATTGACAATTCGAACTTTTTCTTCCCCCTCAGACATTTCTAATTCAGAAATACCTGACTCTGCGACGAGGTCAATTAGTGTTTTTAGTTTTCTTAAATCCATGGGGACATCCTTTTTAATCAGTCAATGATGAATGAAATTATTTTTTTGATTTGGCAATTACAGCTTGAAGCGCAAGTTCATAGCCTATAGAGCCAAGACCACAAATGACCCCTACTGCGACATCAGAAAAGTATGAGTGGTGTCGAAATGACTCTCTTTGATGAATATTTGATAAATGAACTTCGATAAATGGAATACTTACACCAACGAGGGCATCACGCATTGCGACGCTTGTATGGGAATATCCTCCAGGATTAACAATGATAAAAGTCACCCCTTCTTTTTTTGCAGCCTGAATACGATCAATGATTTCGCCTTCATGATTACTTTGGAAGGTGCTTAGCGCTACATTTGCTTCTTGGGCTTGAGCAAGAAGTTTTGCGTGAATATCATCCAGTGTTTCATGGCCATAGATATCTGGTTCTCGGGTACCTAATAAATTGAGATTAGGGCCCTGTAAAACAAGTACTGAAGCGATTTGGTGTTTATCTGCGCTCATCTTCGGTGATTTCCTTGGAAAGAGTCATTTGAATATCACAAGTATAGCCGATGAGATCTGCGAAAAACACCTTATTTTCAGGAAAAGCTAAATTTAGACAAAAGGATATGCCTTATTTAGTCCGATTTTGTGCTTAAAATTACTTAAGTATCTTTAAAATTGAATTATTTACGTCATCTTCAGTTAATTTGCCTAATTTCGAAAAGACTTTGCTACCATTGGGGCTAATGATCACCGTATAGGGTAGGGCACCTTGTTCGTTACCTAACTTTTTACCCCAATTGCTACCTTCTAGCCCGCCAAGAACAATTTGATAGGGAACGGGAGTTTTGCTTAAAAATTCACGGATGTTGCTTGGTGAATCGATTCCAATACCAATAAATTGGACCTTTGAGGGATCTGACTCGGTGCTCATTTTTGCAAGCAGAGGCATTTCTTCGACGCAAGGAGGGCACCAAGAACCCCAAAAGTTAATTACAAGGGTCTTGTTTTTCCAGGATGATGTATCAATGGTCTGGGCTTGCGGATCGTTCCAAGGCGTTTCCAGTAGGGCTTGATACACCTCCGGTGACAGAGGTGTAGATGACTCTTGATGACGAAGATAAGATGCACCGAAGCCGATAAGTAGACTGACTAAACCAATGATTCCCAGCAATAAAAGGAGAGGAAATTGTTTTTTTAGGGCTTCTTTACGATTTAATTCTTCAGTCATTCGATTTCCTTCGCTAAAATTGCAGGATGCATATACATATTCTTGGGATTTGCGGCACCTTCATGGGAGGAATAGCTGCGATTGCTCGTCAATCGGGTCACCGTGTCACGGGTTGTGACGCAAATGTTTATCCACCGATGAGTACGCAACTTGAAGCTCAAGGTATTTCCTTAATAGAAGGTTTTGCCGAAGACCAATTGTCCCTCAAACCAGATCTTTTTGTCATCGGTAATGTCGTTTCAAGGGGTAATCCACTGATGGAGGCCATTTTAAATGCCGGATTACCCTATATATCAGGTCCTCAGTGGTTAGGTGAGCAAGTTCTCTCAAAACATCATGTCATGTCAGTTGCTGGGACACACGGAAAAACCACAACAACGGCAATGTTGACATGGATTCTAGAGGCGAATGGGTACTCACCCAGTTATTTAGTTGGTGGGGTACCAAATAACTTTGAGGTTTCTGCCAGAATTGGCGAAAACTCAACAGGAACAAAACCGATTTTTGTGATTGAGGCAGACGAGTATGACACGGCATTTTTTGATAAGCGCAGCAAATTCGTTCATTACAGATCAAGTACTTGTATTTTAAATAATCTCGAGTTTGATCATGCGGACATTTTTCCGGATTTAGCGGCGATTCAAACGCAGTTTCATCACTTGGTAAGAACTGTGCCTCAGCAGGGGCGTCTGATTGTGAATGGTGATGAGCTCAGTCTAAGAGAGGTCATCGCAAAAGGTGCTTGGACACCAGTAGAGTATTTTGGCAATGCATCAAGAGATAGCACCTGGGCTTTCGAGAGCATGACGCAAGATGGGTTTGTTGTCCTGAAAAAAGGGCATCCTGTCGCACAGGTTACTTGGGATGAAGGGTCGAATGTGGCGGGACGACATAATCAAATGAATGCTCTTGCTGCAATTGCTGCGGCTGAACATATTGGCATACCTCCAGAATTGAGCGCCAAAGCTTTGGGGACCTTCAAAAACGTCAAAAGACGTTTGGAGTTAGTTGGTAAGGTCAAGGATATCTCGGTATATGATGACTTCGCGCATCACCCAACGGCTATCGCTACGACAATCGATGGGTTGCGTCGTCGGATTGGTGGAAAACGTTTACTAGCAGTGCTAGAGCCACGTTCTAACACGATGAAGCTTGGAGTGATGAAGCAACAATTGCCAGCGAGTTTAGAACAAGCAGATCTAGTATTTGGATATGGTGCTAAAGAAGGTAAGTCAGCCTTAGGCTGGGATTTGAAGGAATCTTTATTGCCTTTAGGAGATCGAGCTCAGGCTTTTGATGACTTAGAACTTTTAGTGGCAAAGATACAGGCAGTTGCCAGACCAGAAGATCACATCTTAGTGATGAGTAACGGTGGTTTTGGTGGCGTACATCAAAAAATATTAAAGGCACTAGCCTAGATGACCCATTTTATTTATGAAGAGGGCGGCGAGATTAAAGGCGCTTCCTCAATCGGTCAAGCCATCTCAGGTGCAGACCATTACGCAGCTCAAACTCAATTTGGTAAACGAATTAAATTAAAAGCCAAAGATGTTTGGTATTCCTGGTCAAGTGGCGAACTAGAAAAAACCATGTTGGAGTCGCAGGAACTGGCCCCACAAATTGATATTGATTTTTTATGGGAATGTTCACCTGGTGAGGAGTTTAAGTTTGAACAAGTCGCTAAAGAGTATTTTGGTGAACAAGTTCAAGCGTTTCAAATAATTGCTTTAGCGATCGCCTTACAAAGCTCGCCCATTTACTTTAGACGCAAGGGACGGGGTCAGTTTTTAAGAGCTCCCGAAGACCAACTGAAAGCAGCCTTGGCATCGGTTGAGCGCAAGCGTCAAGAGTCCATCTTGCAAAAGGAATGGGAATCCATGATGTTGGCCGGG
>CAIPQU010000020.1 GCA_903867305.1 uncultured beta proteobacterium
AGCTTTGGCTTTTGAGATCTCAGCGTCGTCAGCAATCGCTGCGATTAGTTCTGCTTTGTTCAAGTGAAGCTCCTTATAGATATTGATGTCAGCGCCCAGTGCGCTTATGTGATTTTAACCACAAAAAATTATAAAAATAAACGCTTTAAAAACAATATTTTTTATTTCTACTTTTTATTCGTCTAAAACAGTTATATCGAATACAAAATATTCAGTATCCCCAAAACAAGTTGTTGGTAGCCCAATGTGCTGCTCATACTTTAGAGCTACTTTTTTGCCTAGATTTGCGTTAATTTTTTGCGCCACAGCATCTTCGCGCACCGTAAAGAGGAATTTTTCAGACATTGTTCCAGGCATTGAGACCATTGCCAATTCCCCCTCCCAGGTTTTACAAATATAGCCGCGATTAGAGAACTTCTGCACGTATCCAGCGCGCTCACCGCTACCATAGCTCCAATTTAGCATCGCCAAAGTATAGAGAGCAATTCCTGAAACCCCAATAAATACAATGCTTAAGAGCCACTTTGTAAATTGATTCATACTCTTTTCCTTAGAATAATCGCTGTAAACCATCATTTGAGGGATTCATTACAACCCCCTAGTGCCAAGCTTTAAGTATAGGGAGTATTTACCCCCATCAATCATCTATCAAAATTTAGGGCATCAAAATCTGTGAGATTTGCTCTGAGGTAGCGGACCCCCAAATCTCCAATCGTTTTTTTCGGCTATTTTGACCCGATAGAAACCGAATTTGCTTTTGGGGTACCCTTAATTGTTTAGAAAGCCAGACCAATAGCAGTTCATTAGCCTTATTTTCCATAGCCGGCGCCTGCAGTGAAATCTTAAGACAGCCATCGTGCAACCCAGCTACCTTAGTCAGCTTAGCACCGGGCTGACAATATAGACTAAGCACAATTCCGGTGGGTGTTTCTTTTAACCAAATGGGCGTCATCAAAGTACTTTAAACTCAAACCATGATTATGAAGAACTCCAGCGCCTTAGACCACCTATTTGCCAATAATCGCACATGGGCTGAAGAAATGGTTGCCAGGGATGCCGATTTCTTTAAACGGCTTGTCAATCAACAGGCTCCAGAATATCTCTGGATTGGCTGCGCCGACAGTCGGGTGCCTGCAAATGAAATTGTCGATCTTTTGCCAGGCGAGCTATTTGTTCATCGGAATGTGGCAAACGTCGTGGTGCATACCGACCTTAACTGTCTATCAGTCATTCAATTTGCAATCGACCTACTAAAGGTTAAACATATCTTAGTAGTTGGCCACTATGGCTGTGCCGGCGTTCATGCTGCACTGAGCGATCGCCGCATTGGGCTTGCAGATAATTGGTTACGGCATGTTAAAGATGTCCACCAAAAACATGAGCGTTATTTAGGGGAGCTATTACCCACACCCAAGCGCCAAGATCGCCTTTGCGAGCTCAATGTTATCGAACAAGTTGTCAACGTATGCGAAACCACTATTGTTCAAGATGCGTGGGCTCGCGGACAAGAGCTTACCGTACATGGCTGGGCCTATCGCCTAGACACTGGACTTGTTAATGACCTTGGCATGTCTAGTAGTTCCATAGAAGAAATGGGAACTCGGTATAAAAAAACATTGACACGCTACGACACTGAATAAAGTTGCGCTTGCTTAAATCCCTTGCCAATGAAGCTGTGGTGGCTTTATTAAAGCTCCTCTCGGTTCTTCCGTATACGTTATTAGTGAGTCTTGGCTACGGCTTAGGCTTCATTGCCGCCAGAATTCCGAGTGAGCGCAATCGTGTTGTGAAAACAAATTTGCATTTGTGCTTTCCTGAATTATCCGAAGACGCTATCAACACATTAAAGAATCAACACTGGCGACTACTCGGTAGAAGCTTAGTTGAAAAAAGCATCATTTGGCGGGGTAGCAAAAAGCAACTAAGCGACATGATCGAAGTGCGATCTGAAGTAGATCTCTCCGACAGAAGGCCTCGTATCTTGGTCAATATGCATTTTGTTGGGATTGAAGGCAGCATTATTTTGAGCGCACTTGCCAAACAAAATAAATGGCCTCGTACTTCGGGCTTTTTTCAGAGAATGAAAAATCCTTTTTTTAATCAAAAAATTATTCAGTGGCGCAATCGTTTTGGTGGCAACTCTATAGATCGACAAGGTAATTCCATTGCGTTAATTCGGGAGATTCGTAATGGCAGCTTTATCATCATTGCGCCAGACATTGACTTGGGGCTGAAGGACTCTGTTTTCACGCCATTCTTTGACATCCAAACCAATACCATTACTGCCGTCTCTAGGCTTGCAAGCATTGCTAATGCAGAAGTTTGTCTGATGACTACAACACTCAAACCCGACGAGAGTGGCTACCTTTGCTCAATTAGTAAACCACTCGTTGATTTTCCTAGCGAAAACCCTAAAGAAGATACTGCGCGCCTGAACCAAATCTTCGAAAAAGAAATTCGCCTAAGGCCAGCTGAATATTATTGGGTTCATAAGCGCTTCAAAAATCGCCCTAATAATGAGGCAAGTCCTTACTAAGCCTTCATTAAAAACATCTTTTGTCCTATCATTAAGAGATGAGCGAACGTATTGGGCTATTTGCCGACCTTCACAGTAATTTAGAGGCTTATGAAGCCTGCATGGAAAGAGCCCAAG
>CAIPQU010000021.1 GCA_903867305.1 uncultured beta proteobacterium
AAACCAGAATGGTTAGCAGGTACAAATGTTACGACTATTGTCGATAGCGTTACTCTCAAAGAGAGCGATGATGTATCAAGTCCAAATCCGGGCTCCTATCATGAGGCAGTGAAAAAATCGATGCCTGCAGTTGTCAATATCTTCACAAGCAAAAGTACCAAGCAACCGTTAGCACGAAAAGATAAGAATAAAAAATCGGATCCATTCAATCAATTTTTCTTTGGCGACAGTCCAGATGCCGAGCCTATTTCAAGCTTGGGGTCTGGAGTAATAGTGAGTCCAGAAGGTCTAATTCTGACTAATCATCATGTCATCAATGATGCAGATCAGATTGAAATTGCTTTATCTGATGGTAGGAAATTTAAAGCAAAAACTATTGGTAGTGATCCCGAAACAGATATTGCTGTACTCAAGATTGATGCATCTAATTTACCAACTCCAATCACACTTGGAAAGATTGACTCGGTTCATATTGGGGATGTTGTTTTAGCCATCGGCAATCCTTTTGGCGTTGGAGAGACTGTAACCTCTGGAATTGTTTCAGCAATGGGTAGAGATCGCGTAGGTATAAATACTTTTGAAAACTTTATTCAAACCGATGCTGCAATTAATCCTGGGAATTCCGGAGGAGCGCTCATTGATACCCGTGGAAATCTGATTGGTATCAACACTGCAATCTTTTCTAACAATGGGGGCTCAATGGGAATTGGCTTTGCCATTCCGATTAACTTAGTAAAGCAAATAATGGAAGCCATTATTAAAAATGGTAGTGTCACCAGGGGTTGGATTGGTGTTGAGCCCCAAAATTTAACGCCAGAACTATTAGAGTCCCTTGGGCTATCGAAAGATACGCACGGCGTTGTTTTATCTGGAGTACTAGACCAAGGGCCTGCAGACCGAGGCGGTATAAAGCCTGGCGATGTTTTACTCTCTGTCAATAATCAAAACATTGATGATGTTCGTAGCTTGCTTAATCTGATTGCACAAGAAAAACCGGGGGATGAAGTTGATCTCAAAATCATTCGCAAGAGCAAACCGCTAGATTTGAAACTTCGAGTAGGAAAGCGCCCTAGTCCCAAATAAGAAAATTAGTGCGCCAAGATCTTGGACAAGAAATCTTGAACGCGGTGTGAACGCTTGCTAGATTCACCAAAAAATTCTTCTTTGCTGCAGTTTTCGATAATTTGGCCCTGATCCATAAAAATGACTTGGTCGCTAACCTTGCGTGCAAAACCCATTTCATGTGTAACGCAACACATTGTTGTGCCATCATTTGCAAGACCTACCATGACATCAAGCACTTCGCCAACCATTTCGGGGTCTAAGGCTGAGGTTGGCTCATCAAATAACATCACAATTGGGTCCATACTTAATGCGCGGGCAATGGCCACTCGCTGCTGCTGACCACCCGATAATTGTCCTGGAAACTTATCTTTCTGCGCAATCAATCCAACCCGGTCTAAATATTTCAAACCATGAGCCTTGGCTTCATCTATAGGGCGGCCAAGGACCTTCATTTGGGCAAGTGTGAGGTTTTCAGTAACACTTAAATGAGGGAATAACTCAAACTGCTGAAATACCATACCAATGCGAGCCCTTAGCTTAGGCAAATCCGTTTTAGGATCATGTAGATTGATTCCATCAACCACGATCTCACCCGCCTGAAATGGTTCCAAAGCATTAATTGTTTTAATGAGGGTCGATTTTCCAGATCCAGAGGGTCCACAAATCACCATAACTTCCCCTTTCGTGATTGAGACGCTGCAATCTGTCAGCACCTGAAAGGAGCCGTACCATTTGGAAACGTTTTTAAGTTCGATCATGATGAGGTAGGAATTTATACAAATAATTAACGAATAATGGCAACTTTGGCTTGAATCTTCCTGGCCACTCTAGAAAGCGAAAAACAAATCACAAAATAAGTGATCGCAGCTAAAGCATAGGTCTCGATTGGGCGACCATAATTTTTACCGGCAATCTCAAAACCCTTGAGTAGATCATAAGCACCAATGGCATAAACTAGGGAGGTATCTTGAAACAAAATAATGACTTGAGTCATAAATACAGGAATCATATTTCTAAAAGCTTGTGGCAAAACAATCAAACGCATATTTTGACCATAAGTCATTCCTAAGGCTTCTGCTGCAAAGGTCTGGCCTAAAGGTACAGATTGAATGCCAGCCCGCACAATCTCAGCAAAGAACGCTGCCTGAAAAGCAATAAAGGTAATAGTTGCAGACAGGTCTGCGCCGATGGGTCTGCCGATGAGCATCGGGATAATTAAAAAGAACCATAAAATCACCATAACCAAGGGAATGGACCGCATCGTATTGACATAGAATGCAGCCGGATATTCTAGTAAGGCTTTTCCAGAAAGCTTCATCAGCGCCAGAACTGTACCAAAAGCAATGCCGCCTACTGTTGCGATGATGGTGAGCTGTACGCTAAAGAGGAAACCCTTTAACAGATAATTAGTAACTAGCCCCCAGTTATAAAAACTTAGATCAAGACTTAACATAGCGGGGCCATCAGTGAGCTAACTTAGCACTAGGGGAGATGTTAACCACACCTGGAATACGACTTCTTTTTTCAATCAAGGTCATGACCCAGTTCACAAAGAATGCTGACAGGGCATAGAGCGCAGTCACCGCTAAATACACTTCGATACCGTGGGAAGTCTCCTCTTGTGCCTGCATAGCAAAAAGCGTTAACTCGGGAACCGATACCGCAAATGCAACTGAAGAGTTCTTAATCAAATTCATACTCTCTGAAGTCAGAGGTGGAATCACAATTCTCAAAGCGATCGGCAAAATCACATAGCGATAGCTTTGAAGAGTAGTAAGCCCAAGAGCGGTTGCCGCGGCACGTTGCCCACTTGGTATTGATCCAATACCCGCTCTAACCTGCTCTGCAATTCGGGCGGATGTGAAAAAACCTAAGGCAATACTGACCAACCAAAAAGAAGGAACCGCCTTCAAAGGCATAATGAATGCAGGTATAACGTAATACCAAAGAAAGA
>CAIPQU010000022.1 GCA_903867305.1 uncultured beta proteobacterium
CTTTTGTTGCGCCAGTAGTGTATTGATTTAAATCGTAAGCAGAAAAAAATTTGCCTGTTTTTTTGGTATGAGTATAGGACAAATCATTAACGAAATTCCACACGAAATTAACTTCCTTACTTTGAGAAAGCAGGAATTTTGCGTGCTGATCTTTAACGCGTAATGAAAGGGTTTTCGTCATCGCCATATACTGTATATTTTAATAGTGCTAGACTATAGCAGCAACATTTACATCATGTTACGCCACTTATCCCCCAGCTAAAGCAAGGGGTATTGTGACGTGTTTTGGATAAAAGACGAAATTATGTAGTGACTCGTTCAATAATCATGGCAATCCCCTGCCCCACACCGATGCACATGGTACACAAAGCGTAGCGACCTCCAGTATGCTCGAGCTCTACCAAAGCAGTGGTGACGAGTCTGGCACCACTCATGCCCAATGGATGACCTAACGCAATAGCGCCACCGTTGGGATTTACACGCGGATCATCATCAGCCACTCCTAAATCACGCAGGGTAGCAATTCCTTGGGCAGCAAACGCTTCATTGAGTTCAATCACATCCATTTGATCAATCGTCATTCCTAATTGAGCTAATAACTTTTTACTTGCTGGAGCAGGTCCAATACCCATAATGCGCGGTGGAACACCTGCGGTCGCCATACCTAAAATTTTAGCTCTAGGTTTGAGTCCATATTCCTGGACAGCTGATTCTGAAGCAATTAATAAAGCGCAAGCCCCATCATTCACTCCAGAGGAATTACCAGCAGTGACACTTCCATCAGGACGTACAATCGGCTTTAATTTGCTTAAGGCTTCTATCGATGTAGGCCTTGGATGTTCATCTAAATCAATCGCAAATACTTCCCCTTTTTTGGTCGTAATTTTTACAGGGACAATTTCTTTACCAAGTCGACCATTTGTTTGTGCCGCATGAGCTTTTTCTTGACTTCGTAAGGCAAAAGCATCTTGATCTTCACGTGAAACACCAAAGTCATCGGCGACGTTTTGAGCTGTTTCTGGCATAGAATCAACACCATACATTTTTTTCATGAGCGGATTGATAAAACGCCAACCAATCGTGGTGTCATAGACTGTATTTGATCTTGAAAATGCAGTTTCCGCTTTAGGCATAACAAATGGTGCACGACTCATACTTTCTACACCACCAGCAATCCCCATTTGAATTTGCCCAGCAGCAATCGCACGAGAAACCACTCCAATAGCGTCCATACCTGAACCACATAAACGATTCACTGTAGATCCAGGGACTTCAATCGGCAGTCCCCCCAATAAAGAACTCATATGAGCCACATTTCGGTTATCTTCTCCTGCTTGGTTGGCATTGCCATACACCACTTCATCTAACTTCTGCCAATTCACAGTTGGATTACGCTCAATGAGAGCTTTAATCGGAATCGCTCCTAAATCATCCGTTCTAATACCCGATAAAATTCCACCATAACGACCAATCGGGGTTCGAACAGCGTCACATATATATGCAATTTGAGTAGTAGTCATTAAATAATCCTATTGAACTAAGATGAAGTTGGTATGTAGAGTGTCGCATCAGTGAACGCCTGAACGGACTCTAAACTCATACCATTAAATAATTCTTGCACAGCAAATCCTTGAGGAGTGATTTCAAAAATGCCAAGATCGGTAAACACCATAGCAACACATCCTAAACCCGTTAGTGGATATGTGCATTGCTTGACAAGTTTACTCACCCCTTCTTTGGTGAGATGTTCCATCATCACATACGTTTTTTTTGCGCCTACTGCTAAGTCCATCGCTCCACCAACAGCTGGAATTGACTGCGGCTCACCCGTATGCCAACTTGCAAGGTCACCTGATTGAGAGACTTGAAAAGCACCTAAAACGGCGATGTCTAAATGACCGCCTCTCATCATGGCAAAAGAGTCTGCTTGATGAAAAAATGCTCCACCTGGAAGAAGAGTTACTGGTTGTTTACCAGCATTAATCAGATCCCAATCTTCTAATCCTTTCTCAGGAGCCGGCCCCATCCCCAAAATACCATTCTCTGAATGTAAAAATATTTCTTTATCTTCCGGTAAGTAGTTTGCGACTAAAGTAGGCATTCCAATCCCAAGATTGACATACGAGCCCTCTGGAATCACTGAAGCTATTTTTTGAGCAATCTCATTACGCGTAATGGGTTTTAGTAAAGATAGACTCATCTTGAACCTTCGACTAAGACAACATGTTTCACAAAGATGCCAGGAGTAACAATATTTTCAGGATCAAAGGAGCCCACCTCAACAATTTCACTCACTTGAACAATCGTTCGCTCAGCCGCCATCGCCATCACAGGACCAAAGTTACGTCCAGCTTTACGATATAACAAATTCCCGTAGCGATCAGCTTTCAAGGCTCTGATTAAAGAGAAGTCTGCGGCAAGTGGTGTTTCAAAAACAAAATTTTTGCCATTAATAAGACGCGTCTCTTTACCCTCAGCAAGTAAAGTACCATACGCAGTCTGAGTAAAAAACCCACCTAACCCAGCTCCTTGAGCACGAATCCGTTCAGCTAGGTTGCCTTGGGGGACAAGCTCTAATTCGATCTGCCCAGCACGATAAAGGGTTTCAAAATGATGCGAATCTGCCATCCGCGGATAAGAGCAAATGATTTTACGAACACGACGTGCTTTGAGTAAAGCCGCAATCCCTGTTTCACCAGCACCTGCGTTATTCGTGATAATGACTAAATCCTTGGCATCTTGCTCCACCAAACAATTAATCAAATCATGGGGAATACCAGATCCCCCAAAACCACCAATCATGATCGTCGCCCCATCTTTTAATCCAGTAAAGGCATCCGACATATTACTGAGTATTTTATTGATCATCGTATTTCAGTCAGTGACTTTATTCTGCAGGGCCTATATGTAACTCCAAAGTACCTAATTGATCAATGTTACCCACCAAAGTATCACCAGCCACAACAGGACCAACCCCTTCTGGGGTTCCGGTATAGATCAAATCACCAGTCGTTAAATGGTAATACTCTGAGAGGTTTGCAATAATCTCTGATACATTCCAGATCATCTCTTTTAAGTCCGACTTTTGTTTCACGACGCCGTTGACTAATAAATCAATGTTTCCAGCATTCAGGGGTCCGATAACTGATTTAGGTACTAAAGGCGTAATAATTGCTGAGTTTTCAAAGGCCTTACCAAAATCCCAAGGACGTCCAATTTCTCTACTCTTAATTTGCAAATCTCTTCTAGTCATATCTAAACCACAGGCATAACCATAAATATAATCTTGTGCATTTTCTACAGACACTCGGAAAGCCGGTTTGCTGATCGCAATCACGAGCTCCATTTCATAATGTAAATTTTGTGTGCCCAGAGCATAAGGGATTGTGGCTCCAGACATCACAATCGCGTTGGCTGGCTTTGTAAAATAAAAAGGTGGTTCACGATCCGGATCAAAACCCATCTCACGAGCATGTGCCGCATAATTTCTGCCCACACAAAAGATTCTAGACACAGCGTAATGTAAATTGGATCCCTGGACTGGAACACTGGGGATATTTTCGGGGGTATAAACGTAATCCATTCTTTAACCTTTCAATTCAATAAAGATTCTCTGAATGAGATGATAAACCAATTAGAATCGAATCCGATCAAGAAAAAGCAATTACTCAGCAGATGTGGCGTTATCGATCTTCGGCGATGTCTTAATTGCTGATGGTAATGGAACCTGGGTATCAAACACCGGATGTTCAGTATTATTCACTCCTGGCGTTGCTGTGAATAGTGCTTGATGATTCAACAAAACATTCCTGGGTGAACTTGGTAGATTATTAGGTTCATTGACCTTTTGCGCTGAAATTTCTTGGCCTAATGAAGATTCGGGGGATAAAGCATTATCTTCTGATCGTTGAAGAACCTCAGACTCAACCGTACTAGTGACCTCTTTCGGCTTCATCCACCGATCTGTAAATAAATAAATTTCGGATGAATAGGTTCCCCATAGACCATAACCTATAAGCACCAACATCACTGCGCCAATCCCTACCAAACGCGTTGCTGAGTTATTTTTTTTAGAGTGATTATCGACTCCTAGATATTGATGAATATGAAGCTTTGAGTCAATGGATGGTGGCATACCTGTAAATGCTTGTTCATCACCCATGCCTAAAAACTGGGCCATTTTTTTAGCCGTGTTTAACTTTTGGGTTTCACTGTAAAAAGAAGTTTGCCCCCCAACTTCAATTTCTTGAACTTGTAATTTAGAACAACACAGTTGATGGGCTAAATAAGCTTGAGTAAACCCCTTTTCCTCACGAAACCTTGTAAAACTCTCACCAAGAATATAAGAATCCACGTCCATCAGATAGGTAGTCAATGACTGAAGTATGCTTTTAAGTAATGTATAACTAATTTGTTAGAATCACAATATAAATATTCTATAAAAAAAATGTGACAATCAATAATACAAAGAGATACCTTTCCTATGTCTACGATCTTCTACCTTACCCAAATACATATTGAATTTGGTGCCATTAATAAACTCTCTGCTGAATGCGAGAGAATTGGTATTCAGCGCCCTCTCTTCATCACGGATATGGGGATTCGTCAAGCTGGAATTTTGGATCAAGCAACTGCACTGATTAAGGATTTACCTTATGTCGTGTTTGACCAAACCCCATCGAATCCAACTGAGCAGGCTGCCAAAGCAGCTGCCAAGCTTTATGTAGAAAATAAATGTGACGGCATCATTGCCATCGGTGGTGGATCATCGATGGATTGTGGAAAAGCCGTGGCAATTATGGCAACCCATCCTGGACCATTAAAAACATATGCCACGATTGAAGGTGGATCAACCAAAATCACCTCAAATGTTGCCCCCATTATTGCTATCCCGACAACGAGTGGCACAGGAAGTGAAGTGGCACGTGGCGCAATTATGATTTTGGATGATGGGCGTAAAGTTGGCTTTCATTCTTGGTCGATCATGCCCAAGTCAGCAATTTGTGATCCACTCCTCACGATCGGTTTACCACCATTACTCACTGCAGCAACTGGCATGGATGCCGTTGCTCATTGTATGGAAACATTCATGGCGGCTCCCTTTAATCCTCCGGCGGATGGTATTGCTCTTGATGGACTTACTAGAGCTTGGGCCAATATTGAAAAAGCAACACGAAATGGTCAAGATCAAGATGCAAGGTTACACATGATGTCAGCTTCGATGCAAGGAGCCATGGCTTTTCAAAAAGGACTAGGTTGTGTTCACAGCCTAAGCCATAGCCTAGGTGGTATAAACCCTAAATTACATCATGGCACTCTGAACGCGATGTTCCTTCCAAGCGTGATTCAATTTAATGAAAAAGCTGAATCGGTGATCAAAGAATCTAGAATTTCTCGAATGGCTTCAGCCATGGGCTTGACTAGTGCCAGTGATGTCATGCCCGCCGTCATCGATATGAATCGCCGTCTTGGTTTACCTTCTGGATTAGAAGCACTCGGGGTCAAAAAAGAACAGTTTGCAAACATTATCGATGGTGCCATAAAAGATCATTGTCATGCCATGAATCCGCGCACAGCCTCCACAATTGATTATGAAAATATGCTTGAACAATCGATGTATCATAAATAAGTTAGAATGAATTAATCATTTTTAAATATAAAAAAAGTTTTATCAAAATAGTTACTACTAAGCGTTATCGACAAACTTTTGCCCAATGAAACCTTTACAATTAAAAAATATTTTATTTGTACTATTCGCTCTATTTTTGAGCTTGGGATTATCTGCGTTCTCTCAAGGTACTAATCCATCTAAAAGTATTATTACAGGAAAAGTGATTGGCATTTCTGATGGAGATACCATCACCATTCTCGTTGAAGGACATGAGCAATACAAAGTGCGTCTTGCTGCAATCGACTGCCCTGAAAAAACACAAGCGTTTGGTAATCGTGCCAAAAGAGTTCTCAGCGAAAAAGTCTTTGGGCATAACGTCCGTATAGAAAACCGTGGTAAAGATCAATATGGACGTAGTTTAGGTATTGTCATGATGGGTAATATCGATATTAATGAATATATGATTTCTCAAGGATTAGCATGGCATTACAAAAAATATGCCGACAAACAACCATCCGAAGAAGCAGATCGCTACAGTCGTGCCGAAGAAATTGCTAAACAAAACAAAAAAGGCGTATGGATACAAGAAAATCCAACACCACCTTGGCAATATCGCACTGAAAATAAAACCAATAAAACTCAATAAATATCGAACAACATGCCTAGACTTTCTGCAAATCTTTCAATGATGTATCAAGAGGTTGATTTTATAGATCGTTTTGGTTTGGCGGCAGGAGATGGTTTTGAAACCGTTGAATTTTTATTTCCTTATAACTATCCCGCACAAGAAATTGCAGATCAATTAGAAAATCATAGCCTCAAACTCCACTTGTTTAATTCTCAACCGGGAAATTGGCAAGCTGGAGAACGTGGCTTAACGATTTTGCCTGACCGCCAACAAGAATTTGAAGATGGTTTAGGCGTAGCAATTGAATATGCGCAAGCTTTAAAATGTCCTAATTTACATGTGATGGCAGGCATTGTTCCCTCGGACTTAAATCGTTCAAAAGCGCACGATATGTATCTGCGTCGTATTGAACAAGCCGCTATTGCTTGTAAACCCTTCAAGATCAATGTTTTAATTGAGCCTATCAATACGAGGAGTATGCCAGGATACTTTTTAAATTATCAAGCTCAAGCGATTGATGTGATTAAGCAATTATTGCAACCGAATCTCAAACTCATGATGGACCTGTTCCATGTGCAAATGATGGAAGGTGATCTTGAAAATAAACTGATTCATAATCTGCCCTTCATTGGTCATATCCAAATTGCTGGCGCACCGGCAAGGCACGAGCCAAATACTGGAGAAATCAATTATGCCCATCTTCTGCCATTGATCGACAAAATTGGCTACGACGGTATCGTCGGTTGTGAATACATACCAGCGAATGGAACTTCTGAAGGCCTGTCTTGGATTACAGCCTTTAACTAGCTATTGTGATGGATTTGATTTTTTAATAATTTCTTCAATCGGGTCAGGCTGTTTTTCACTCTTCTCTATTGAAAACTTAGTACTTAAATCCCTTTGCGGAATTTTATTGATCTGGTAATTTTGGCAGACAGATTTACCATCAATCACGTTATATAGTTGGCAGTCTTGATCAGTAACACCAGACATGACATGCTCAGTGACGCCCTTACCAGTCGTTACATAACTGGCACCATTAATCGCCGTAGTCTCTACAAAAGTAGAAGTCGTTGCCGTCGCAAAAGTACCCGAGGTAAAAGGCATCATCATACATGCTGTCATACTGCTTAAACAAACAAGAGAAATGGCAAGCACTATAAGATGTTGCCATAATTCTTTTTGACCAGAGATCAATATTCTCAATTTTTAATTGAGTATTCGATATCCCCGACCCGCCAAACAACGTCGAATGACATTTTCTTTTTCAGCGTTACCAGAATATGCACCAGTTGCCCCACCGATGACACCACCAATACCCGCAGCTTGAGCAATGTTCGAGGTGTTTCCGCCACCGACTAAACCTAGCAATGCTCCAACCGCCGCACCACCAGCAGCTTTTTTAGCAGCATCTTTTCCGGCACCTTGCGCTTCAGTCGCCAAACTTTGACAATCCTCTAGATCTTGCTGATATTTGCCCTCGTCGAGATTTTTCTTATCAACGATTGGCGTAAAATTCGAACCACTATTGGAACAAGCAACTAAAGTGATGATGGTGATGAAACTGATCAAAAGATGATTGATGCGCATGATTTTCTCCAATAATATTGAATAAGCTTTAATATACAACGGTAGATTCAAGTACGAAGTGCAACACGTTTTAAGGACTGCATAAATACTTCGTTGGGTGTTTTAAATCCTAATCTTTTTCTTGGTCGGTTATTTAATTGATTTTGAATCATTTTAATCTCCTCGTCA
>CAIPQU010000023.1 GCA_903867305.1 uncultured beta proteobacterium
ACCATTGGCTTGTTATAGCTCACACGATAGATAATTCCGTTATGGTCATCGCTGACTAATAAAGAGCCATCATTAATGACTTGAACATCAACCGGTCTGCCCCACATTGGAGGATCCGCTTTATCGTTCGTTAAGAAGCCGGTAAGAAATGGTTCGTATTTAGAAACTTTGCCATTACTATCTAGGACAACACGCATGACATCATAGCCTTGTTTAGAGGTTTTATTCCATGAACCATGACGCGCAACGAAGATATTATTTTTGAACTCAGCGGGGAACATCTTACCGGTATAAAAACGCATACCTAGTGGGGCTACGTGCGCTCCCATTTTTAAGGCCGGAGGAGTAAATTGGCTGCATGAAGCATATTTACCATAGATTGGATCAGCGATATCTCCCTGATGACAAAATGGGTAGCCAAAATCTTCACCAACTTTACTCAGCACATTTAACTCATCATGTGGTAGGTCTTCACCCAGCCAATCACGGGCGTGCTCAGTAAACCAAAGTTTTTTGGTCACTGGATGAAAGTCCATTCCAACAGAATTTCTAACCCCAGAGGCTATTTTTTCCATTTGACCAGTTTTTGGATCTACGCGCATGATAGCTGCCTGAGCATAATTTGGTAAAACAATATTGCCGGGTGATCCAATATTAAAATACAGTTTTTTATCTGGTCCTGCCACGAGATATTTCCAGAAATGCCCTGGTCCGTTGGTAGGGTCTAAACCATCTACTACGAGCGTTGGTGTTGGAGGATTTTCTAGATTAGCTTCAATGTTTTCAAATTTAATAATCTTACTTCTTTCAGCAACATAAAGAGTTCCATCAATCATCGCAATGCCATTAGGAGTATCGAGACCCTTGGCAATAGTAATTAATTCTCTCTTACCGTTTTTATCCACAATGGCATAAACGTTTCTGCCGATTCGATTACTCACAAAAACAGTCCCTTTAGGGCTGATTAACAAAGAACGGGCATTCGGCACTCCGTCCATCCATACTTCAACTTTAAATCCTGGAGGAGCTTTTAATGTGTTGATTGGTAAATCTTTTGCATCTACGCCGGCTAAAACAGGCGCAAAGGGATGAAGCGGGGAAGAAGCATCTTTTTCTGAGATACCTTGTTTCCATGGAGGTGCTTCAGCTGGCGCTTGTTGAGCAAAAGCTGGAATCGCTAATGCCAATATGAGCGAAGTAATGATTTTCTTTTTCATTGTAAAAGTCCCATAGTTGTTTAAATTAAAAATTTATTCAATTGTTATTCTGTTGAATGACCAAAATACATTAAATCAGAAAGATGCAAGATTGGTGATAACCCTTATATGACATAATTAAAATGGATAGGTCGCATTCATCCCAATCACCCAATTGCGCCCAGGGGATGGCTCAAAGTATTGACTGCTAGCTTGATTAATAATCACTGAACTTACATAGTAGGTGTCAAAAATATTATTCAGACGCACAAATTCCGTCAAACTCCATTTTTCTATTTTCTGTTTCGCAAAGGCTCTAAGATTACTTACCACGTATCCACTCGCATTTGAATTAGCAATATTATTATTATCCGTAGCATTCATACTACTTGCAGCAATAATTTCCCCCCCAATATTAATGGAGCGGTTGCTTGGTTGCCAAGCCAACTCCCCAAACAAGCGATGGGCTGAAACACCTGGAATATTAGAGCCTGAAGCTATTAGAGTGCCATTTGCCGTATAGTCTTGCGTTACTTTGGCAAGGGTGTAGGTATAAGCCACATTGCTATAGAAATGCATGGGCAAGTCTAAATGAGTAAATAACTCAAAGCCGGTCCTTGATGTGTTGTTAGCATTTTGATAAACCGTTTTTCCGGAGATGTTTGTGAGAGCGACAATTTCGTTACTACTGTTCGCCAAAAATACTGCCATATTAAAACTGCCGATTTCGGGCAAGATACTTTTCCAGCCGAGTTCGTATTGAATCGTTGTTGCTGCATTAAGCATATTGGGGGTAGATGATGGCGTTGCTGTACAAGCTACATTGCCACAACTATATTTAATTTGGTTCAAGGTTGGGGTGTCATAGCCAAGCCCCACAGAGGTGTAGACCCGATTGAGGGTATCGACAAGATAGCTTGCAGAAGCCATCGGCATCACTTGGTTATAGCTTGAAGAGGTGTAAGCCCATGTATTTAAGTTGTCATTTCCACTGAGTTGTGTTGAAGTTCGTCGAAGGCCTGCAGTCACGTTGGTTTTTTCTGTAGGGGATAACTCCACTTGAAGGTATTGATCGAGGTTGTTGGCATGATAGTTGGCGTCAGTACTGATGGATGTTAGAGTTCCCAATTTATTGTAATAACCCATACTGTGATCATTGTCATTACCGTAATTGATACCGACTGTCATTTTGATGGGAATTTCGTTCATCATCGTTTTTAGTTGGTATTGCCCATCTAGCCCAGCGTAATTCCGATCTAAACTAATTGCACCATTTGCAAATGGAATAGGTGTTGTGGGTGATGGTGCTTGATATTGAAATTGATTCCGGGTGCCTGTGTAAGCCATGAGCTTCAAAGAAGAATCAGCGTTAATCTTTTGTATTAACTCCATGCCACCTTGGACTTGGGTGACCGTTTTTCGAGTATTCCAAGACTCGGCGTAAGCTCCAGCACCTTGAGGATTGGTTGTTAATTGTGCAGAGGTTAAACCGAGGGGATCACTCGCCGATAGATTGACACGATTACCAATCAGAGTAATTTGTGTATCACCATCGCCTTGAATGATTAACTTTGCATTTTCATTATCGCGGCTAGCATCACTATGTGTTCTAGAGCCACTCGTCATAAAGGTATTTGTATCCAAGAGATAGTTCACATTATTTTGATCACCACTGGCTTTGATACCAATCTTGCTAGTATTAAATGAACCATAAGATGCGTAGGGAGTAATGGCAACACCAGGCTGACCTTTTTCCGAGTAGACGTTGAGTACGCCTCCAGCAGAATTGCCATAGAGTACAGAAAAGGGACCACGCAATACTTCGATATGATCTGCAGAACTCAAATCAACATGGGATAGCTGGCTTTGACCATCGGGTAAAGTCGCCGGAATACCGTCGACATAGACTTTAATACCCCTTGCTCCAAAGGCCGAGTTTGCACCAAACCCCCGAATCGAGATCATTGTATCTTGCGCATAATTTTGCCGATTGAGTGCCTGCAATCCGGGAACTCTAACTAATGATTCCGATATATTGAGCTGTGGTTGACCGTCTTGGATTTCTGACCGATTGATTAAATCGATCGATGCTGAGGCTTCAAATGGAGTTTGATAAAAACGTGAAGCACTAATGACCATATCATCAAGATTTTTGGTTGGCTCAAGCGCGTTTTGTCCATAGGCGGGCAAGATGCTCATGATACCCAAAATGATGGCAAGGAATGGTTTTTTAAAAAAAGGGTTCAAGAACATTTGTCTCATTTATTTTTTTGATAAATGATTATATTCAATTAACGAAAAAAATACGTGGGCTTTATGTTTTTCGAGGATATGAGACTAAACTTGACATCCTCCCCGTCCTAAAGGACGGGGATTCCTACCTCTAGCCGATCACCACCACTGGTTACAGCGCACTCCTTTAAACCGAGATCAATACCAACAGACTTGGATGCCGCATTGGTTTTTAGTTTGACTTTGACCGTTGTACTGAAATACCAACGACCCCTAGAATCTTCAGAGAACGATCCAGTACCAAGTTCGTCATTTGAGAGCCCGTAGGAATCCCAAAGGATCATTGGCTTGCCTTGATAGTGAACTTGACCGTTTTTATATTTAATGACCGATTTCTTAAAGGGTATCCATCCTAGTGATCGTTGTGAGCCTTTAGACTTTCTCCATCGCAATTTTACTTTTCTGAA
>CAIPQU010000024.1 GCA_903867305.1 uncultured beta proteobacterium
AAATACAACAAAATTAAAAATATTTTCAAATATCCTTATATTTTGTCAAATTTAGTAGACAATAACAAACATCAGCACAAAAACTGATATTCACTTTAGATAAATTAAGGACACATTATGGAATACTTTGAAACTTACGAAGACCCTGATTTAGAGGATTTAAAATCCCATGTATTTTGGGCTAATAGGGCATACAACGATCTAATGCACAACCCAGACTGCAAAGACCCCGACCATCCTGGTTGCGAATTATGTGAGGGTCAAGATGATTAACGACACCCACAAAAAATACCCCCGTACATTACGTGAGGCGTTTCCTGACGCACCTGAACCCAATTTTGAGGAAGAAAAAATGGATAAAGAAGATAAATTAGTAATTGTTGTTTGCGTGTTTTTAGCCGTGATTGTTTTTGGCGCTATTTTATTGGGGGTAATATGAAATCAATCCATGCAGCATTTGTTAAAGCTCAAAAAGAATTTGGCCCTGCGTTAAAAACGTCTACAAACCCTCATTTCAAAAGTCGTTATGCTGACCTATCCGCTTGTGTGGAGGCAGTAATTGATGCTTTAAACAACAATGGCATAGCCCTGATGCAGAAACTTCACGAATCTGACAAAGGCGTGGCTATTGAGACTATTTTTGTTCATGAGTCTGGTGAATCTATGGCTAACGGGATTCTTCACGTTCCAGCATCCAAGCAAGACCCACAGGGATACGGTTCAGCTTTGACGTATGCAAGACGTTATTCTTTAATGTCTGCTTGCGGTATTGCTCCAGAGGATGACGATGGAAACGCTGCAAGTCGAAAAAAAGAGATTAAATCAGATGTAAACGAATCTGAAATGATGGATTGGCTTGAAGCAATAGCTGATTCAGCAGACTTAGAAACGCTACAAAAGAACTTTGTTAAGGCTATATCGGCATCCAACGGGGACAAGGAATGGCAACTAAAAATTATTAAAGTTAAAGATGCAATGAAGAAAAAATTAGAAAGTAAATAACATGAAACAAAAAATAATTGACGGGAAAAAAGTAATTTCTACTTTTGAAATTTCTGAAATTTTAGGGTTTATTATTAATGCAAACTATATTGAAAAAATATCATTTATAAAACCTCATCATATTGGTGTTGGGTATTATTGGTATGAAGAAGATTTGCCTTTTATATTTGCAAGCCTAGCGAGTTTTATATTATTTAAATCATTAAGAATTTCAAAGAAAAAATTGGAGGCTAAATAATGGAGCAAATAGATCAAGGGTCGGAAGCATGGTTTCAGGCAAGACTAGGAAAGGCCACGGGGTCTAGGATTGCCGACATTATTGCAAAGACAAAGACTGGTTATTCAACAAGTCGTGAAAACTACATGGCACAGCTAGTTTGCGAAAGAATGACTCAAAAGGTTGCGGAATCCTATTCCAACTCGGCAATGGCTTGGGGAACAGAGACAGAGCCTTTGGCAAGGGCTGCGTATGAGGTCAAAACGGGTTATGTAGTTGATCAAATAGGATTTGTTGATCATCCATTTATTGCGATGACTGGAGCATCCCCCGATGGATTGATAGAAAATTCAGGGATGATTGAGATTAAATGCCCAAATACTGCAACTCACATTGAGACGCTTTTGTCTAGAAAAGTACCAACCAAACACTTGACTCAGATGACCTGGCAAATGTGCTGTACTGGTCGGCATTGGACAGACTTTGTGTCTTACGATCCAAGATTGCCTGAGAATTTGCAACTATTTATTAAAAGGGTTGAATATGACCCAAAGTATGCTTCCGAACTGGAGCAGGAAGTAATTAAGTTTTTAGATGAAGTAGACGGAAAAATTAAACAACTGGAGAAATTAAATGGCTAAAGTATTAAAAGAAATCACAACAATCGTGGGTAAGTACACAAACGAAAAGGGTGAGGAAAAGAACCGTTACCACAAGGTTGGAATGATTATTGACACCAAAAACGGTGAAATGCTCAAGATTGACAATTTACCACTAAAAGAGGGCGGTTGGGATGGTTGGTGTTACATCAACGACCCATTGCCAAAAGACGGCAAGAAGTTTAAGAAAGACGATGACATTGGTTTTTAAACTGATTAACTGATAAATAAGGATAAATTATGAACAAATTTGATATATATCAGGCTTTAAAAAGCTATTTCCCAAACGACCTAATAGCGTTTGCCCGTAAAACAGACCCTGAGACATCAAAAGAAGCTGCCAAGACAGTAGATGTCACCAACCTTGAACAGATCGTCCTAGACGTGATTAAACGCTATCCAAAGGGTTGTATTAGCCAAGATGTAGAGTCTGAACTGGCTCAGTACAGATCAAGCTCTATAACTCCTCGATACAACCAGTTAATAAAAAAAGGTTTGGTAATTGATACTGGAGAGAAACGTCCAGGCTTTTCTGGGCGCAATCAACGAGTAATGAGGGCAGTATGACTAAAGAAGAAATCATGAACAGAACCACTTGCCCCAATGGAATGGTTGATACTTGTTGTGAAAATTACAACGATTGCACTCTTAGTTTTTACGACAAGGATGCTGAAATTAAACGCCTCAACGAAAAGATTGAATTCCTTGCGCGAACCAATATGCTGTACAGCGATTGGGAGCATCGCGAAACACAAGTTACAAGCGATTTAATCCGCAAAGGTATTGAG
>CAIPQU010000025.1 GCA_903867305.1 uncultured beta proteobacterium
ATAACGTGAATTCTAATACGAAGTGCAACTTTGAACAATGAGAGGAGGCTAAGGATGATTTAGTATCTAAAGCTTCTAGACCGCCAAGTCAAAGCAGCCATGACCTATAAACACCTTAGCCAAGAAGAACGATATCAGATTTATATTTTAATGTCAGCCGGAAATAGTCAACAACACATTGCCGAGTTGCTAGGTCGCCATAAGTCGACGATTAGTAGAGAGATTGCTCGCAATACGGGCGGTCGAGGTTATCGACCTCGACAAGCCTGTTTGTTGGCTGAGGAACGCTCCCTGGGGTCTCGTAATGCAGGGAGAATTAGCACTGAACAGTGGTCTGAGACAGTAGATTATCTCCATGAGAAGTGGAGTCCTGAGCAAATAGCCAGCGAGGTTGGGATTAGTCATGAGACGATTTATCGTCATGTTTATGCAGATAAAGCTGCTGGTGGAAGCCTTTGGAAAGCATTACGTTGTCAAAAGAAGCGTAGGAAGCGGTACGCTGGTGGTCAGGATCGCCGTGGCCAGATTATTGGCCGAAGGCCGATTAGTGAGCGGCCTGCCCATATTGAAGAGAGAGCTCAGGTTGGTCATTGGGAAGGCGATACAGTGATTGGATCGAACCACAAGCAAGCTATCGTTACGCTGGTTGAGCGTAAAAGTGGCTATGCCGTTCTCAGTAAGGTAACGAATAAAACATCAGATTTAGTAGGTAATGCCATCATTAGTGAACTCAAGCCATACGTGCCACTCGTAAAAACCATGACTTTTGATAATGGAAAAGAATTTGCAGAGCATGAACGGATAGATGGTGAGCTTCAATCCACCACTTATTTTGCAGATCCCTTTGCTAGTTGGCAAAGGGGATCTAATGAAAACTTGAATGGTTTACTCAGACAGTACATCCCAAAAAAGCGACCATTATCTACAGTAACTCAAGAGGAGATTAAAATGATTCAGGACCAACTAAATAACCGACCAAGAAAAAGGTTAGGATTTAAAACACCCAACGAAGTTTTTATGCAGTCTGTAAAACGTGTTGCACTTCGTACTTGAATCCACGTAAGATGTTACTAATTTAAATTGATGATAGATTTTAGAATTAGTTACGCCTTTGCTAAAAATAAACCCCCTAAGTAGACTTTTGATCCACAAAGAGGGTTTGTCTTACAACGATGACGAGGATGAAACGATTACATCATTCCGCCCATACCGCCCATACCACCCATATCGCCCATACCGCCTGGCATTGATGGTCCATCTTCCTTCGGTGTATCGTTAATAGCGCAATCAGTTGTGAGTAATAAACCAGCGACAGAAGCAGCATTGATTAATGCTGTTTTTGTTACTTTAGCTGGGTCAATCACACCTTGCTCTACTAGATCACCATATTCACCTGTAGCTGCGTTGTAACCGTAGTTACCTTTGCCAGAAGCTACTTGATTGATAACAACACTAGCCTCATCTCCAGCATTTGATACGATCACGCGTAATGGCTCTTCCATTGCACGTAATACGATACCAATTCCAGCATTTTGGTCAGCGTTATCACCCTTTAGATTCAAGATAGCTTGTTTTGCGCGAACTAATGCAACACCACCGCCAGGCACAATACCTTCTTCTACAGCTGCACGAGTTGCATGTAATGCATCATCAACGCGTGCTTTTTTCTCTTTCATTTCAACTTCAGTAGCGGCACCAACACGAATCACGGCAACACCACCAGCTAGCTTAGCTACACGCTCTTGAAGCTTTTCACGATCGTAGTCGCTTGTGGCTTCTTCGATCTGGGCACGAATCATCTTGACCCGTGCTTCAATTTGCTTTTCATCGCCTGCGCCATCAATAATGGTTGTATTTTCTTTACCAATTTCAATACGCTTAGCTTGACCTAAATCATCTAAAGTTACTTTTTCAAGTGTTAAGCCAACTTCTTCTGCAATCACTTGTCCTTTTGTGAGGACAGCAATGTCTTCCAACATGGCTTTACGGCGATCACCAAAACCAGGAGCTTTAACTGCACAAGTTTTGAGGATTCCACGGATATTATTAACAACTAAAGTTGCAAGAGCTTCGCCCTCAACATCTTCAGCAATGATTAACAATGGTCGTCCAGATTTAGCAACTTGCTCGAGCACTGGTAATAAATCACGAATATTGCTGATCTTCTTATCAAATAACAAGATAAAAGGATTCTCTAAAATCACAACTTGTTTTTCTGGGTTATTGATAAAGTATGGTGATAAATAGCCACGATCAAACTGCATACCTTCTACAACATCCAATTCGTCAGCAAGTGATTTACCATCTTCAACAGTAATAACACCTTCTTTTCCGACACGCTCCATTGCTTCAGCGATACGATCGCCAATGCTAGAGTCGCTATTCGCAGAGATTGATCCAACTTGTGCGATTTCTTTTGTAGTTGTGCAAGGCTTGCTTAACTTTGAAATTTCTGCAAGTGCTGCTGTTACAGCTTTATCAATTCCACGCTTGAGATCCATTGGATTGTGGCCAGCCACAACAAATTTCATACCTTCACGTACGATCGATTGAGCAAGAACAGTTGCAGTAGTTGTTCCGTCACCAGCGTCATCGGCTGTTTTAGAAGCAACTTCTTTAACCATCTGAGCACCCATGTTCTGGAGCCTGTCTTTAAGTTCGATTTCTTTCGCTACAGTTACGCCGTCTTTAGTTACCAATGGGCCACCAAATGAACGCTCTAAAACAACATTACGACCTTTTGGTCCTAATGTTACTTTTACGGCATTGGCGAGAATATTGACACCCTCAACCATACGGGTACGAGCTAAATCTCCGAATACTACATCTTTTGCTGCCATGTTAATTCCTTTCTACTGAGTATGAAGCTTATTTTTGAACAACGGCCATGATGTCTTCTTCACGCATTACGAGAAGCTCATCACCATCAACTTTTACAGTTTGACCAGCATATTTTCCAAATAAGACGCGGTCACCGACTTTCACATCTACACTAATGTGCTTACCCTGTTCATCTTTTTTTCCTGGGCCAACGGCTAAAACTTCACCTTGATCAGGTTTTTCTACTGCATTGTCAGGAATTACAATTCCGGAAGCAGTTTTTGTTTCGTTATCCAAACGTTTGATGATCACGCGATCATGCAAAGGACGTAAGTTCATGCATTCTCCTCTTTCAATAAAATTAAAACTAATTAATAAAGCCAACTCACCAAGATGATTATTGTTAGCACTCTATCTAGGTGACTGCTAACAGAAGTATAGACAAGCTTGATGAAGTTTGCAAGTATCCTGTATTGAGGATGTTGTCGTTTTGTCCGATGACATTTAAGACTATAGTTGTCTCCAAGTTAAGCATAGGTTAAACAATTGAATTTATTGAGTAATTTTTATTTAACTTTTAATACAAAATGAAAATATAATTGAATTCAACTAATTTGATTAAAATCCTCACCCCTTTAGAAAGTTTTTATGGCCAATATCGGATATACCATCTCACCACGAGTTGAACCACTTCAAAATGAAATTGCCAGCCTAACGGGTATTGCTACTTCAATCATCAGTGATTGTTTTGGTAGGGATCTTGTGGCCAAACAAATTTTGCCAATCAATAAGTCGCCTATTTCAATTTGTGCAAATGCTTTTACCGTCAAAGTGCGCTCTGGTGATAATTTGATGATTCACAAGGCTTTGCAATTAATACAACCAGGAGACGCCTTAGTTATTGATGGGGATGGGGATATGGACAGGGCTCTTTTTGGTGAAATCCTCATGACTATAGCCAAAAAACGAGGGGCTGTCGCATGTATTGTTAATGGCGCAGTACGAGATGTCGATGCCTTTGATAGGGAAGCCTTTCCTTGCTGGGCAAAATCAATTTCGTTACGTGGGCCATTTAAAGATGGTCCAGGAACTATCAACGAACCAGTTGTTATTGGTGAAATGTTAGTTCGCCCAGGAGATATTATTCTTGGTGATATGGACGGAGTAATTGCTATACCTAGAGAGATGGCGCAAAAAGCGATAGCGCTTGGCAAAGCAAAAGTGGCTCAAGAGGTTTCAACCATCAAAGCAATCCTTGATGGAACCTACGATGACTCTTGGGTTGATCGGACACTCAAAGAAAAAGGCGCCCTATAAGCGCCTTGGGGATGTAAGACCTAGCTAATTACATTGTTGGGCTCTTAAATTCCCCTCCCAACATTTTGAGGCCATACGGTGTTAGCTGTGCATCTTGATTAAACACGAAATGTCCAGCCGAGGCATGGGAATCCCTGAACATTCTCTCGAAAGAGTATTTTTCATAGATGCCATTTGCTCCTAACAGCTCATGCAATATATCAACCGCCTCATTCGCCATCTTCATACCCATAGCTGTATTTCGGCGATATTTTAACTTTTGTTCGGTATCAAAAGTCTGACCATTTTTATAGGTTATTTCCGCTTCAATACAATTACTCATCAGCCACGTATACGCTGCATCTATTTTTCCACTGGCAAGTGCAATTTTCATTTGTAATGAAGGAATATCAGACATTTTTGCGGCAGTATAAGTTGTGCTCTTAGACTTAATCCATTCAGTTGTTTCATTAAGCATCGTTTGCGCATTGGCGATCATCGATGCAGCAATACCATTTCCACCAACCGAACTATTTGGAACCTTAAACATCGGGTTTGTATGAATTTTCAAGCCTGGAAAATGAAATCCTGGTTGGTGAATATTCATCGAAAGGACTCGGTGTTGAGGCACAAAAACATCTTTACATTTGACGGATCGACTACCAGTCCCCCTCATACCCATGGTCTGCCAATCATCAATAATTTCATAATCTTCTTTTGGGACTAAAGACATGCACCAATCAATTGGCTTATTGTTTTCGTCTTTGATAACGCACGCAAGCATATTCCATGACGAAATATCGACGCCTGAAGAAAATCCCCACTGACCAGTCAGTAACAAACCACCATCCACGCGACGCCCTTGACCCTGTACGTAGGCAATTCCAGAAGCAATTAGTGCATCTGGATCATTTCCCCAGATATCTTCTTGTGCCTCCATTGGCCACTGCGCCAACTGACGATGATGTGAGGCCATATTCGCAAAAACCCATGCTGTAGATGGGCATCCTAAGCCGATGATGTATGGAATTTCCATAAATCCACGATAGTCAACTTCCATCCCACCCCACATCTTCGGTTGTTGGTAACGAAATAAACCACTCTCGTGCAACGCATTCACCACAGACGCAGGCAAATGAGTGGTTTTTTCAGTAAGTTCAACTTGTGATTTTAAAAATGGAACAATATCGTAGGCTCTCGCCTTGGCTTCTTCATACGAAATATCAACAAAAGATTTCGCAGATTTCCGATGGGCATTAGCAGACAAAAAATTAGTATCAGGAGCATTCATCCAAAGAACCCATCAGAATTAATATATCTTCATCCTAAATTTCATTCAGTCAATTGTCAATACAATTCATTTAGTATTTACCCTGATAATGCACGTTATTTTTTTAAATCTTTGATTTTAAAAGAAGTATTTAAATTAATTAGCTATCATCTGACTTTGTTGTTTTAATTGTTAAGATGATATATTCAATATTCATTCTTAACCATTTTCAAGAGGACTGATATGCCGATTGTTGGATTTGCTCATGTCAATGTGAGTACTTCAGACCTAGATCGTTCGAGAAAGTTTTATGCCGAAATCTTAGGTTTAGAAGATGGGTACCGCCCTCCTTTTTCAAGGGTAGGCGCATGGATGTATTTAGGTGATCAACCGATTGTTCATATTTCCACAGCAAGATCACCAACACCTAGTCCCAAAAAAACCGATGCATTCGATCACGTTGCACTTTGGACAAGTGATATCGATCACTACCGAAAAATACTCAATGAACATTCGATTAAATTTGTTGAGTTCGCTGTGCCAGAGAACGACCAATATCAATTGTTTTTTAAAGATCCTGACGGTACAGAAATTGAACTTATTTTTCGAGGTGAGGAGGCCCAACAAGCAGCGTCCTCTAAAGGCGCTCTTGTCGATGCCAGTGGTGGCAGAAATCTTTAAGTTCTTTCCCGTATGAAAAATTTACCTATTCACCAACTCATCTCAAATCAACTTCGATCAGAGATTCAAAATGGAAAATATCCAATTGGATCAAAGCTGCCGACAGAAGAAGAATTATGTGTGAGATTTCAGACGAGTCGGCCTACACTTCGTCAAGCTCTTAGCACTGTATGTTCTGAGGGTCTGATCGTTCGTCGGCCGCGAACAGGTTCTATCGTGATCGCTTCTGAGATGCCAGTAGTCCTCTCTCATGCAGTCAATACTGTAAATGAATTGCTCGACTACCCAGGAGCCATGACACGAACAATTTTAGACACATCTTATATCAAGGCAGATATTGGATTGGCTCAAACAATTCAATGTGAACTTCATCAAGAGTGGTTTCGAATTATTTCTTTAAGGTATCAAAATCAAGCAAATCTTCCACTGTGTTTAACTACTTATTACATCTTGCCAAAATTTTCTGGTGTCGTAAAACATCGTGACTATCTTATTAAACCCATTAGTGCACTTATCGTTGATATGTATACAGAAGTCATCGAAAAAGCAAGTGTCGAAGTGTATTCTCAACAACTTTCTACTGAAGAATCAAAAATACTCAGTACAAAAGACGGTTCTTCTGCATTAGTTGTCAAGAGAGCATATACGGGTCAAGATGAAAACGTTTTTCAAATTACCGTGAGTAGTCATCCAGAAGATCGATACCGTTACTCCTTTGAGCTAAAAAGAGAGCATCGCCTGAATAACCCAAGTATTAGAAAATAAAAAAGAGACCTATGTATTCCATCAAAAAAACCATTGCGATTCACCTCATACTTCTCGTTGGTTGTATATCTAAACCCTATGCAGAAGAGGTATTTCCCAGTAAGCCGATTAATATTATCAATCCTAATCCACCAGGTGGGTTTGTTGATAACGTAGGTCGTAGTCTTGCTATTGCCATGCAAAAGTCCCTGAAACAACCCGTACTCATTATTAATAAACCCGGTGCAAATGGCTCCATTGGACACGCCTTTGTTGCCAACTCAGCACCGGATGGATACACGCTTTTATTAACCTCTCCCTCATTGGCGACTCAACCGGCGATTGATACACTATTCAATCGACCACCCAACTATAGCCTCAACAAAATTCTCCCGATTGCGCAAATCACATCTGATCCAGCGATTATTCTTGTTCATCCAGACCTAGGAATTAAAACGATTCAAGAGTTTGTGAAAAAAGCTGGCGTGGCACAAGACAGTTTCTCAATATCTTCTTCTGGAACTTATGGCGCCACTCATTTGCCCATGGCGATGCTTGAAAATGCTGCAGGAATTAAATTTAAGCATGTACCAACAAGTGGTGGTGCCCCTGCAATTACTTTGGCGATTGGTGGACATGTCAATGCGTTAGCGTCTGCTCCAAGTGTTGCTTATGCTCAGGTTCAAGCCCATCGTCTCATTGCGCTAGCTCAAACAGGTCCCAAAAGATACGCTCCATTTTTAGATGTCCCTACTTTAAAAGAGAGTAATCTAAATGTCGAATATGCCTTGTGGACCTCTTTATTTGCGCCTGCCGGACTACCTCCACAAATTCTGCAGAAAATTACCTTAGCAGTTCGCGAGGCAGTCCAAGATGAACAATTTAAGCAGTCCTTACAAAAAGGAAATTCTTTGATTGCCTATATGGATGGTGAAGAATTTAATACCTTTTGGAAAAATGATGTGAAGAAACTTCAAGAAACTGTGAAGTTTATTGGGAAGGTGGATGAGTAACTAGCTCACTCATCGATAACATTTGCCTTGATGTTTTAAAGGATCAATAGCCCTATCTTCAAATTAACCAGCGCATGTTTAAACTATTTTTTACGATAGCAAGATAATCTAATTTATTCATTCCATCATCAAATTTCCTCGTCTTGGCAAAAATGTGGAGTGATTTCGGAAGTTGCCTACCGCCCAATCAGCAAGCCCCTCTTTTATTCCAAGCCTATAAACTCTAGACTTTCTTTAGCTAAATAAGCGTCTAAAGAGGATATATGACAAACAAAAAGGGGTTTTATGGTGGATTGAAGAGTTGGTTTGAGCAGAAAATGTATATTGAGCAACCGAAAAATAAAATAGAATTATTTGAACCGCAGCGAACAAATTTAGAGCCAATTTTTGATAGCCAAACAAATCAATTTACTGGCGTTCTTTATACTGATTTAGACACCTGTGCACAAAAAGACTACTTAAATTATTTTTCCGATGCGCTTGATACCATGGCTTATTGGTATTGCCATGGAAGAGCTATCTTGACCCTACTACCACTCCCAGTTGAACTCTTATCTAATGATCTATTCTCCCAGTCTTTAGAACAGAAACTCATTGATTCAAAGCTACCAGTAGGTTATATCAAGATCCCTCTCACTCATTACAAAACCGTCGACTTTCATTTGTATAAAGAAAAATTATTACAACTTGAACGCCTCGGAATTATTCTAGAGCTCAAAAATTTTTCTGGTGGAATGATTGAAATTCAATGGTTAAATACTGGCATGTTTACTGGGGTACATTTTTCAACTTCGTTGATTCGTGCAGCTTCAATAACAACCTATTCAAAAGAAATAATCAATGATCTATTGATCACTTGCAAGCGGAAAAATTACCATCTTTATAGCGAGGGTATTTCACTAGTTCATGATTTCACCTTTACAAAAAATAGTTCTATTCAATATTGTTATGGTCCTCTTATGATGCCAGCGGTTTCGAAACACCAAATTCTAAAAATTAATCAAAGTCAATTTACTGATGCTCTTACTCATGCCCCTAAAAAGAATTCCAATGATAGGGAGTAAGGATGTTGACAAAAGTTCTTCTGGTGGATGATCATCCGGCGATGTTACTTGCACTGCGAACACTATTTAAAAACCAAATGCCATTTGATATCTTGGGGTTTGCTCATGATGGAGACTCATGTTTGACACTGACTAGAAATCTTAATCCACAGATGATCGTGCTCGATTTAGACTTGCCACGTACCGATGGCTTTGAACTAATTCGAAAAATCAAAGCAATTTCTGATGACATCAAAATTTTAATTTTGTCTAGCCTAGAAGAGAAGGTGTATGGAAATCGTGTTCGCACTCTAGGAGCGCATGGCTTTGTCAATAAATCTGCCTCAGGAAAAATTATTATCACAGCAGCCATAGCTGTATCGCAAGGGTATTCGTTTTTTACGGTAAATCCTAGTGGCGCTTTGCCCTCATCGGACCAAGAAAAAATAGAACGTATTTCTGATCGAGAATTCCAAGTTTTAAAATTTCTTGGAAAAGGTTATAGCAATCACGAAATTTCTGAACATTTACATATTAGTAATAAAACAGTTGCCACTTATAAAAGCCGTTTATATGAAAAATTGGATGTTGATAATATTGCAGCCCTCATTAGTTTTTGTAAGCAAAACAAAATTTGTGACTAACTGAGAAAGCTGTCTTTTGAAAAAAATTTTCTTTTACGTACTTCTTGTATTTGCGCTACTGGTTTGGGGAACGTACTTTCATCTCATTCCTAATGAGGGATTTGATTTTTTTCAACACCCTCCACTTGCTTCTTGGTTAGTTGGTATTTGTTTAATTTTGATACCGACACTATTCCTAATGATGTATCAATTATTAAAAACTCACTATTCATTTGTTAATACTCAAAAAAATATCGGTTCGATGATCAAGTTACACGAACATACAAAAGAGGCTAGCTCAGCAAAATCAATCTATTTGGCAACCATCAGTCATGAAATTCGTAACCCTTTGCAAGCGATTCTGGGAACACATGAGCTATTACTTAAAGATTTAACTATGGCCAAAGAAAGTAAAAGCTTAATTCAAAGTGCTTATAGCACCTCTAAGTCACTTTTAGAAATGCTCAACCAAGTCCTTGATTTAACAAAAATTGAGGCGGGAAAATCTACAGCACAATATGAACCCTGTTCTCTTAGAGAATTGATTGAACATCTTTCACAAAGTTTTAAAGGGCTTTCAGATCTAAAATACTTACATTTCTATCTGCACATTGATTCTGTTTTAGCTCCAAGCTTAATGATTGACCAAACTCGACTGAAACAAATATTAGTCAATTTAATGAGTAATGCGATTAAATTTACACAAAAAGGATCTATTTATTTTTCTGTCAATGTTCTGAGTGATACGCATGCTGAGCAACTCTTACAAATACAAATGATTGATTCAGGTTGCGGTATCCCAAAGGTTGACTTGGAAAGAATTTTCAAACCCTATGAAAGAAGTCAATGTAGTCAAACACAAGCTATTCCTGGAGCCGGTCTTGGTTTATCAATTACCAATGAATTACTTCACTCAATGGGAAGTTATCTCCAAATAGATAGTACCCATCGAATTGGAACTTGTGCTTCATTTCGTATTTGTTTTCAACGTACATCAGCCTTACCAATATCAAAACTTGAATCGATTAAAACGAATGATTTAGCAATATATCATCCGATGTTTTCTGGAAAAACAGCTCTTATAGTGGACGACTATCCTGCATGTAGAGAAATCGTTAGCCAACAACTGCAGCATTTTGGATTTATTTGTTTAGAAGCTCACAACGCTGAAGACGCCCTACATATTATTCGTCATGAATCTATTGATTTGGTTCTTACGGATGAATTTATGCCAGACATGACAGGCCGGCAACTAGCAGCACAAGTTCTTGAACTACAGCCACAAAGTAAAATTATTATTTTGACTGGCGATACTTTATTTGCCAATAAACTATC
>CAIPQU010000026.1 GCA_903867305.1 uncultured beta proteobacterium
GCTTTTGCTACAGAATGGGATTTACCAGCACCCCGACCACCCCAATAAACCTTATAACGTGCCTGGTCAAACAAGGTTGACATCTTGAATGGAAATTCAGCCTTGGCAATTGCTCCTTCAAGTTCATTCATGTGGCTTTACAAATGTCACTTGAATACTATTGATGTTTTGCCCATCAGTTGTAATGTCTGTTGACTGAGTGGCCTTACCATCTAATCTATCTGCTAAAAAGTTTACTGCCCAAGGGTCGCCTTCTTCAGCTTTATCAATAACTTTGTCAGCAGCAGCTCTTAATTTATGCGGATTCTGTGCAATAGATCGTCTGAGGGCATCTAAAAATGGCTTATTTTTACTCTGGTTTTTATTACCAGGTTGGCCACCTTTAGAATTATTCGTATTTTCGTCTATCATTTTGATTTAAAAAAGAATTTGATTATGGCTTTGTTTCATCAGCCGGAACAAATTGAACTTGAATCCCATCTATTGCAGATTCTTGTTTTTCCTCAACAATTTCTGTTTTAGCAGGCTGAGTAATTTGTTTTGTAACATGATTTTGAATGTATTCGACTAAACCTCTTGCATATTTGTGAGGTACTTCATCTAAATATCTCATCATTTCATTGATTTGATCGATATGAAAATTAATTTGCATTTATTTCTCCTTGTTCAAAACACACATCTTGCCATGACATCACCAAATAGCGTTCATTTTCTTCAAAATATTCTGTATAACCTAGGTATTCATCTCTGCCCATGTGACCAAATCTGACAAATGCTCCGACTTCAATTGGCATTTCTTCTCTACGACCATTGGGTAACTTTCTACCTAGACCGACAGCAACAACAGTTCCCATGTTGTTTTTCTCATCCATAATTACATGTATCAGATTGGATTTTACTCTCTCAATGGGTTTTACAACAATTTTATCGTGCAAAGGTTTAAGCAACATTTTTTCTAGGCCTTCCTGCTTTGGGTTTCATTGCAGCCACTTCGGCTTGAATTGTTTTTTTAGTGACCGACTGCACAATGTTATCTAAGGCACCAAAAGATTGGCTTTGAGAATATTCACCGCAGAAATCCGTATGATGTCTATTTTGATACGCTGGGTATCTTCTGCAAGATCCTAAAATGTTATTAGGATCTGAGAAATGTTTACAACTTTTACAGCTGTTTTTATAATCATTATCAGACATTAAATATTTATCCTATTTGATGTTATAAAACCCCTAGTCTTTACAGAGAATAGGGGTTTTTGCATTTAGTCTTGTGGATGAGGAGTGCGTTTGTGATCGTAAACAACTTTTTCAGTCGTTCCACCCTTCATCTCACCAAGCATACCGTCATTCTTGCCCATGTGACTTGAATCTCTTAAGCCAATGCCATCAGCCATACCCATTGCAACTCCACCAACAAGTTTAGCTTTACGCTCACCTGACGTATCACTTGAAGTTGCACCTTTTGGAATGGACTCACCAGAAGCACCTTTTGTGCCTTTAGTGCTATTTGGACCAGACTCTGATCCTTTTTTCATTCCTGTTTTGTCACTTGAAACTAC
>CAIPQU010000027.1 GCA_903867305.1 uncultured beta proteobacterium
GGTAGTTACGTGGAATACCTTGGATCTGTTCAACAAATCCCTTCCATTCGTCATCGCGTTGTTCATAAACGCCATCAAAGACTTCGTTGATAATCGGTTCGACTACCGCACGAAAGTCGGTACTACGCATTGGGGTTGCCATTGCTTATTCCTTTCGTATTAGATCGATACCGCTGGGGCAGCGAATGTGTTGTTAGCGATGATAACTTGAACGATTGTGTAAGCGTCGCCCCAAGTGTTTGTCACACCCGCTGGGTAAGCTACTTCACGACCGAGACCAACTACGCGAACTTGACCTTGAGCACCAGAAGCAACAGGAGTTGCCAAGAGAGCCGTAGTGGAGAAGCCTGCGCCGCCGTTACCGATTGTGTAACCGTCAGTTACTAATGAACCTGCTGTAGTGTCAAAGTTATACTCTGTACCAATAGCGGCTGTTGTTACAGAACCGTCACATTGGATTTCGTATACCAAAGCTGGATCTTGGAAAATCCAGAATACTACTTGGGTTGCAGCTGCTAAAGAAGTTGCAGTGATTGACTTACCGAGTGTACGACGACCTTCAGCGGTTGTATACTCTACACCGTCGAAAGAACCGTAAACCTTGCCAGAAGCGGCAGTTTGGTTAGCAATTGTTAATTGGCCAGAAGAAGTCAGCGCTACTGGAGTGTACTGGTAGAATGCCACTTGGGCACCAGACAAAGAGTAAGGAGCTGTATACGTGCCAGAGCCAGGGGTGTAGCTGTTTGTTCCAACGAATGGAACAGAACGGTCTAAACCGCTTGGGTGGTACGCAGGCTTCAGACCAAAGGGTTGAAATACTGTAGACATTGTCTATTTTCCTTTGTTTTTTGAAGAATGTTATTGAAAACGAACATTTTTATTATTCGCTCTTGCGGTATCCTTTTCCATCTCCAAAAGACCACCCTCCAAATGACTACGTCCGCCCTTATTACCCTCAGCAGCACCACGCACTTGTGCAGTGATGTTGCGTTGATGCTCGAGAGGATCCTCGAGGTGGAGCATACGCATGACTTCTTGGTAGATGTCTTCTGGTAACTTAAAGAGTACCATTTCGTTACAACTAACACAGCCTTCAAACTTGCCTGAGCTCATTTTGCCTAGTCCTTCAAAGCCCTTACCTAATTCTGAGGCTTTAACTGGCTCATAACCCAATGCCATACGTTTGTCGATACTGTCGTAAGTATTGGTTGTTGACAACCAACACAAGTGCATCCCAGGAATGATACCCCCGGGAAGATCGGGCAACGCACTATTTGCCCACTTGTCTCTAAACGCATCAAGGCGTTCACGACGTGCAATGTCATCAGGAGCGGTTGTTGAAGCGCGCTCTTTTACTTCTAGGGCTCTATCGGCTAAGCGATCATCTAAGTCCCGTTTAATTCTTGGATTTGCCATTTTAATTAACCTTTATTTTGTCTGTCATACGCTTGATAAGCGCGGATCATTTTATTTCGTTTAGTTACATCATCCCACGCACCAGCATCTTTAATTGCTTGAACTCTATCACGACTTAACATGACTGTTCCTGGCTTTGATACTTGCGAGTTACTCGAACGGTTAGAGGATGTTGGTCCTGCTTTCCGGTTTGACGAGTTACCTTTTGAAGTATATCGGTGCGGTAAACGTGCTTGTAAACGATTATCTAACTCGTCCCAGTATTCTGGATCTGATGCGTCCCAGCCCTCCCCTGCGAGTTCTTGGTCAACTACTTTGGCAATTCTACTATCTGTGTCTCTAGCTTGCGGATCATACCAAGAGTTCTTTTTTAACCACTTGGTAGCATTTTGCTGCACTTCCGTATTTATCGGATTTGGAACATTTTGCTTTGGTGACTTTGCAGTCTCGAGTTGTTGTTTTTTATACGCTTGGACTTGAGTTAAACGTTGCTTGGCGTCTGTTAACTGTTCCAAGTACTCCATTTGAGCAGCTACGTCATTTTCTTGAGCAGCTTGTATCATTCTCATTTTGGCATACTCAACGCGGGTGGCTTCATCTTCCACGGCTTTGTCAAGTTGTGCTAACTGATACGAAGAGGCGGTACTTTCTACTGCTGCTAACCGCTTAGCTAAATCTTCGTTGCGTCGCTCAAGAGCTTGAATCTTGTTTTTTGCGGAGATCTCACGTTGGCGTTTTAAGTCCTTTTTAAGACGGCGTTCTTCACGTCGTGCTTCTCGGATTGCTTCGCGCTCTTCGGGAGTTTCACCATCATTTGGATCCTCATCACCGTCGTCTTCGTGGTCTTCATCTTTTTCGGAAGGCTCATCGTCCTTCTTTTTCTTTTTAGCTTTAGAATCGTCGTTTTCGTCTTCTTCTTCTAAAGTTAAAAGGTCTTCTGGATGTTCTTCAAGTGCAACTAAAGCACTGCCATCCTCCCGCTCTTTTACGGGGATATCTTTTTCATTTTCTGCCATACTTTTCTTTCAAAAGTTAATCTACAAACGCTTTCATTTTCTGCGCATGTTCAAATGACTTGATGCGAGAAATAACTTCACGTGCCTGGATGGTAATAAACACCACTGGGGAGCCTTCATCATCTGGTTGCACTATAAAACGATCACCACCATATTTAATGGTACGAACTAAGTCACCTTCGTTACACCAAGGGCCTTCGACCCAAGGAGTTAAATCTTCTGGTGATTTGTAAGCTAGTTTGCCAATTTGGCGAACTTTAGCAACTGTTTCATTGAATCTTAACGTTTGTCTGGTTTCATCAACTAAGATGATTCCGCCTTTACTGGTTGATTTTTCGCGTCTTAGTTGAACTAAAACACGGTCACCAGCTACTTCGACCCCGTGATCAATATCTGGGAAACATTCCTGTTCTGATCTTGTATCGGGTTCGTCATTTTGCATTAAATCAAACACTATTCAGTGCTCCTTTAGGCTATTCAGCCTCGCTGTCCTCCGTTAGAAGGTTGTTTAAAATATCAAGAGCTTCCATTAAGCCCTCATACCTACCCACCATTGCCCGATAGTCATCGAACGAGTGGATATTGACGCCAGCTGTAATAGCCTGACTCAATTCGTCGCCAGCTTCTTTCAAGCGGCCAATAAATTCTGAGATTGGGTCTTTCATATTTATACTAATGCAAAAATATTAAAGATTCCGCCCCAAATTTTAGTAAAAGTTACCACCTTTGATTTCGTTCAGATTTTTATCTGGACCAACTTTGGAAGATTTTACTTTATTTTGATTTAATACTGCATTGTTGGCACGTTTACTGCCTGATGCACCAGTTTCTACTTTTTGATCTGGGCCGCCAGCGTAGCCGGGGGTGCCAGTCATTTTATAGGACTTTTTAAATCCTAATTCGCCGCCTTGTTGTTTTTTAGTTGCCATTATTGTGGTTCCTGTGAGGGTGGTTGCTGTGGTTGTGCTGCTTGCTGTTCCTGCATTTGCTGTAACTGCTGCTGATGCTGTTGGTCAGACTGTTGTAGGGCTTGTTGATGTTGTTGATCAGCTTGTTGCAGCCCTTGTTGGTGCTCTTGTACTGCTTGGTTTTGCTGATTGGCCGCCATTGTAGCTTGATGCTGTGCTTCAATATTGTTTTGAACTTGAGCTGCTTGTTGGTCAAATGCTTGCTGTTGAACTTCTAATCCATGCTGACGGATATCTTGTTCGGCAGCCATAGTAGCTTCCATTGCAGACATGTTTTGCTCATGTTCTAACTTAGCTTGCTGTTGATCCATTTGGGCACCAGCGGTAATCATTGCAACACGTTCTTTTGCTGCATTATTGATGTTAGCCATTGCAATGTCTGTAGCATTACGTTGACTATCAATACTAGACTGGGTGCTATATTTAGCAGATAGCTCTTGAACTTGTTGTTGAAGCTGAGCAACCTTAATCTGGTATTCTTGCTGAGCTTTTTGTAAATCAAGTTGCATTTTAGCTTGAGCTTCTTGAGTTTTACGTTGAGTCTCAGCCATTTGAGTTTTAAGAATCACCGCAGCTGTTGGATCAGCCATCATAGCGTTTTGCTGTTGGGATTGCTGTGCCTGAGCTACTTTTTGTGATAGCTGTTGGATCTGTTGCAAATAAGGACCTAGATCTTGTTGTGCTTCTTGGTTTACCAACTGCGAAGCCAATGCAATTGCCTTTTGAGCATCTTGGGTCATTGGTTTTTCTTGATGCAAATCAAATACATCTTTTCCATTGTCTGAAGCCTGAGCAACATAGCCGCGAACAGACTGCAAATAGTGCAATGTTAAGTGTTGCTTGATATGCTGCAAGGCTTGAGGTGCAAATGATGGTCCAATAACTGGGTTACCACCGTATGCTGGGTTTGTGGCGTATTCCAAATGAATCTTGATGTGCGAAATGTGATCTTGGTCAGGGTAAGCTGCTGCGGGTCGTCCCATTGTCATAGAAACGTTTTCTAGCGCTGGGTTAGACTCTTTAGCACCTAATGGATTTGGCAATACCTCATCCACTGACGGAATTTTAAGTTGACCCAATACTCGGCGGTACACAGCACGAATATCAAACATTCCCGGAGGCGCAGAGGTAGCCATTTGTAAAAGAGCTTGGTTTTGCGCAAGACGTTGTGTCTCGGAAAAAATGTTAGGGTCTGAAACTGGTCGAACATCGTTGTTATAAGCAAAGTCACGTACCTTAACTTCAGTACCAGACTCGTTGTCCATTTCTGCTAAATACCAGTGATTTAAACGAGAAATAATTGCTAGTGATTTGGCTTGGCTGCGATGTAAACGAGCATGGATTGAAGAGAATACTTTAGCACCTTGCTCAATCAGAGCTTGGGTTGTTCCCACCGGAGAATTGGAGTTAACATCTCCAATTTTTTCTTCAGCAGTTGTAACAACGCCTTTAGCTGCAGCAGTCAACCAACCTAACAAGTCATAAAGAACCGAAGATGGTGGATTAAATGGCATTGGCATTGCAATAGAACGAATGTCTGTAACACCAGGGCCTGCTTCAACTTCAATTACTTGCGTGGGTTCAATTCTGTCACTTTGGCCACTAACTCGTCCAGTTTTGAGTTTAAGCATTGTCTGACTGTTGTTGATATGAGCAGCGTCCAACAGAGCACGTAAAGTGCCAGTAAGAGCAGCAGACAGACCACCAATAAGATGGGGGAGGCCAATAGCATAAGCACCGCGCCAAGGAATGAATTTGAACTCAACATACCAATCCATTTTTTCGAGTTTTTCATCATTGCATTCCCAGTTACGGCGAAGAGCGAGTACTTCACCGCTTGACTCGTCAATTGTTAAAATATAAGGGGCGCGGCGACCATCTGTAAGCGGATCTTCTTCAAGGCGCAAGTAACAAGTGATCTCATATACACGACGTAATCCGTCGATGTTTTTAGATGGCTCACGTTTACCTTCAATTTTGTTGTTAGCTACTTCAGAACGAGTTTGTTCTGTGAGCGGTGCGTCGGAAGTGTAGTCAAGATTTTCTAAATCTCGATATGTTCCGTCGTCAATACGTTTTTGGTATGTGTCTTCTGTAATATCTTGCTGCTCTGCCATACGCTGTGCTGTATAGAAGTTGGTTGCAGCATAGGGAAGGATAATATTGTCAATTGGAACCCATTCACACAGTGGACGTTTTTGTTCGTCATCAAATCTCCATTTGAGATATTGTGAACCACCTAACGGTAGTTGGGTTAGTAGTTGTTCCATTTCATCACGGTACTCAGGAACTTGTTCCGAGAGCTGCCAATTAAGAAATGATACTTTACGGTTTGCTGTGTCTTCTTTAACGCGGTCTGCGTCACCTTTAATATTGGATTTAACAATACCATCGGGGGGTAGAAGTTCTTTAGCAGCGGAAGCAGCAAAGTCAACGCATGCTTCTGCCATAACTGGGTGGACGACTTTGGAAGCTCCGTCAAACGTGGCTCCTCCGGGCGCGTCCTTACCCAAACCGGTGCGGCGTAATCCTTCTTCGTACTGCTTATCACGCTCGCTACGTGCTTCTTTGTCTACATCAATGTAGTCAAGGTATTCATTTGCCAAAGCGGCAAGAAAATCTTCATCAAACACTTCTGCCAAGTTTTCATAGAACTCGGGATCTTGTGCTGGACTTTTTTTGTCCTGATAGTTAATTACAACTGAACCGTCTTCAAGCTCAATAACTTCTTGTTCAGCCTCATCGGAGTCTAAACCTAAATCTTCTTCAAGCTGAGCTACTTCAGCATCTTGATCAGTGGCTTGTTGAACATCCTCCTCGCGGTCTAGGCTAGGAAGTGCTGAACCGGCTTGGATTGGTAATTGTGGATTTGCCATAGAGTCTTATGTTGGGTATTGTTCCTACTTATACTAATGCAAATAATGGGGTATTTCCGCCCTAAATTATTGAGCGTATGGATTTGCACTACGCTTGGATGGGTCTTCATCAGCGTATTCGTAGTCTCTGGCTGGGATAGGGTCCAAATTGACCCAACCGGAGTCTCGCAGCACTCGTAGGGCTTGTGAAAGGCTATCAACGTAGTCATCATGGCCTCCTGCTTCTGGAAACGAACACACCTGACGAATAAAACGTTTGGACCAGTCGGCAAACTCGCCTTTTTTAACTGAATCTTCCGGAATATAGACTTTTCCCTTAGCAATTAGTGGCGCCACGATGTTTAGACGCTGCACTTTGTCAGCACGACCCGGATTATATCCCTGTACATAGATTCCTGAGCCCTGAAGCTCTTGGATCAACGAAATACCAGCAGATTTGTCTTCCATTAACACCATGTCGGCTTTTTTACCCTTACCAAAGTCGTTATCAGAACCATAAACCACTTCTTTGTAGTCATCAATAACTTTTCTTCTTAGTTCTGGGTAGTTAAGGTGGTGATCCCAAGCATCTAACATAATGACACAGGTCCCAGCGTCCATCTTTTCAAAAATACCCCACGCTGTACAAGCGGTTGGGTCGTTGGTTGTTTTTTCTGAGGTGGCCGGGTCGTATGAAACGATAACATATTCCAATGTTGGGGTTGGTGTATTGGCTGGCCACATTTTAAACCATTTACGTTTAACAATGCCGGACGCCTCTGGATCCAAGATCTCGCCATAAATCTCTTGGCGCCCCATGTCAGTACCTTCGTATGTCTCTAATTGCTTAAAAAAGGTTTCTGATAAGTTTTGTCGGTTGTCAAATGAGCTGGCATTGACCACATACACGTCACCACCAATTTTTCCTTCATTAAGATCAACAATTAGTTCTTTTGGCTTTGGAGTGGTGGTAATAATCTGTTGCACTCGGGGTATACGGGGGTCTTTAAGACGGAGGGTAAACTGTACTCCATCGTAGGCTTGGTCAAGGTAATCAAATGCGCACAGCTCGTCAAACCAAGCTCCATGGTATTGTTTACCACGGTAACGTTCTGGCTCTGAGGCGGGAATTCCTTGGATAATGGAGCCGTTGATAAGGGTAATCTCAAAGAGGGACTTGTTGTAATCTCGAATAATAGACGGGGGTATGATATTAAGAAGTCCGGAGTCTCCTTCGAAACAAGTCGCACGGATATCATTAGAGGTTGGGGCGGTGACAAGCCAGCGAGTGTTGGAGTATTTCCAAGCCCTAATGCCAATCCAATGAGAAGCAGTGTGCGTTTTGCCAGATCCGCGTCCGGCAAGCATAAGAAACGTATCATATTCACCATCTTCAGGCTCTCGTTGATGATCTAGTGCTTGAATTTGCCATTTAACCTGCCACATAGCAGCTTCAAGCTGGGATTTTGGCCAATGTTTGTTGGCTTGAGCGAATTTTTTAAGAATAAGCTCTTGTTTTGCTGTTAAAGACATGAAATAAATCCCTCTCCCACTAAAAAAGTCCCTTTGTTTCCCATGGTTTCAATATGAACGCAGGGTTGTTGCGCGATTTCGTATACTTCTACGATAGATCTACGTCCCATTATATTTTTTTTTAACGGGGGTGGTTGAGTAGGATGCAAATGTAGTCTGGATTTAAACATTAGTCGGTGGTCTAAACCGCTGTTCCTTGAGAACCAGTTGGTTCTATGCCCTAATGATTCCACTAACCACTGAACTTGCCGCAATAACCCTGCGTTTAGCATGGTTATCCTGAAGTTTTTGGTTTTTGGATTGTATTGATTTGCTTTAGCAGCAATGATCCCTTTAAGTAGTTCTGTGCGCTGATCCAATGAAGCCATTAAATAATTGATGGGGATTCTGGTTGGAATGTTAGGAACAAGCTGGGATTCAATTGACGGGGTTGTGCTAAATGTTTTTCGGTTATTTGGCTGTTTAACCCTCGGTTTGCACATATACCCATGGTCATGGAAGATAGGTAAGATGTAATCATCCATGTTTTGTGGGGGGCACAATGTTCTATCTGATCGGCGGTTGAAAAACCAGAAACCGAATATAAAGGGGGGTATTGGTAGGTCTTGTGGCGGAAGCTGTATTGGTTGGGTAGTGGGTACCGAATACATAAAGTAATGGTTTACTGGATTATGTATGGGGGAATCCAATAGGTCTGAAACGTATTTGTTTTGGTACGAACGCGTGACTGAACGAATGCCTTTGTATTTGTTTTCAAGCCATCTGTTTTTTATGTCTTCAACTACAAATCCAAGTTTTTCATCCCCGGCCACAGTTAAGTGGTCGTTAAATAATACCTCATAGCAACGGGGAGGGGTATACTTTTGGACTAAAGTGACTTTGGCAGGTTGGCCATTGCGGTCCAAAACCAGATCGCCTGCTTGGATCTGGTCTGCTCTTTTCCAATAGTCAAGAGTTAATATCTTTTGATTCGCTAGTATCGCCATTAAAGTTTTTATATACCCAATCGTCTAACCAGCGCCCTAAAGGCTCTCTGATTCGGTTTTGAATTAAAACGGGTAGTCTTTGAATATCCAATGGCTGTGATGTTACCTTTAAGCGAAACTGGATAAACTTTGCCGTTTCATTGTCTAGTATTTCAACTGGTGCATCCACGCAATCAAAATTGTATAAATCGCACACCAAAACTCGTAGCCCTTTAAATTGGCCCTGCGCATTTTCCAATGCCCCGTGTATTTGATATACATATTGACTCATACATATACTAATGCACAATTATGACCTAAATCGCCCTAACCACTAGATGTAGTGTTTTTTCCAGGGTCAACCACTAGAAAAGACAGGATAGTCAGGGTCTATTCCACTTTATTCTTTTTTAAAAAAAAAAAAAAAAAAAAAAAAAATTTAGGATAAAGTCATTTAGACCCTGACTTCTATGGCTTTTTGCGAATGATTCTCAACAACTCACTAACAATCAATGACTTACAAAAAATAGCCTTTCGGTGTAGAAAAATATAAAAATTTAGTCTTGGTGGGGCCCCAGTCCTGGCACCCTGCCACCCGAAATTTTGGGGGTATCGGTTTAAAAAAAGCCCCCCTAAGCCCTAAAAAAGCATTCTTTTTTCATAATGTGAAACGCTATCCCGCATTGTGGTATGCACCATTGTGGTGCACGATGGTGCGGTGCAACATGGCTAACAGGCATTACACCCTGTTTAAACAATACCCACAATGGCAGTAAGGGTATGCACCACAATGGTGCACGATGGTGCGGTGCAATATGGCTAGGCGGGTGCGAGGGCATCGGGGTGGTGTGGGGATAAAACCCACAAAATCCCACAATGTGAAAAGCCAATAGGAATCGTTTTAAGGGGGTTTATAGCCGTTTTACCATGAGTTGAGGGGGTAGCATCAAGGGGGTGGCGATCTCGATTTTCGAGGGTAAACCCTTAAGGGTAAACCCTATTAGGGAAAGCGATAGGTAGGCAAACAGGCACAAGGGCAAAAACTCTATATAGTTATCACATGGCAAGCAAAACACCGCTACCATGTTGCACCGCAACATAATGATTACTAACCTACAAGGAATAGAACAATGAATACAGACCGCAAACAAGAGTTAATCCAAGAGTGGGGCTTTAGCCCTGTTGAGCATGGCACAGGATTATTCGAACGCAATATATACAATGCACAGGGCTACAAGGAATTTTGGGAAGCCCACAATCCTGACCTGATTCAGTTTTATAAGGGTGCGGAGCATACCGAAGATTACAAAATCGATTGGGCTTTATTTAACTAATTAACAGGCGGGGGCAACCCCGCCATGATTACTAACCTACAAGGAATAGAACCATGCAAGCACTAAACAGAGAAGCATATTTAAACTACATAACCGATACATACGCCCGCCCCCATTTCAAGGCTAAGGGCTACACAATCCCTGATAGGGTGCGTATGTCATGCGGGCAAACAAGCACCAAAAAAGCAATAGGTGAGTGCTGGTCAAGCGAAGCTAGCGAAGATAAGCATTGTGAGATTTTTATAGCACCCCGTTTGTCAAAATCATTTGATGTTATTGATACCCTTATCCATGAGCTATGCCATGCCACAGTAGGCAACAAAGCGGGGCATGGTGCAATTTTCAAGAAGTGTGCCAATGCCGTAGGCTTGGAAGGTAAGATGACAAGTGCGGGTGCTGGTGCTGAATTGAAAACCATAATTCAAAGCTGGATTGCTGAAGCTGGTGAATATCCCCATGCTACCCTTTTATCATCTAACCGCAAAAAACAAGGCACTCGCATGATTAAGTGCGTATGCTCTCATTGTGGCTATCAGGTATATACAAGCAAGAAGTGGATTGAGTTAGCTAAACCAACCTGCCCCGATGTAGATTGCGAAGCGAATGGGTGGGATATGTCAGTAAACCTAACCGATGATTAAAACCAAAGGCGGGGGCAACCCCCGCCATGTTTAAACACTACCAATAGGAATCAATACCATGATAAATTACCAAATCACCAAAAACTTTAAGCGGGGGCTATTGCGTGGCTTTCAAATTAACGAGGTTATGCCATTCGCAAGCCATAATTCAGCGAATATATGGCATACAGGGATTTTAAATGCCTACTCAAATAATAAATGCGAATACCTAGTATCAAATTTTAAACCCCTAAACCCAAACGAGAAGCCAACATTATGACCATGCTCACCAATCCAACACAGATCAACCAATTCCGATATATGACCATTCTCAGGGGCTTAGGGCTTGAAATCAAAGGTATGAGAGTATCCAAAGGCATGACCATGTATGCACTCATTAAAAAGGAGTTAGGGCTTAAAGGCACTAAAACCGCAGTCTATAACGATCTTGCCTGTATGCTAGGCAAACCCACTATCTAATCCAATCGGGGGCTAAAAACCCCCTCAAAACCTCTACAAATTGAAAGGCACTACCATGCAAACCATTACCATGACCGAATCCGAAGCATTAAGCCAATATGACGATATGTTAGATGATTGCTACCCGATGGCAGAGATTTGCGGGTATCAGTATCAACCTAGTAGAGCATTGAGAGAATTAGACCCTATCGCCTATCGTGTTGGGTTTAGTGATTATTGCTCTAGCCTATCCGAAGATGGCTACGAAATTGACTACGATTAAGGGGCTAGACCATGTTTAAACATTACCGAGTATTTTATAGGGGGACAGGCAATTTCGAGTTGATCGAAGCCCTGACCCCGCACCAAGCCAAGCTATTTATGGCACTTAAAAACAACCTACCATTGACCGCATTACACCGCTTACGGGCAGAGAGAACCTAAACCATGAACCAATTACAATTAAAACCAATCGCTTCTAATATGAACCTATTAGAAACCCCGAAGCATATTGTTTTATTCTCATATGCAACACCAGTTGCAAGTTTTGATAAAGCTACCTATTCATTCCATCGAACCACTAAAAAGTGGTCTAAGACCACCACTCGCCACATCAACAAGTGGATTGATGGGGTAAAAGCAATCGACCAACCACAGGATTATTTTGACAACCTATTAAACTTGGGGAGTGTTTAAACATGGCAACCGATTACAAAGGGAATGACGCATTTTATAAGTGGGAACGGGAACACTACGGGGACAATTCCCCCCTGTCAGACGATGACCGCATATTGTGGGTGCAAGGGTATAAAGAGGGGGTATTAGCCCTGTTTGAATACGCAGTCAAAGCGGGGAGTGTTTAAACCATGCAACCAATATATGAGCAGTTTGATCACATAGATCAATGGGGTAAAGCCCTAACACCTGACGGGCATGAGTTTAGAGATGAGCAAGGGCAAATAGTTTTTGTGCCTGATAACTTACAATATTTATTTACAATCTTAGAGGGGGTTTAAACATGGCACATTTTAAAGGTCTTATTATCGCCCTTGTAATCGTTTTAATTATTTTATGGGGGACAACGCTATGATTAACGAGTATTTTAAAGCGGGTGATCATGCTATATGGTGCGGGCTTGATGAGGTCGAGATAGTCGATATATCAGGTGAGTGGGCAACCATTCGTTTTCCTGATACCCACAGCACCACGATCACCAACACCAAACATTTAGGGGAGTGTTTAAACGATGTCCAAAGATGACCTATATTGCACCATTTTGTTATTAGGGTTATTACTGATATTTATATTAGCCCCTGATCTGTATATTCCTAGTTTTCAACAGTAGTAAAACAACCACCAACGAAAGGCAACACCATGTCAGATTTATATAAGTCGCTATCACTTAACGACACCGCCAATTTGATTCTAGCAGTA
>CAIPQU010000028.1 GCA_903867305.1 uncultured beta proteobacterium
AACAATTACTTGGTCGTAAGTTGCACCTGGACGAGCCCAAATCAATGTAGCATCAGACTTACCTTTAACAATAAAGTCTTGTCCTGCAGTCTGTGAGCTGTTAACAGTTACTGCGTTACCCAAGAACACATACATTTTGATACCTTAATTCTTTTTTACGCTGTATTTCCCTGATTGAAAGAATAGACATGTATCAAAAATATCTCGTTACTCTCGTTCTGACTACTCCCCATAGCTAAAGCAAGGGGGTTCTTTAAAACCTTCTTGACTTAGCTGCGAGGCTCCTACCGCTAGCGTATCTAGTCCGATACGGAGAATGTTCTTGCTGGCATTAACATCCCTGTCGTGGATTACTCCACAACAGTTGCAAGTCCACTCTCTTATTCGCAATGAGCCCATACCTTTCGGACTGCTGTCGGGTACCTCTAGACAGCTCGAACACATGCGGGTGGTGTTGTACTCATTAACTTCTAAAAAGACAACACCTGCCTCATGGCACTTGTATTCCAACATTGTCTTAAATTGGCTCCAGCCAGCATCATGCACTGACTTTGCCATACGGGTTTTAATGAGTTTACTACTTGATACATTGCCGACAAAAATAGCGCCATACTCATTGGCTAAAAGCCGTGAGAACTGGTGCTGGTCATTATTGCGGCGGTTTTTAATCTTGGCGCTAATGGTTTTTGAGAGTTTATCTTTATTGGCATGCTGCGCTTTTGCTAATTTACTCTCAAGCTGCCGATAGCGTCGAGAGACCATTAAATCACCATCACTTGTAGCGGCGGTAGTTTTTAGACCAAGGTCTATACCAACTGCGCGTGAAGCGGTATTGTTTTGAGCGATTTGGACTTCAACGGTCAAATTGACATACCAGCGACCACGAGCGTCCTGGCTAAATGACCCGCACTTAATAGTTTTATCGCTTAAATCATAAGATTTAAAAATGCTAATAGGTTTCTTTTGGAAAAAGATTTGGCCATTTTTATAGCGAATGGCATCTTTTTTAAATGGTATCCAACCCAATGAGCGCTTGCTGCCGCCACTTTTTCGCCAATTTAATCTTCGTTTTTTAAATTGCTTGCGGCGCGTGCAATACTCTGCGCTAATCGCTTGAACCGTAGAAGCTGGTACTAACAAACCTTCTTTTGTGGCGCCAGCCGTGTATTTGTCCATCGTATAGGCAGACATAAAGCTACCAGTGCGCTCAGTATGTTTAATCGAAAGCTCATTGCAAAAGTTCCAAACAAAGTTCACTTCTTTTGCCAGTGTATTTAAAAAAGCGCAATGTTTATCTTTGACGCGCTCGCGCAATACCCGAATATTAGTTTTCGGCTCCCTAAACATGTTTTTGATTTTCAATGTATTGTTTAATCACCGATAATGGTGCACCACCAACCGTAGAAACAAAATAAGAATTTGTCCATAAGGTTGGCATTCGAGTGGTTAGGTGTTTAAACTCTGAGCGCAATATTCTTGAGCTATTACCCTTAATTTCTTTAATTAATCGATGAATGCCGTATTGCGGGTCAATTTCGACCAACAAATGCACGTGGTCTGGCATGGTTTCAAGCTCAATTAAATCTGCGCCTCGAAGTTTACAAACCTCTTTAACTACCTTCTTTAGTCGTTTTTCGACGTCACCAATAATGACGTCGCGACGATACTTTGGGCACCACACAACGTGGTACTTGCAAGAGTAGGCGACATTATTGTTATGTTTGTAGTTCACGCCATTATTATATAGCAAGCAGCTATATAATTCAAGTATTTTTGTAGCTTATATCCCCATGGCTCAAGCGAGGGGCTTTACGCTACTGTTGGTAAGTTTCTCCATGCAACAATGCTTTGCATCTTCCGAAGTAAAAGTCTTCGGCTTGATTGATGAGGGTTTGCGTATTGATTTAAATCATGTACCCAGCTCTCAAAAAGATTTTCAACTCAGAAATGGCGGCAAAATGAGTTCTCGATTTGGTATTCGTGGTCGAGAGGAAATTCTTCCAAAGCATTCTGTATTTTTTAATCTAGAAGCGGATATTCAACCACATCAACATCACCATAAACAGATGTTTGGACGCAGTCGTTATCTTGGTTATGAAAATCCCAACTTGGGGAAATTTACTTTAGGTCTTCAATCATCTGTGGGTTTTGATATTGCTCGAATCTTCGACCCTAGTGGTGTGATTCGGCAAAAATATGTGATAGATGATTTAAGTGGTAGTTTTAATGGCAGGTACGGTAATAAATGGGCAGACAATGCTCTGAAATATTCTTTTAAAACTAAAAATTTCAATCTCTTAAGTAGCTATCAAGTCGCAAATGATCAACTGCACCAACAACCTAACTACGCCATAGGCATGAGCTATAAATTAGGCGATCTCCTAATGGGATCATCGTTCTCAGTAACTGGTCATCAAAAAATGTCGCAACGCATTGGTAATAGCCAGATTGTGAACGCTGGTTTTACGTATTTGATGGGCCCTACTCATTTAAAAATGGGGGTTGCACATTCTCAATTAGGGGACCTTACAAAATCAAGTAAATTCAGTTCTCAAGGAGTAACTCAAATACAAAATATTGGTATTGGCTTTAAACATCATTTACAACCAAAAATTGATCTGTATGCAGGCGTTTACGCCCAAAAAAATATCATCAACCACCAACAAACTATTCATGGATATAAATATGTGTTTGGCAGTAATTATCATTTGTCTAAACAAACCCATTTGTATGGATTTATTCATCATGCAATCGGATCAGATATGGGTAAACTCATACCTGATATCACTTCAGCTTCACTAGGTTTGGTGCATCGATTTTAATAACCTCAGGAAAAAATTTCATTCTAAGGTCTTGATTCTTTTTAAAAAAACTAGGGTTTTCAGTAGGCATGTTTTAAAAACTTACGTAACGATGATTTTTTTGACATCCTCCCCGTCCTAAAGGACGGGGATTCCTACCGCTAGACGTTCATGTCCGAACGCAAGAATATTGAGAGCTCCATTGACTTGACCGTTTTTATATTTAATGACCGATTTCTTAAAGGGTATCCATCCTAGTGATCGTTGTGAGCCTTTAGACTTTCTCCATCGCAATTTTACTTTTCTGAATTGCTTTCTACGCGTTACCA
>CAIPQU010000029.1 GCA_903867305.1 uncultured beta proteobacterium
AACACCCCAGCTCCCCAGGTTCAGAATCGCACCATTGCAAACCGCTGATGTGTACTTAGAGGTATCGAGGTATTCAATGTGCATCGTCGTGTCCCCCATATAATAGTTCGGACCAGGCGCTGACTCGTATGCACTCGCGGCGCTGAGCGCAGCGGCGCCAACGGCTGCCATCAAGGTTCGGCGCCCCATGGTGGCTCGCTGCACTAAGCTCGCCTCAGGTCAGAGGAACGCGATGCGGGCTGTCAAGCTCTCCTGCGGTTGAACGCTTGTACCTGCACGCGGCCCTATTTTATGAGCTGCGTGCAGAGATGGGGTGTGCAGCAGTAGTCGGGCGTCGGGAAGTCACGATCTCCGAATCCGATCTCGTCCGAATCCAGCCGACAAACCCGGTCGGGATTGGGGAGATCTGTGAGATCTGTGAGAATCTGCAGATTTTTGGTTTTTTTGCTTTTCGCTCAAGAATCAAAGGCGTTTATTTATCTATCATTACTCAAGCTTTTACCTACGCTGCCATGTTACTTTTTTTTAGAAATGAAACAGGATTTGGCGGTAATAATGGATTCACAGACTTTAAGCGTATTTTGGGCTATTCCATGACGCAACCATTAACCCGAGTAACACTTTTCTTACTCAGTTTTACTACGCTTATTTTGGCGTTTATTGTTTGTCGATATATCGTCCAATCGAAATTAGGACGCGTTAGCATGGCGATTCGTGATGCAGAGAATCGGGTCATGTTCTCAGGTTATGATCCTCTAGGATATAAACTTTTTATATGGACTTTTTCCGCGTTTTTGTGTGGTATCGCAGGCGCGTTATATGTTCCTCAGGTGGGGATTATTAATCCAGGAGAGATGTCACCTGCGAACTCGATTGAACTTGCGGTATGGGTTGCTGTAGGTGGTCGAGCAACACTGATTGGCCCGATTATTGGTGCCTTTGTAGTGAATGGTACTAAAACGATCTTTACCGGACTTGCTCCAGAGTATTGGTTATTTATTTTAGGTGGTTTATTTGTATCAGTCACCTTGTTTATGCCAAAAGGAATTGTTGGCCTTTTTAGAGATCGTATTCTTCATAAAAATCCATTTAAAAACGAGTCATAAATCCTGATGAATGAGCCATTAACAATAGACCAAAATGTGTCCAGTAAACGGATTGTTGGTAACTTTTACGAAAAAGGGAAGATTGATATTTCTCATGGAGATATTTTGTATATTGAAAACCTTCATGTTTCATTTGATGGCTTTAAGGCGATTAATGGTTTAAACCTCTATATTCGTTCTGGGGAGTTGCGTTGTATTATCGGCCCAAACGGAGCTGGTAAAACAACCATGATGGATGTGATTACGGGAAAAACTGGACCGCGTAATGCCGATGTTACAGGTAGTGTTTTTTTAGGGCAAACCATCGATTTACTCAAACTTAATGAACCGGAAATAGCCCAAATAGGTATTGGAAGAAAATTTCAAAAACCAACTGTTTTTGAAAACTTAAAGGTTTGGGAAAATTTAGAGTTAGCCAGAAAAACCGACAAGACATGGTTTTACTCCTTATCTGCCAAGATTGACGCTGAGACAAAGTATCAAATTTCTGAGACCTTAGTCAAAGTCGGTTTGGAGGAGCAAGCATTTGAAGAAGCGGGGCTCTTATCGCATGGTCAAAAACAACGTCTTGAAATTGGTATGTTGCTGATGCAAAAACCGGAGTTACTATTGTTAGATGAACCAGTTGCTGGAATGACTGATGAAGAGACTTTTAAGTTGGTTGAACTTTTGAATACGTTGAGAGGGACCTGTTCCATCGTGGTTGTTGAACATGATATGGAGTTTGTGAGTGCTTTATCAGGCGATCAAGGTACGGTGACGGTTCTTGCTGAGGGAACTGTTTTAGCCGAAGGGACCATGGATCAGGTGAAAAGTAATCCCTTGGTGATTGAATCTTATTTAGGTAGATGATCATATGCTAAAAGTTGAACATGTTCATCAATACTATGGCGGTAGTCACATACTTCGAGATGTATCTTTTGAAGTTCCTGAGGGTACTTTAACGGTACTGATGGGGCGAAATGGCGTTGGTAAAACCACTATGGTCAAAGCTCTGATGGGAATTGTTTCAGTAAGGCAGGGTAATATTTCTTTTAATGGGAAATTAATCAATAAATTACCTTCTTATGAGAGAGTTGCTAGCGGAATAGCATATGTCCCTCAAGGTCGAGAGATTTTTCCGAGATTAACCGTTGAAGAAAACCTTTTCATTGGCGCAGCTTCTCATCAAGCGCCTAAAAAAATCCCAGAATATATCTACGACTTATTTCCCATCTTAAAAGATATGTCTTCGCGTAATGGCGGTGATCTTTCTGGAGGACAACAACAGCAATTAGCCATTGGAAGGGCATTAATGAGTCAGCCTAAAATGATTATTTTGGATGAGCCTACGGAAGGTATACAACCAAATATTATTCAACAAATTGGCAAAACGCTTGTTCAGCTCGTAAAGGAACAAGGAATGACGATTCTTCTCATTGAGCAATATCTTGATTTTATTCGTGAGGTTGCTGATAAATATGTTGTGATGAGTCGAGGTGAAATTGTAGCCAGTGGTGATGGGGAAAATATTGATCGTGATGGCATCGCTCATTTAGTTTCAGTTTGAAGCAGTATTAATCTGACATAATCCAAGCATGCAAACCTGTACCCTAGATCCTATTGAAAAGCCTAAAAGATGGGATGCTAGTCTTCATCTCGAGTTTATGAAATCCCCTCATTCTGGAAAAACCCTATTATCTAAAAAAGAGCATTTTGGACCTTTAGTGGTTCAAAAGTCCCTATACCCTGAGGGCGATGAGGTTTGCCATGCCGTCATATTGCACCCTCCTGCCGGTATCGCAGGAGGAGATCATCTCAACATAGATATCTTTACTTCGCCTGATGCGAAAGCGGTTGTAACGACTCCAGGTGCTACCAAATGGTATAAATCAAATGGGCATTTATCTTCCCAAGAAACTAAGCTATCAGTTGCCTCTAGGGCTCATTTAGATTTTTTACCACAAGAGAATATCTACTTTAATTCATCAAATGCTCGCAATGTCATACAAATAAAGCTTGAAGATACCGCAACCATGATTGGATGGGATATTGCGCAGCTTGGAAGAACCGCCAGTGGCGAGACTTGGTCTCATGCACACCTGATCAACGAATTACAGTTGGTATATGGCGATCGTCCTTATTGGATTGAATCAAGCTTCTTAGATTCAGATGATTTGACAATGGGATCTAACTGTAAATTAGGGACCTATTCTGTGATGGGGGTAATGTGGTTTTTTGGGAATGGCGCTAATCAAGAACTTCTCGACCAAATCAGAGATTGTTTGATATGGTCTGACACTCTAAGAGTTGGTGCAACTAGAATTAATTTACCTGAAAAAAATGGTTTAATAATAGTACGCGCGACCTCTACAGAAGTAGAATATTTAAAAGACTGTTTTATTGATATGTGGTTACGATTTCGGTTAGATGTTTCGGGGATTGCCCCCTTGCCACTCCGATTATGGAAGACATGAAAAGGTAATAAATTATGGAATTGACACCAAGAGAAAAAGATAAATTACTCATCTTTACTGCGGCATTAGTCGCCGAGCGTCGGATGGCGAGAGGTTTAAAACTGAATTACCCAGAATCTATTGCTCTGATTTCTGCGGCAATCATGGAGGGTGCAAGGGATGGGAAATCGGTTGCAGAACTGATGACCTATGGCACCAAAATCTTAAAATCAATTGATGTTCTAGAAGGAATCCCAGAAATGATTCCGGAAATACAGATTGAAGCTACATTTCCTGACGGAACAAAATTAGTTACTGTTCATCAACCTATTCAATAAGGATTCAACATGAAAAAATGGCTCTTTTTAATCTCTTTGTTGGTCGCAAACCAAGCTTTTGCTCATCCTGGGCATGATACTTCTTTTGTGGCGGCTTTAAGTCATCCCATGACAGGTTGGGATCATTTGCTGACGATGCTCATGGTTGGAGTGATGGCATATGTTTTTCCAACAAAAAAGGGTATGGCATTACCCCTAATTTTTGTTAGTGTTTTTGCTATCAGCGCAGCTGTGGTTTCTAGCCTTCAGGTGGGAACTCAACATATCGAGCTTCTAAATCAACTCATATTAATCTCCTTAATCGTTCTACCAGTCATTCATTTATTTATTCAGAAACTATCCTTTTCAATGGTAGCTTTTTTCATTGGTTTGATTGGTGGGCTTCACGGCATAACTCATGGTGTAGAGCTTGATGTAACTTCTACTCAGGTGATTTCCGGATTAATACTGAGTACCATACTGATCCATGCGATTGGATATTTGGTTGCTGTTTCTTTATCTAGGAAAAATGAATGGTATTTAAAGGCATTCACAATGGCTTCTGGGGTTTTTGCTGCGACAGTATTCGTTCAATCAATGTAAGGGCAAAGCATGATACCTGGAGAAATTAAAACTACCGGAAAAGATATTGAGATCAATGTTGGTCGAAAAACTCAAATTATTGTTGTTTCCAATGTTGGAGATCGACCAATTCAAGTAGGGTCTCATTATCATTTTTTTGAAGTCAATGAATCACTCAGCTTTGATAGAAAACTTAGTCGAGGCTATCGATTAAATATTGCCTCTGGTACAGCGGTGCGTTTTGAGCCAGGACAAAAAAAGACGATACAGCTAGTGGCGATTGCCGGCGATAAAACGGTCTATGGTTTTAATGGCCTAGTAATGGGAAAGCTGTAGCACATTCATAAAAGTATTGATTGAAACAAGCATTGCACTCTAACAAGGATTTCTAATGGCAACTATATCTCGCAAAGCCTACGCAGAAATGTTTGGTCCAACAACCGGTGACCAAATTCGATTGGCCGATACTGACTTATGGGTCGAGGTAGAAAAAGACTTCACCATTTATGGCGAAGAGGTTAAGTTTGGAGGTGGTAAAGTCATCCGCGATGGAATGGGTCAAAGTCAAAGGGTCAGTAGTGACTGTGTGGATACGGTCATTACAAATGCACTCATTATTGATCACTGGGGAATTGTAAAAGCAGATATTGGTATCAAAAATGGCATGATTGCCGGAATCGGTAAGGCTGGTAACCCTGATATACAGCCGGGTATTACGATCGTCATTGGACCAGGAACTGAAGTTATTGCTGCTGAGGGTATGATTGTTACTGCTGGTGGTATAGACTCGCACATTCATTTTATTTGTCCGCAACAGATTGATGAAGCCTTAATGAGTGGCGTAACCACCATGATTGGTGGTGGGACTGGGCCTGCAACTGGTACATTTGCAACGACCTGTACACCTGGGCCTTGGCATATGTATAGTATGCTCAGCGCGGCTGAAGCTTTTCCGATGAACCTAGGTTTTTTAGGGAAGGGTAATGCGAGCCTTCCTGAACCATTAAGAGAGCAAGTTAAAGCTGGAGCAATGGGATTAAAGCTTCATGAAGATTGGGGCACTACACCAGCGGCTATTGACTGCTGTTTATCTGTTGCTGAAGAGATGGATATTCAGGTAGCCATCCATACGGATACCCTCAATGAATCAGGATTTGTTGAAGCTACGATAGGCGCATTTAAGAATAGAACTATTCATACTTTCCATACGGAAGGTGCCGGTGGAGGACATGCTCCCGATATTATTCGAGCTGCAGGTTTACCGAATGTTTTGCCATCTTCGACAAATCCAACAATGCCTTTTACCGTGAATACGATTGATGAGCATTTGGATATGTTGATGGTTTGTCATCATTTAGATCCATCGATTGCCGAAGATATCGCTTTTGCTGAAAGTCGAATCCGTCGTGAGACGATTGCTGCTGAAGATATCCTGCATGATTTAGGGGCTTTTTCGATGATGAGCTCTGATAGTCAAGCGATGGGAAGGGTAGGAGAGGTCATTATTCGGACTTGGCAAACTGCCCACAAAATGAAAAATCAACGAGGCAGTTTAACGGGTGATCATCAGACGGATAATTTTAGAGTTAAAAGATATATTGCTAAATATACGATTAACCCTGCCATTACACATGGAATTTCACACATGGTTGGATCTATTGAAAAAGGGAAGTTAGCCGATTTAGTCATTTGGAGACCTGCATTTTTTGGAGTCAAGCCGAGCTTGATTTTAAAAGGTGGAATGATTGCTGCCGCAGCGATGGGAGATCCAAATGCGTCGATTCCAACCCCTCAGCCAGTTCATTATCGCCCGATGTTTGGTGCATTTTCTGGTGGTCTTAAGACGTCTCTAACATTTGTATCTCAAGCAGCAATGCACAATGAAACTATTCAATCCTTAGGTTTGAAAAAACGTCTAGAGCCAGTGCGCGACACAAGAAATATTAAAAAATCAGACATGATTCATAATGGTTGGCAACCCAATATCTCCGTTGATCCAGAGACTTATGAGGTTCTAGCAGATGGTATGCAACTCGTTTGTGAGCCTGCAACTGTATTACCACTTGCTCAGCGTTATTTCCTTTTTTAACGATGCGTCAAATATCTAAAAATTTAGGCAAAACGAAAATTGCTAAAGCGCTTTTAAAAGACAGCTCCATATTAGAGTTACCTTTTTTAATGCGTAGTAAGAGTCGTCAAGTTGCTACACTTGAACATGGAGAAGAAGTTTTATTAGTTCTTCATCGGGGTGGTGTGATGCGTGGCGGTGATATTCTGGTCGATGATCAAGGCCAATTCATTATGGTCAAAGCGGCTCCTGAGAAAGTCATGCGAGTAACTGCTAAAGGTTCTTTGGAGTTAATGCGTGCAAGCTATCATTTAGGCAATCGTCATATACCTATTGAAATCGGTGGGGACTATTTGCAGTTAGAGTTTGATCCAGTTTTATCGGATATGTTGAAGCAATTAGGCGTTGATGTCGAGCTTGTTGAAAGACCCTTTGAACCAGAAAACGGGGCTTACGGAGGCGGTCATAAGCATGGACATGATGCTACCTTTGCCGAGGATTATGCTTTAGCTCAGTCGGCCTTTCATGCACATGATCATCATCAAGGTCATCATCATGAACATTAAGCAACAATTTTGTTTCGATATTGTATGAACTCATCTGAACTTGGAGCCTTATTACATTTAGCCTCGCCTACTTTACCCATTGGTGGGTTTAGTTATTCTCAAGCATTAGAAGCTGCGGTGGAACATAGATTTATCTCAAATAAACAAGAAGCTCATCAATGGATTCATGATCATCTGTTTTCTGTGGTGACTCAGTCAGAAGCTTTAGTTTGGCTACATTTATTTGAAGCATGGTCATCTCAGGATTTGGAGCAAGTAAAGTATTGGAATGATTGGTTTTGGGCAAGTCGTGAAACGAGTGAATTTCGTCAGGAGACCGAACAAATGGGATGGTCCTTACAGAAACTCATTAAAGAACATCATTGGGGAACTATAGAAGAGCAAGAGTTTTTGAGTTCTATGCAACCCGTCACATTACCTTGTGCCCATGCTTTTGCTTGTAGCGCGCAACAGGTTCAAGCGAAAAATGGCTTACATATCTACTTATATTCATGGTTGGAAAATCAAGTGATGGCAGCGGTTAAATCCATTCCCTTGGGGCAGGTTGCTGGGCAA
>CAIPQU010000030.1 GCA_903867305.1 uncultured beta proteobacterium
CTAACAGCTTCCATCTTAAACTCTAGGGTATATTTAGCCCTTGTTCGTTTCACCACCATTTGACACCTCCATCACTATATTTATATCATTTTTTCATATAGTTAAGAGGTACGTTTCTCAGGGGCAAGATCAGTAGTTCAAAAATACATCATAGTTAGAGTGGCGCTGAATGAAAGGGTATTGCCATCCCCAGCTATAGCTTGTGTCATTGGAATCTATACTATGGTTTTAGCCTTCCTTACAATTAGTGTTTGGCAAAGCCATGGAAATATTAAAGTTACCGTTGGCAAAGAGTCTAATGCTATCTATAGTATTTATAGGACTTTAGATGCGTATCCACCTGCCCTTAGGGAAGTTGCAAAAGAGAAGTTGACAATATATGTCCAGGAGGTGGTTGACCGAGAGTGGTCCATGATGAAGCCTGGCGAAACGGATTATGCTGCCCTACAAAAGCTAAAGTCGTTTCATGATTCTGTAATTCATTTTGTCCCAACAAATAATGGTGAATTAGTTGCCCATCAAGAATTGATGACACATTTCTCTATCTACAGAGAGTTACGGCGGGATCGTCTCATGGGCGTTGGCCCCCTAGTTGGAAATACGATGTGGTTAGTTTTGAGTCTAGGTACGCTAATCATGATGATATTTATATCTTGTTTACAAACACCAAGCTACTCAAACCTTGCAACTCTTTTATCCTTTTTTTCAGCTATGGTTAGCTTGGTATTTTCTTTACTGATTTTAGATAACTACCCCTTTATGGGGCCGGAAGCTATAGGATCAGGCACATTTCAACAGCTTCTTAAAATCTACTTTCCATTACCTTAAAAGTTATCCTGACTGTCTCTTATGGGGCGTTAGCTGACTATCGCAAAAAATAAATAAAGTAACTTTTTAAAGGACAGTTCATGTGTGGGGCATTTTCTTTTGTTCTAGTCAGCTATCGGATGTTCGAGAATAAATTGACGAAGTGATATATCAATCCTAGTTTGCCAGCCATCACCTGTTGCTTTAAAAGTATCAAGAACATCAGGAGAAAGTCTGATGGTTGTAGCAATTTTCTTAGGAGATTTTTGGGGGCCTCGCACACCTAGTTTTTATTGTAACGAAGAGGAAAGTACTTCTTTAGCTGACTTAAACGTGCTTAGATCTTCTGCAGTAAGTTCACACACTTCACCTTCATAATTGGTTAATGGCAATTTCTTCTTCATAACTCTTTTCTTCTCTTTTATTTGCTTTACGGAAACTTATCACCCTAATACCTAAATCTGTTTCTGAGAAACACAACACGTGTAAACTATTCTCAAGGTAACCAACAGCAACGATTCGTTGTTCAGGATAATTTTTACGTTGATCTTCTTTAAATGTTGCTTTATTCCAATTAAAATTTTCTACCAAATTAAACAGCAATCCACGCCCAAGAAAATTTTTAGTATTTTTTTCTAAATCGTATGTAATTTTTATCCATTAAATTGTACGTACAATAAAATTTGGCACGACTTTTTTATAATAATAATAAAACTGACAGGGGTAATATTAAACATACAATTCAAATCATTAAATACTTGAGATCTAATTTTTTAAAAAGTGAAGAAAGGATTAAACATAAAATTCGACTAAAGTACAAGTCCATGTTGGAAGTCTTCAAGATAAGGCCACTCGCTTTACAAATGCTTGGAATCAAGCGTCTAAGGGAGTTGAAGTAAAGGAAACAAATGTTACATTTTTGGATATTCAAACGATGCTGGACATCCGATCGCCACGACGTTTAGATTTATTGACAGATGTAAGACAAAATGGGGCTAATAATAAAATGTTCATCATGATGTAAGTGTTCTTCTATCGGCTGGATTGTTGTTGCAAGATGGGCGGAAGTTGTCAGCCCCTTGGGACGAATTAAGTACACAGGTATCTTTAAAAATGGCATAACCAATTTTGTTAAAGGTAGAACTATGCGTAATGAATATGACTTCACGAATCCTCAAAAAACCCATATGCTTTGATGTTGAATAAAGATAAACAGTTAAAACCTATTCCTAATTTTAAAGATGAAGCTAGTGAAAAAAAGTTTTGGGAAGACCCTAAAACTGATACGACAGAATACTTTGATATATCTATAACAACGACTGTAAATTTCCCTAACTTAAAGCCGACTAAAAACACTTTAGATTATTGATGTTGAGTCTAGCAAGGGAGTTGAAAATCCTAAGCCCTGGTTCGATTCCGCCCAAGGCACCAAGAGTCCAAACTGTCGCCTAACAATAATAATTCACCATTTAAGGGTTTAAAACACAAGATTACCTAGCAACCCTATAATGAATCAATGAACTTAAGTTTTATCCTAAACAAAGCCAATCCTTCGATAAAAAAGGTACTTATAACTTTGGGCCTTATTTTAATTTTAGCAAGTTGCTCAATCATTTTAATGGGGCTTTTGGGGATGTTTTCTTTGGATTTATTCGCTATTGGATTTTCCTCAGGCATTCGTATCCTAGCATCCGTTGCAATAACAGGATGTCTTGTCGGTGCAATTGGCTATTGGATCGAAGAATCTTTAAAAATTTAATAAAGGGCTTTTATGTTTAAAAAATCTGATTATTTTATTTTGCTCGCCGTAGTGATTTCCTTCTTTACTTCTGCTTACCTATGGTTTGTGATGGGTGATCGTGAGCAATCTATCTTTACAGCTATTTGGGTACCATCTATTTTTTGTTTTGGAATTTACTTTAAATTGTCGGCTATTTTAAATAAAAAAATATGAGTAACACTACTTTTTTACTAATATCGATTGGTGTCTTTTGCCTATTAATACTTGGGCTAATATTGATGATTAGAGAATTTATGGGCGATTTTAGTGATGCTTTTCCTGAGATTGCAGAATGGTTAAACTCGAGTAATGAGAAAAAATAATTTGAACTCACGATGGCCTTCTCCAGTATTATTTGATAAGCAGGACCAAGCGATGTTAGGAAATGTCTAGTTTATTAGTAGCGATTCACATGACGAAAAATTGTGCAGAGTTAGACATCGTCAGCCCTAGTCGATTCCGTCCCGGGCCACAAGAAACACAATAGCCCACGTGTTGGGCTATTGTTATTTGGTTAGGCGTTTGGGAAGTACAATAAAAATCAGTTAGTATTTCTGATCAAATTCATAGCTTATCAAGGGGGGCTAATGCCAACTTATCTCTACCGATTTTCTAATATCGCAATCATGCTGTTTTTCATTATTTCTATTACAGCGGCTATGAACTTGTTTCCAAAACTTCTCCAACTAATTTCTTTTTTGGAGCCAAGCGAAGAAAGTACGAGACTAGGCCAGTCTTTATTTTCTCCGATTGCTTCAAGCACTGGTTTATTAATTGGTTTTTTATTGAATCAAGCCCAAACAAATTTTCGTGAGGTAGAGGCTGTAGTTTCCACCGAAGCTGGCAGAATTAATAATCTTGATAGACTTTTGTTGAGATTTGGTAGTAAGCAAGCTTTAGAAATTCGTGCAAAGCTGAGGGCTTATATTGAATCAGTTATTTCTGATGAATGGTCCGATATGTCGCGTGGCAATGGTAATCAAAACACACATATGATTTGGCGCGGCATATCACAAAATATATTTAAGCTCGATCCACAAACCCCTAAGCAATTAGCCCTTTATTCTGACATCATTAAAAAATCTGAAGAAGTAGCTGAAAGCCGAGAGACAAGAATTGATCGTTGTGAAAAACACCTTCCCCCTATATTTTGGATAGTTATTTTTATTTGTTTAGGTACCTTGATTGGAGTTAACGCTTTATTCCTGCCTTCCACGCATTTTGTTTTTGGTCTAACGATTTTACCCATTGCATTTGGCGGTTTAATTTCGCTGTTGGTTGTTACTGATCAGCCATTCAAGGGGCAAAATGCTATTGCTCCAGCCGCATTAGATAAAGTATTGGCCTCAATCAACACGAGAGCTGAATAGGGCTCAACAGCCTTGAGCTCTAGTTAATTGAACCTCAGGAACAAAAACGCTAAAAACATTAGTGATTGGTAGTCAGAATTCCTAGTGTTGGCCAGAGTCAAGTCCCATAGACTTCAAATTTAAGCTTTTCATCCATCTTCGTACTTTCATTCCATGTCATAAAATTAGGATACTCCTACTCTGTTACTAGATAGATTATCTAGTTCTTACGAAGTCCTTTAAAAAGTCAGATTAGGTTGAGGACTTTAGCGTCTAGTTGATAGATGCTTACGGAGGTAAATTTAGTTAGAATGAAACCATGCAAAGTATTGAACAACTTCATCTCCATGCCTTTGAAAACGGACAAGATACTTATATTGATCCCGAGTCCGGTTATCAGGTTCTCACAAGTCAAGCCCACTTAAAGCGTGGAGATTGCTGTGGTAACAGCTGTCGCCACTGTCCTTTTGAATATATTAATGTTCCCAAAATTGGTTTATAGAGCTAATAATCCTTGGTTCTCCGATGATTTGCCATTCGTTTCTATAGCACGCGTGACGAACACTTTTTGAGTCGGTTTGCATTCGTAGCGTATTTAAGAAATGCCCTTTAAAAAGACTGTTATATGTGAACTGATGATTCATCCCGGTGTTGGACAAGTATAAAAAGAAGTTTTAGGGCGTGACTACTAATGCAGCGTTCTTAACTTATGCCATTGGCTTGTGATGTGGTTAAAAGGACATTTATGATTTGGATAGCTTTTTGGTAATCCGTTTATTAATGTCTTTGAGCATTACCTCATCGGGCTCTTTCCAATTAGCCCCAGACAGGTTTGCCATATAGACCACCGCAGAAGAAAATTCAGCGACAGTTATGTCGGGCTTTCCTCCTTTAGGTGGCATCGCTCCCACGCCGTAATAACCATCAGAAGTAATATGTGCCTGCCCCTCTTTGATTAGCTTAGCCCATTGCTTTTTATCACCAACCATCGGAGCCTTATTCAGGCCTGTGGCATGACAGTTTGAGCAAACGGCTTTGTAGGTCTCTTCACCACTAGCCATACTTTCTGAGCTAAGAAAAGTCAGGACGAGAAATAGGAAATATTTCATATATTCTAATAGATTTAAAATAAGATTAATAAAGTATATATTTGAATCATAAGTTTTGCTGACAGAGATATTGCTTAAATGAATATGAAAAAAACAATTACTAATTTAATCCATGTAATTCTATGTGCCTGCTGTCTATACTTGCCAATACTAACGAAGGCGGCATTAGTAAGTGATCTAAAAGATGGCCAGCATATTTTACTGATGAGGCATGCAGATGCGCCTGGCTATGGAGATCCTAAAGGTTATGTAATTGGTCAGTGCTCAACTCAACGTAACTTAGGTGATTATGGGAAAAATCAAGCCAAAGCTATCGGATCTTGGCTAAGTAAGCAAGGCATCGATAAAGCTCAAATTTTCAGTAGTCCTTGGTGTCGATGCTTAGAAACAGCCCAGCTTATTAATTTGGGCCCAGTCAAAATAGAGGCATCTATCGGCTCTTTCTTTGATGACATGAGTTTGGAGCAAAAGCAAACAAAACAATTAGAGCAATTTGTTAAAAATGAACTACATAATCAAGCTAAAGTACCCATTATTCTTGTTACTCATCATGTCAATATTCAGGCATATACGGGTAAAGTAGTTGATGTTGGCGATATGGTTTTAGTAAAGGTGAATAAAAACGGGGAATATCTTTCTCATATAATTTATTCAAGTCCCAAACCATAGGCCAACTTTACATTCTATTTGGAGAAGTTTATGAAATATCTATCTATTTTATTTTTACTATTGCTATCTTTATTGGGAAGCTCTCAAGCTGCAGATAGTGTGCCTGTTAAGTCAGACCCAACTTGGTTAATAGAGGCAAGGGCAAGTATTAAGTCTGAAAAATACGATCAGGCAGCCAAGCAACTACAAGATGCCAATGAAATAAGCTCAGCTGATTGGAATAATCTATTAGGTTTCAGTCTACGTAAGAAACAGCCGCCTGATTTGGTGGGGGCCGAAAAACACTATCAAGCAGCATTAAAAATAGACCCATACCATCGCGGCGCTCTTGAGTATTATGGAATGCTAAAGTTAATTAATAATGATCTGCTTGGAGCTGAGGCCTTATTGGCTAGATTAGACAAGGCCTGTTTTTTTGGGTGTGAGGAATATTCAGATTTAAAAGATGCTATACAAAAATATAAGTCTAGGAAGTAGAGTCGGCCACCCTCCGGGCAACCAAGAAACATCAAAACCACCTTTGGGCGGTTTGTTCATTTAGACCTAATGTTGTGTTTGGTTTTTGTTTTGTATAAAATTTATTTATGACAAATCTAAACCAGCTCCCAACAGACCTCCCCATTCCTCAAGACGATGGCTCAACTAATCATTTGATGGGGATGAGTTTGCCCAATATTTCTTTAAATGCCACCAATGGTAAGACTATTAATTTGGGTGATATCAAAGGCAAATTAGTTATCTACTGTTATCCGATGACAGGACAACCTAATGTTGCTCTGCCTGATGGCTGGGATCAAATTCCAGGGGCAAGAGGGTGTACACCGCAAAGCTGTTCATATAGAGATCACTATCAAGAGCTTCAAGCATTGGAAGCAGAGGTTGTAGGCTTGAGTGTTCAATCTACTGAGTATCAAAAAGAGATGGCAGACAGACTTCATCTCCCATTTCCAGTTGTTAGTGATGTAAACTACCATTTCCAAAAGGCATTGAATATGCCAACCTTTATAGCCTCCGGAATGACATTATTAAAGCGGGTTACATTAATCGCTAATAATAGTGTGATCGAGGCAGTTCACTATCCGATCTTCCCCAGCGATAGTGATCCAGCTTGGGTAATTGATTATTTGAAGAGTCATCAGAGTTAGGCGTCCTCGGCAATGGGTTGATTCCGGCCTTGGCCACCAAGAATCATAATAGCCTGCCTGTTGTCCTTTAAAAAGATAAATCATGGATTAATTGGTCGATGTAGTTTTAAACGACAAATTGAGTTCAGTTATTAATGGGGGGATTACCTATAACGTAATTTATGATTATATTTTTGAGTGATATAACACTAAGTAAGAGGATGACAAATTTCCTGCAAAATCAAAAGTTGTCTAGGGTATTGTTTGATGCAATCTTGAACAAAAGAATGTTGATTTTTGGGTTGTTTTTATGGGCCTTGAATATTCACTCGCTAGCACAAGATAAAGCCACTTCAATTTGGCCCACTAAAACCATTCATCTCGTAGTTGGTTTTCCAGGGGGCTCAACGCCAGACATGGTTGCTCGTACCTTAGCGGATGCTTTGTCTAAGAGCGTAGGGCAAGCAGTAGTGGTAGATAATAAGCCCGGCGCCTCTGGCAACATAGCCGCAAACTATTTGGCAAAGTCAACCGATGATCATACATTGGGGGTGGTGATAAATGGTAACTTGACCTCTGCTAAGTTGCTCGACCCTAAGTTGCCATATGATCCTGATCATGACTTTAGTTTTTTGTCACTCTTGGCAACCTCTCCCCTAATTTTGTTATCGCCTGCTAATTTACCCACAGGTGTTGACTTCATTAAAGAAGCACAAAAGGCAGGGGATCGTTGGAATTATGGCTCTGTTGGTAAGGGTTCAGTGGGTCATTTAGGATTCGAATTTCTCAAAACTAAAGTACAGGGTGTAAGCGCCGTGCATGTGCCCTATGCCAGTAACCCTCAGATCATCTCTGCAATGTTGGGCGGGCAGATTCAAATGGCTTTGGTACCGCCTAGTGTTGCGTTATCTCAGGTAGCCTCTGGCAAAGTGCACGCAGTAGGAGTAACTGGCCCCAAAAGCATTCTGGCACCAGGCGTCCCGTCATTAGCTGAGCTTGGAGTACGTGACTTTAAGTTGGAGGTATGGGTTGCGTTGGTAGGCTCCAGCAATCTGAGAAGCCTTACCAAGGAACGCATTTCCCAAGAGATAGCGAATATTTTTGCTCAAGAGGATTTTAAACAAAGACTTCTTAACCAAGGTTGGCAAGCAGTAGGATCTAGTAGTGAGGTATTGAGGTCGCGTGTGTTGGATGAGTCTAAGCATCTCGGAGACATCATTAAGCAAAAAAATATACAGCTGGATTAAACTCGTATCGGCGAGATGATTTTGCACCTGATTCACGATAGAGGTATTAATGAGCCTATGGGAGTAATCGCGCCTTGGATTGAAAGCACCTTTTGCATGGCTTGAGGTATCAAAGCTTAAATACCATCTTTAGCGAGTCTTAAACCGGTCATTTGCCAGCGAGCATTTGTAGGAAAAAAATTACGGTAGGTCACTCGAGTGTGACCTGGAGTCGTGTATGCAGAACTTCCTCTGAGAACCATTTGGTTAATCATAAATTTACCGTTGTATTCACCTGCAATACCCTGCCAAGGCTGGTACCTGGGGTACGGGCTATAGTTGCTGCTGGTCCATTGCCAGACTTGGCCAAATAAGTCTCTAACCAAATCATTTTTACCCCTAGCAAATGTTTCCCATTCAAACTCTGTGGGTAAACGCGCCCCTTGAAAGCCATCTAGTTTTTGGTCAGCCCAACGTGAAAAAGCTTCAGCTTCAAAATAGCTGATATTTGATACGGGTAAAGATGGTTCGATAGGTGAATTGCCATGTAGCGAAAAGACCAAGTATTGATCCTCTTTGTTTTTATTCCAATAAAGTGGTGCTGAAATATCATTGGAGCATACCCATGACCAACCAGCATCTAGCCACCACTGAGAGTCTTGATAACCCCCATCTTCAATAAAAAGAAGCCACTGGGCATTGTTAACAAGTTGATTCGCAATAAAGTGATATTGATTAAAAACTTGATGAGATGGAGATTCATTATCAAAATGAAATCCTTCTCTGTCAAAACCCATGTCAACTAAACCTGAAATCCCTTCAACCCATTGAAAAGATTCTTTGACTGTATCGCCACTATTGTTGGGTGGAGAATAGGTTGGTAATAATGAGTTCTGATAGAAAAGATGGTGAATATCAGTTAATAACAATTCTTGATGCTGCTGCTCATGATTAATTCCTAATTGAATGAGCCATGATAACTCTGGGGTTAAATGTTTTTGAACGAGGGCATCGACCCTACTTTCAATATTTTTACGCCAATCTAAAACCTCTTTTAATGACGGCCTAGTGAGCAGTCCACGGTGCTTACGAGGATGTTTATCTCCAACACTGTTGTAGTAACTATTAAATAAGATGGCAAACGGTGAGTTCCAGTATTGAAAGTTCTTTTCAAAAGATTTGAGAATCATCATTTCATAAAACCAAGTAACATGAGCCAAATGCCACTTAGCTGGGCTGGCATCTTCCATTGACTGAGCTTGGCAATCTTCAGCGCTTAAGTTAGCAATTAAGTCAACGGAGTACTTTCTAGAACGGTGAAAGTCATCTAAGAGCGAATTGGCAGATAGCATAGTCAATAATGTATTAGTGAGCCAAGATCACAGCAAAATAGTCTTTAGGATCTACCCAGATTTTTGTCGATTTAAAGCCAGCATCTGCCAATAATTGTTGAATGGAATGAATAGTATATTTATGTGAGTTTTCGGTATGAATTAAGTCACCCTTTTTAAAAAGCTTACTATTGCCTGGCCAAAAAACTGATAAATCTTCAAGTGCTTCTAGGTAAAGTTCAACTCGATTTTCAGCATGATTAATCATAACTTGGTGACGAAATTGAGAGATATTGAAATTTGAGCCAATCAGCGAATTGATAGATCTCAAAATGTTTAGGTTAAAAGCAGCTGTCACCTTTAAGGGGTCATCATAGGCCGCCTTCAGAATATGATCCTCTTTCATAAGATCAACCCCTATTAATAAGCTTCCATTACCGGCTTGCTCTTTTATCTGAGTTAATAGCGCCTGAGCTTCCGAGGTAAGAAAATTACCAATACTAGAGCCAGGATAAAAAAAGATTCTGTCATCATTTGGTATAAAGTCAGGCAAGATCAGTTCCCGCGAGAAGTCCATGGCTATATTGTGCATCTGAATTTGAGGGTACTTACTTCGTAAATTTTCTAAAGCATCATGTAAGTACTCCTCAGAAAAATCAATAGCAACATAATGACTAGGCTTGAGGAAAGTAAAAAGAGATTCAGCTTTAAGACAATTCCCAGCGCCTAAATCGATCAAAGTTCCTCCAGTTCCAACAGCCTCAGCTATTTCAGCTTGGTAGTGATTGAGAATACTTTTTTCTGTAGCTGTAGGGTAGTACTCGGGCAATAAGGTGATGGCTGTAAAAAGATGAGAGCCAAGTGGGTCATATAAAAATTTTGGAGAAATCGAGGCTGAGTGAGCCAATAGTCCTTCTTCAATTTCATGAATAAAGTTTTGCTGATTCGGATTAGTACGAGATTCAGAAACTTTGGATGTTTGTATGACCATTTAATAAGTAAATTGTATTAGGGATTAATTGTTATACTACAAATGAAGTGAACGTGCTTTTGGCTATTTTATTGGAGGTTTAATGAAAGCAATTTGGAATAAAGAAGTTATAGCCAATTCAGACGATACGGTTGTTGTTGAAGGCAATCATTATTTTCCACCCTCTAGTCTGAATATGAAGTTTTTCAAGAAATCAGAGAAAACTACGGTTTGCTCCTGGAAAGGAACCGCTAAATATTACGACCTTGAGGTTAACGAACTATCGAATAAAGATGCTGCTTGGTACTATCCAGAGCCCAAATCTGCCGCCAATAATATTTCAGGATATATTGCATTTTGGAGAGGCGTTGAAGTTGTTGACAATTAAAATGAATCCACAGCAACCTGTTCGTTAGCGAACCAGTTACTTTTTTGAATGTGGGTTTCGCAACTGCAGTATTCGTTGTACTTCTGATTGTAAAAAATACCAAGATACACACGACATAAAGTCAGGCATCGGTTATCTTAGTCTACCCCACTTCGTACTAGCAAAAATCTGTGCAGCACAGTTGAGCTATTTCATGTCATTCTTAAGTGTCCAGGCACTAGGGTGTTGTTCAAAACCTAGAGGCCCATAATATTCTCTTGCCTTTGGAGCGGCAAGCAAAACCAACATGCATTCTGGACCGAGATTTGATTTAGTTTCTTCAACCAATCTTTTTCCAATACCACGCCTTTGATACGCAACATCTACTGCCAAGTCAGCAAGATAGCAAACATATGAGAAATCAGTTAATGATCTAGAAACACCAACTAACTTAGACCCATCCCAGGCTGAAATAATAAGATTGCCATACTTAAACATGTTTTCAAATGCTTGAATATTATGAATGGGCCGTCTTTCACCAAGTGTTGACCTGATGTATAAGTCAATCGCTTGATCGGCAGAGATTTTGATTGAATTGGAATAGGTAATGTTCATTGTTTTAGATTCAAAAATACTAGTCTATAGTTGCTGTTGGTAAAAGTAAAACAGGAATTAGGTATTAGTGGCCTTCGTTGACTCATCTATCACTCACAATGAGTAAAGATAGTTCATATGAGGCTTTTTGGAAGTAATTGAAGATGCTTAAACCTGGTATTGAGAGTGATTTGCAATTTACCAGCATAGATTTAAACTCTAGTACCAGGCACTAGAAATATTTTTTAAAAAGTATGCATCAAGTTTAAATCGTGATGTTGGCCAATATCCTTATAAATGACAAATCAGTTACCATTGAGAAATTAATAATTAGTGGTTGAAATATGAGCCAAACTCAAAAAATCATCGCCTATATCAACATAGCGCACTTCATGGACCATTACGCCATGCTGATTTTTGCTGCTGCTGTGATTGTCATAGCCCCTACTTTTAATATGAGTTACGCAGAGTTGCTGCCTTACGCCACGCCTGGATTTATTGCGTTTGGCGCTGGCTCATTACTGACAGGATGGTTAGGTGATAAGTGGAGTCGCCGCAACATGTTGGCCATTTTCTTTTTTGGGATGGGATTAGCTCTCATGGGCGTTTCGATGATTCAAACACCATTTCAACTAGGCATCATGCTTTTACTAATCGGCATCATGGCCTCAATCTATCATCCAGTTGGAACGGCGATGCTTGCATCTAATGCTGAAAAGTTAGGAAGAGAGATGGGCATTAATGGCGTCTGTGGAAATGTTGGCGTTGCTTCTTCTGCCCTTGTTACTGGTGTTATCAATCAATATTTCGGATGGCGTATTTCGTTTCTTATTCCAGCAATCATTTGCTTCGTCCTTGGCTTTTTATATTTACGAAGTATCCCAAGTTCCGTTGATCAAACCGTTAAAAAATCTTCAGTAAGTTCTGCTCGGGTATCAAAGTCGGTAATGATCTGGGTTGTTGCATCCCTTGTGATAACTGTTATTGCCAGTTCCACAACATTTAATGCAATTACGGTTGCGTTACCAAAACTTTTCCAAGAAAGGCTTTCTAATTTAACAACCAATACCGCAACATTGGGAGTTATTACATTCTTTGTTTACTTGTCAGGAGCAATTGCTCAATACGTCATTGGTAATTTGCTAGATAAGTACCCACTTAAAAACATATTCTTACCTTTAGCAATTGTAACTGTGCCAACACTTTATTTGGCTTCGTCAATCAGTGATTCTGGCTTACTTGTTTTAGCCGTCTTTATTATTGTGGCCATCTTTGGGCAGGTAACAGTGAACGATACGATGCTTGGAAAATATACTGCCGATGAGTGGCGGGGGCGTGCTTATGCGGCAAGATATTTTTTAGGCTTTACTGCCGCAGGACTCTCGGTGGGATTGGTTTCTATTTTGTATAACGAAGGCGGTTTTGATTTAATGCTCAAGGCAATCGCAGGCTTGAGTTTGTTTACAGTTCTTGGAGCAATCATTTTTCCTAAAGAAAAGAGACCGAGTTAAATATATTCGCTTGTATGGAGACTCTTGCCGATAATTTCCGAGGGAGCTTAGAAATTAAAACGTCTTCAATTTGTTGTCGTGATAATCTGGTTGACATATCCTTGAATATAGATTGAGGATAGGGATAAGTGAAAGAAATTATTTTATCGAGTAATTAATAATACAAAATCAAAGCTTCATTTAGGAAAATATGACTAATCATCTTGATCGTCGCCGATTACTACTTGGCTTAGGTGCAGTTGCAGGAATTTCTATCGTTGGTTGCATTACTCGGCCTGCGCAGACCGATATTTTTGATGCCCACTGCCATATTATTGATAAACATTATCCGATCGTACCTAATCAGGGTTATGTCCCACCCTCTTATTCAATAGAGGAGTATCGGCATCAAACGATACCCCTAGGAATCACCGCTGGGGCTATTGTATCCGGTTCATTCCACGGATATGACCAAACTTATTTGAGGGCATTACTACCCGTGCTTGGACCGCGTTGGGTAGGTATTACACAAGTACCACCTGACGTACCTGATATAGAAATTGCCAGCCTATCTTCAATTGGTGTTCGCGGACTACGATTTAATATTTACCGAGGTCGAATTGACTCGGTAGATGATATTGTTGCTTTGGCAACTCGAGCCAATAGTATTGGCCAATGGCATGCAGAAATTTATGCCGATGCTTCCGCATTGAAGCCTCATGTTGCAAAACTTGCGAAACTTCCTCAAATAGTGATTGACCATATGGGTATGAACGAGGAAGGGCTACCTGTGATACTCGATTTGGTAGATGCTGGCGCCAAAATAAAAATTACTGGATTTGGTCGAGTTAATATGAACGTCCCTAGGACAATTGAACAAATTGCCGCACGAAATCCCAATGCCTTGATGTTTGGTACTGACCTTCCTTCGACACGTGCGAAACGTCCCTTTGAGGCTATAGATATTGACCTTATAAGAAATATTTTGGGGCCAATAAATGCCACAAAAACGTTATGGAGTAATGCGCTTAGTTTGTATAAGCCAAAGGTGTAAGGAGTTATGTTGTATTAAAACGAGTTCAACTTGATGAAATGCCCTTTAAAAGGTCAAAATAGCAAGAAAGTTTTGGTATCCAAAGCCATTCAATTTTAACAAAAGCCCGAAAGAAATCCCCGTCCTTTAGGGCGGGGAGGATGTCAAAAATGAGCTATACAAATGTAAAGCAACTATAAATTATTTAGTGAGATCAAACATGAAAAAAAGATTATATTTGATGGGATTGGTTCTTTGCTGTAGCATGACCTTTGCATTAGTGGGGCATTCTCAGAGTAGCCAACAAATCCTGAACCAGAAGTATCCTGGGAGTTTTGCGGATTTAGTTGAAAAGGTTGGACCCAGCGTCGTAAACATTCGGACTACGGAAAAAGTCTCCGGTCAACAGCCAGATATTTTTGGTCAAATGCCAGAAGATCAAGCAGAAGTATTCCGCCACTTTTTTGGACTCCCATTTCCATCCCCACAACAGAGGCCACAAGAACCTCCAAAAGAAATACAAAATGCGGTAGGCTCAGGATTTATTATTAGTGATGATGGCCTTATCTTAACGAATGCTCATGTCATCAATGGCGCAGATAAGATCATTGTGACCTTAACTGATAAAAAAGAGTTCAAGGCTAAAGTTTTGGGTTTGGATAAAAGAACAGATATTGCCGTTTTAAAAATAGAAAAAACTGGCTTATCACCTATTGTTTTAGGCTCATCTAAAAGTATTCGAGTGGGCGATTGGGTGTTAGCCATTGGATCACCCTTTGGCTTAGATAATACAGTTACCGCTGGAATCGTCTCCTCAAAAAGTCGCGATACGGGAGAGTACACCCCATTTATACAAACTGATGTAGCTGTTAATCCCGGAAACTCCGGGGGACCTTTGATTAATATGCTGGGTGAAGTGGTGGGTATTAATTCACAGATTTTTAGTAAGTCTGGTGGATATATGGGCATATCATTTGCAATACCCATCGATGAGGCGATGAAAGTTGCCGATCAGATTCGTAAAACCGGTCGGATTAAACGCGGTAAGATTGGCGTTGCAATTAGCCCTTTAAACGAAGAGGTGGCTCAAAGCTTAGCGCTTGATTCACCCAAAGGCGCATATGTTAATAAGGTAGACTCAGGAGGTCCAGCAGAAATTGGTGGAATTATTCCAGGCGATGTAATTTTAAAATTTAATGATAAAGACATAGAAAAAGTATCTGATTTGCCAAGAGCTGTCGGTGAGGTAACGCCAGGGAATAAAGTCTCGGTAGATATTTGGAGGAAAGGCTCTAAAAAAACTTTAAGCTTAACGGTCGTTGATAGTGAAACTGATTCAAAGCAATTATCAAGTAATAAAAATGAGCCGAATCCAAACACAGGATATAAAACAAGTTTGGGCATCGTTGTAAAAGATATATCGGACAACAAAAAAAGAGAGTTAAACACCAAAGATGGAGTAGAAGTCGTTGAGCTTCGAAATAAACAACTTCAAATGGCAGGTCTAAAAATTGGGGATATTATTGTGCGTCTTGCAGATACGGATATTAAAGATACGCAACAGTTTGAGTTAGTAGTAAAAAGCTTAGATAAAAATAAATCAATTCCTGTATTCATTCGCAGACAGGATATGACAAGTATTATTGTTCTGAAACCACAGTGAAATACTTGATGCTTAAATTGAGTTGAAATATAAAGGGTTATTTGAGGATGAAATGTCCATGAAGAGTACGTATATCTATGGGATTAGTTTTACGAGATCTCTTTATTTTAAGACCCTGACTTTGTCATCAGTCTAGACAAATTAATTATGCAAACATTCTATGATTCAATTTACTATGTGGTTTTTAATCTAACAATAGCTCTGCTCGCCCCCTTGAAAAATGATTCCTTTATTTTTTGGCCTTTTATCCTTTCGTCAATTTTTATAGGTTTAATGGCGCATTTTTATTGGAGAAATGTAGAGACAAAAAATAAAAGCTTAATTTTTGATCAGCGCTTTTTAAGCAAAAAAATCTGGTGGCATCGGTCGGCGCGTTCAGATTACGTGCTCTATTTTGTAAACGCACTAATATTGCCGATATTTTTTGGCTTTTTTTTACTCAATCAAGACGAACTAATGATTTGGTTTGATAGATTAGTTGGTGTAGAACGTTCAAGTCCGGACATATCAAATCATCAGGGAGTTATTTGGCAAATTGGCTTTACAGTCATTTTTTTTATTGCATATGATTTTGGACGTTTTGTTGCACATTCATTACTTCATGACGTACCGTTTCTCTGGGAATTTCATAAGGTTCATCATTCTGCAGAAGTGCTTACACCAATAACTAGTTATAGAGCACACCCCATAGATTTATTGATCATGGCATGGGGCGGTGTTCTAGCTTCAGGATTAGCTACTTGGTGTTTTATTTATTTGGCAGGAGGTAAAGTAAATGTTGTTTTATTTCTTGGCCTAAATATGTTGATTGCGTTTAGTAATTTGGTAGGAAACCTACGGCATACACATATATGGATTACTTATGGACCACTCTTTGGAAAATGGTTTATTAGTCCAGCACACCATCAGTTGCATCATAGCAATGAAGAGCGTCACATTGGTTGTAATCGTGGTTTTGATTTGGCGATATGGGATAGATTGTATGGCACACTTTATGTACCATCTGGACCAAAGGAAAAATTTGAAATTGGTCTAGGAGGTAATGAAGGTAAGAATTGGCAAAAAATTCACCAAATGCTATTTAATCCTTTTAGACAGATCATCAAAAAAACTTATCAAATTTTTCGTGATAAAAATGATTAAGCCTATTGAGAAGTCAGAGACTTAATTTGGTTTACGGCTGCACGTATACGTACTGTATTTAACCTTACCCCTTCGTCAACAGAGGGCTTTAGATTAGAGTCAGAAGTGTTTTTAGACTCCAAGGGTTCCACATTGATAAGTTTTACTAATTTTGATTGATGATCAATAGCCATCAGCATAGATGCGTCTTCATTATCAGCATGCGAAGTAGATACTGCAGTATAAATCGAATCTATGTATAAGACTTGTACACCATAGGATTGTACGGCTTTATTGATACTATCAGCGACCTCCTTCAATTGCTCTTGACCATCTCCGTGATCTCCCATTAATAAGATAATTTTAAAACCAGAAGATATTGCGCTTACGACAAGATCTTGTATAACGGACTTGTATGTTTCGTCACGCAAGCTAATTGATCCAATATAAGCCATGTGTCCAGAACGGGAGACTGGGTCTCCAGTAGGCGCAAATGGAAAAATTGGATAAACCAAAGCATTTCCTAACTCTCGTGCAATTGCATTTGCAAAATAATGTGCCATGTAATTATGTTTTCCAAGAACAATTTGTGGACCATTTTGTTCGGTGCTTCCAGAAAAAATAATCACCACCTTTTTCCCGTTATTGATCGCCTCAGTTACTTCCTGTGATGTCATTTCTTCGATAAAGACTGAGTCATCAGCAAAAACAAAAGATGATATACACAGAAATATAACGAATAATATTTTGTAAATAAGATTGAGTTTTAGCATTTAATGGGGCGAGGTTTGAAAGTCATCAAAGCATAAGTTTAAGTCAAATCGAATTTTTGTTTGATGATACGAGGCTTAGATCGACTTCTACATGGACTACAAAGACTTTAATCATGCTCAACTATATATAAAGGGAATATTTTTGGTTACGCGAATGCGTAATTAAAAAAACCTTTTATAGAACAAAGCAGTCCAAGTAAGACAATAAGAGCCTCAGTAAAAAACTAGACGACCACTAAAACCACCCCAGAGTACAAATACTCTAATAGTGAAATTAGCTCCAAAGATAACTGAAATAGTTATTTTAGGGTGAAATTCTGTAAATGGCTTATTTGAACTAACTAAGCACCAATCTTGAGCGACCCGCACCAAAATGGGCAACTTCCAAATTCAGTTGTTTTGCTAAGAATTAATATGTAAATGTAGTTTGAATCATTCGTTTTTCCTCCATATATTTTTAAGCCATCCTTTACGGGTGGCTTTTTTTTGAGGATTCTATCAATCACCATAGACATTGAATGCGCTTGGTTCGACGATGAAATGCAATAAGACGATTGTTTTTACTCAAGCATAGTAAGATTGCTCATTGAACGGAGTACTTCTTCTCTATAAGTCAAACACACCATAAGAAAATATAAAGGTAAAAATGCCATACACTTCGAATGAGCAAGAAATGCTGGATTTGCTGGAAACCCATATCGCTGCAGAAATGAGTGGTGATATGGAGACGACCATGGCAACTATGACGAGCAACCCGCATCTCTTAAACGTGCCTAATATGATAGGTGGCGATGGATATGATGGCGTTAAAGATTTTTATACAAATCATCTTGTTGGGAAATTCTTTCCCCCTGATGTGAAGTTCGAAACAATTTCCGTAACGATTGGACGTACTAGAATCGTTCAGGAAATAGTCATTTCCTTCACGCATACGGTTGAAATTGAGTGGATGATTCCTAACATTGCGCCCACGAATAAAAGGGTTGAAGTCGCGTTTGTGGTGGTTGCCGGTATCGAGAACCTAAAATTGACGCATGAGCACATCTACTGGGACCAAGCTAGTGTATTAGTGCAGCTTGGCTTAATTGATCCAAGTGTTCTCCCTGTCGTTGGTGCTGAGAGTGCCCGCAAATTACTGAGTTACGCATCAAGCACTTCATAGATGTAGAAATATCGAACACACTGATTTTAGATGCTGTAGAGATCCTATTAAATGAGAAGGATGGCTCTTTCCCTATCAATTCCAATACAAGTGCTATTCCGTTGATAGATAGTTTCCTTGATTACTCTAGCCAATTCATGTGAAAAACTTAGCTAACCAGCTGTAGATAGGTATTCCAAAAATAATGTTCAAGGGAAAAGTAACCCCTAATGACATTCCCATATATAAGGCCGGATTAACTTCAGGCATCGTGTGACGCAAAACTGCTGGTACTGCAATATAAGAAGCACTTGCCGCCAAAATCATCAAAAGAATTGTATCGCCTAAAGGTAAATGAAATAGATGGCATAAGCCAAGAGCTATTAGGGCATGGGCTGGCGGTGCTATAAAGGCATACGCTAATGTAACAGTAGGTTTTCCTTTTAATTCACGGATACTTCTAGCAGCAACTAGTCCCATATCTAATAGAAAGAAAGCTAATAAGCCTTTGAATAAATCAATTGAAAAGGGAGCCATCACTTTTTGGCCTGAATCACCAGAAACTAGACCAACAACCAAAGATCCTAATAAAAGGAGTTGCCCACCATCGGTAAAAGACTCATGAAGTACTTTGCCCAACGATGAATGAGTATTTTTTGTACCAGGGCGTTGTTGCCGTATGCGATTAGCAAGAATAATCGCAATAATGATGGCTGGTGATTCCATGAGCGCCATTGCCGCAGCCATATGTCCGCCGTAGGAAATGCCGCTTTGATCCAGTACTTGTGTAGCAGTAATAAAGGTGACCGCACTAATAGATCCATAGGTGGCCGCAATTGCTGCTGCGTCGAGTTTATCTAGCTTCTGTTGTAAAAGATTGTAGCCAAGCAATGGGATCAGAATTGCCAAAGTGACAGCAATCAAAAGACTAATGGCAATTTCAGGAGTAAAGCCCGACTTGTTCAGAGCAAAGCCCCCTTTTAATCCTAAAGCCATCAGTAAATAAAGTGAAAGAAAGCGTGAGATGGGTTGTGGAATTTCTAAATTGGATTTAACTAGCCCAGCAAATATGCCGAAGATAAAAAATAGAATGGAGGGGTCTAGCAGATTAATCATAAATTTACCTTTAGCCTTATCTTAGGGATTTTTATATATAAAGTAAAATCGAAAATATAATAGCTATATATAGATAAATACCTATGAATATTACATTTAGACAATTACGCTTATTTATGGCTCTAGCTGAGACTGGAAGTGTTAGTGCGGCAGCACGAATGGTTCATGTTACGCAACCAACTGCTTCGATGGGTCTAAAGGAAATCACAGATGCTGTGGGAGTTCCCCTCTATGAAGTTGTGGCCAGAAAAGTTCATTTAACGCAGATGGGTCTTGAGTTAGTTAAAGCCGCAAGAGCTATTTCAAGTGAGTGGGAATCGTTTGAACAACAAATTGATGGAGTAAAAGGATTAACGCGTGGTAAGTTAAAAGTTGCTATTGTGAGTACAGCCAAGTATTTCATCCCACGAATATTGGGAACTTTTTGTGCCAAGTATCCGCAAATTGATATTTCATTAGAAGTCCTCAATCGAGATGGGGTAGTAAAGCGCCTTGAAGAAAACTTAGATGATCTATACATCATGTCTCAGCCCCCATTAAATATCGAAATTGATGATGAGATTTTTATGCCTAATCCGCTATTATTAGTAGCACCTAAGGACCATGCGTTTGCCAAGAAAAAGAATATAGATATCAGTTTATTAAGGAACGAAAAATTTATTTTTAGAGAAAAAGGTTCTGGTACAAGGATGGCAACAGATGCCCACTTTAAAAAATTAAAATTCAAAGCTGATGTACGTTTAGAGCTTGGGAATAATGAAGCAATTAAACAAGCGGTGATTGGTGGGCTAGGTTTGGCTGTGCTTTCAAAATATTCTTTGGCGGATCAAGTAGAGCATGATGATGTTGCCATTTTGAGATGTAAAGAATTTCCAATTAATTCTAGTTGGCATATTGTGATTCCAAAAGGTAAGAAGCTTTCCCCAATAGCAACAATATTTAAAAAACATTTAGCAGAGCAGTCCAAAGGATGGCGCTAGAGTTGACATCATAAAGCCTTTGTAATTTCCTTCAAGCTTAAGCCTGATTAAAAAGCACTTGTTAACTGAATACAAAGCATTGAGTAATACCCAATATGGAATTAATACAGCTCTTTTGCGCGGGGTACTCTAGCTTTCATAATGCAGCAATAATCATTTATTGAAAGTTTTAATAATGACTAAGGCAGGGTTTACTCTTCTTGAGTTTTTTGGGTTAGATAGATAATATAAAATAAATAATGACAAAGGAGATAAAAGTGACAAAATTTTCTAATTTATACACCCAATTGCTTGTATCAATTGTTACAGCATTCATTGTGTCAAGTTCGCATGCGCAACTTTTGATCCATAAAGACGTTACTGCCGCTATTGCGATGACAATGGCTCAGACAGCGATAGTAACTTGTAAAGATAATGGATATGCCATATCCGTCAGCGTGGTTGGAAGAAGTGGAGAGCTTCTTGTACAAGTACGCGGAGATAATACTGGCCCGCATACGGTAGAGAATAGTTTTAGAAAAGCTTATACGGCTAGGACATTCCGGGTTCCGTCAGGGGATGTTGAGACGCGATTAAAAAACGACCCTGCGTTTGCGTTAATTCATCTGAGTAATGTGATCGCTAATCGTGGAGCTTTGCCGATTAAGTTTGGGGAAGAGACAATTGGTGGTATAGGGGCCTCTGGTGCCCCAAGTGGAGATAAAGATGAAGCTTGCGTTAAAGCAGGATTAGATAAAGTAGCCGATCAATTAAAATAAAGTACCAATTAATTTTAATTATTTAAAAGACATTTATGACAACTGTAAAACAATGTATTGATCAAAAAACGAATACCATCTTTTCTGTCCGATCATCTGATCCAGTAGAAAATGCCTTGATTATTATGCGCGATAACCGAGTCAGATCTGTTCTAGTGATAGATGGTGGTGAATTGGTAGGGATCGTATCTCAAGGTGATTGTGCAATTAAAGTATTGTTACCGCATAGTAATCCAAAGCAAACAGTCATCTCCAAAATCATGACGTCTAATCCCCTTACGGTGACATTTTCCAACTCTTTAGAAGAGTGTATGGCAATTATGGTTCACAAACATATTAGACATTTACCTGTTGTAGAAAATAAGAAAGTGGTTGGAGTCATCTCAATAGGAGATATTGTAAAAAATATTATCGAACATCAAGATACTCAGATTAAGTTTTTAGAGACATATATCAAAGGTCATGGGGTCTGATTTTCTAAAAAGGTAAGTTTTAGAGTCAAGAAACTACTTTAACTATAGGAATAATCATTAATTCAGGTATCGTGACATGAAAAATTTATTTGCTTTTATTTTAGGTGGTATCTCTTTATTTATAGCCACGAATGCCTTTGCGGAAGTTTATGAATTAAGGACTTATACAGCTGTACCGGGACGTCTCGTAGAGGTGGTTCAGCGTTTTAATGATCACACCAGAAAATACTTTGATAAATATAATATAAAAAGTATTGGTTATTGGATTCCAAGAGATAGGCCAAACACCTTGATTTATATTGTGGCACACCCTAGCAAAGAAGAGGCTGCTAAAAATTGGGCAGCCTTTGCGGCCGATACGGGGTGGCAGGCTGTAAGAACTGCGTCAATGGCAAATGGACCGATTGTAGAAAAAACAGAGTCTATCTATATGGATCCAACGAGTTTTTCTGACTTAAAGTAAAAACCACAAAAAATAAATAAAGATAATAATTCGCTAAAAATAGCGACATCAATGAACTAGGCAATGGATTGTTTTAACAATAGTTATATAAAATAAGTTCATGCGTCTACTTTCAATCGCCACATTCATATTTATCTTCAATACGGCATTTATGCCACTGTTGGGTATGACACATGAGATATCTCATGAAAATAAAGCCCAAATCCATTGGGATGTTCATGATAATAGTAATGGATTATTTGAAATCATCCATGATGATCATCATGAAGGGGAAGAATTAACAGTTGCAGTAGATTACCTTAATAAGCACCAATGCCATCATTTTTCAGTAATTGGTATAGTGACTTTTGTTTCTGATCAAATAGGCTCTAGCGTAAAATCTTTTAATATGACTGAGCCGTTATTCTTGATTCAGACTTTTCCAAACTTTATAGAATACCCACCTAAAAAAACCTAAATTAGATGATTTTGGACGTGGTCTTAAGAGACTGGGTTTTATTAATTTATTTAAGGTTAAAAATGAAATTAACTTATATAGGACTGCCTTTTTTAGCGACTTGGATATTACATGCGGGGTTAGTAAGTGCCCACGGAATTGCCGGGAATCGATACTTTCCACCGACGATTAGTGTAGATGATCCATATGCCGCATATGAGGCTCATGCCGTTATGGGAAGAACTCCTAACGTAGGCTTGAATAACTCCAATACCAATAGGGGTAATGTCATGACGATTGGTGGTGGAATAGAGCCTTTTGATGGTTTTGGAATTGCTATTGATGGACTCTACCGCGACCCTAATGCAAACCTAACACCGCAAACTACGGGCTTTGATAACCTGTATTACAACGTTAAAAAAGAGTTAATGATTAACGATGAACATGAGTATGCTATTACGTTTGGCGTCAATGGACAATTAGGTGGAACGGGTGGGTCAGGTGTAGCAAGTTATACCACCTATGCGCCCACTATTTTCTATGCCAAAGGATTTGGGGATTTACCAAACGAATTAAGACTATTAAAGCCTTTAGCTATAACTGGTGTTTTAGGTTATCAAATGTCTACTGATCAATCTCAACCAACAGCATTGAATTGGGGTTTTACGCTTCAATATAGTTTTCTATATTTGAATAATTATGTTCAAAGCACTGGATGGGGCGAACCTTGGAATCGCCTGGTAGCTGTTGTTGAATTTCCATTACAGACTTGTATGAGTAGCATTTGTAATGGACAGGTTACTGGATCAGTTAATCCAGGTCTGGTATGGGTGGGAAATAACTATAATCTCTCAGCAGAGGCAGTGTTTCCCATCAATAATCAATCTGGACGTGGGGTGGGCGCGCTATTTCAAATTCATAAATTCTTTGGAAAATAGTCTTGGGCATCATACAAAATGATCTGTTCAGTTGTTGGTGGAGTGCTTACCCGTAGAAAAAAAGCCACTTATTTGTGCGTTAAAACTTGTTAGATAGTTTGATTTCTAAAAAGAATAAAAATGTCAGCTTGTTTAGTAAAATACAAGTTGTTATTCGACGGTTCAGGCTCACCAAAGTAGATTTCTTTAATCTGATGAAATGACCTAAGCGCCTTTTTCAAATCCGCATTTACCAATAAACTTTAAAACTTTGAAATTATCTCTTCTCGCGCGCTTCTCCAAACCGACTCAGTGGGTTTTTCTAATAGGCATTACTTATGTCATTACCAGCTTACTTGATTTAATTCATCTACCTGCTGCACTATTGTTGGGTCCAATGATTGCTGGTATTTTGAGCGAGTCCGCAAATAGTTCAATTCGACTTCCACACATAACAATGAGCATTTCACAAGCTATTATTGGTTGCATGGTTGGTAGCTCATTGACGCCAGAAATTGTTGCATTGTTTTTAGACCAATGGTTTATATTTCTAGGTTTTGGTTTAATGACTTTATTGATTAGTATTTTTTTAGGTTGGTCAATTGGTCAATTAGGTATTTTAAATGGCCCCACTGCGATTTGGGGACTATTGCCAGGCGCTGCATCAACGATGGTTTCTTTAGCTGAGGGTTTTGGAGCGGATCCTAGGTTAGTTGCTTTTATGCAATATTTACGTGTGTTGATGGTCACGATTGTTGCATCTATAGTTGCTCGCTATTGGGTGCATATTCCTATCTCGTTTGTACATACAACGCATTGGTTTGAACCTATTCATTGGAGCGCTTTTGTTGTTACGTGTAGTATCGTGGCATTTAGTTTAACGGCGATGCTTTTACCAAAGATATCTGGCGGGGTCATTATCTTGTCGATAGGAGTAGCAGCATTTCTCCACCTTAACGGCTATTCTGAAATAGAGTTACCATATTGGTTAAGAGCTTTAGCTTTTGCGATGATCGGTTGGAGTGTAGGCTTACGGTTTACCAAAGATGTATTACTTGCAGCGAGCAAAGCATTACCTCAAGCCATCATTTCGATATTCATTTTAATAGTTTGTTGTGCAGGAATGGCAACTGTAATAGCCAGCTACTTAGGCATTGACGCTTTAAGTGCTTATTTAGCGACGAGTCCAGGCGGCATGGATTCCATCGCTATTATTGCGGCTTCGACTAAAGTAGATTTAGCCTTTGTCCTCACATTACAGTTAGCACGCTTTTTAGTGACTCTTCTCATTGGACCTAGCCTATCAACAAAAGTTGTCAAAATCTATGGGAAGAATTAAGTATTGCCTGAGCCCTTAAACGCAGAGAATCATTTTTCTAGACTTAAGATAGTCAATCATCTAAGTATGAAGTCTTACGTCAGCTAAATACCGATAAGTGCAGCGCCAATAACTCCAGCAGAGTCGCCTAATTGATTTTTAACAAGCGGCGTAGATAGTTGATCGTTAAAAATATATTTTGTAATACTCTCAACACCCACGCTGTAAATAGAGTCCTCATTAGAAAGGCCGCCCCCTAAGACGATAATATCTGGATCCAAGATATTGATTAGATTTGCAAAACACCTTCCAAATCGATCATAAAAGATATTGATAACATCAATGGCGAGTGCATTCTTTGATTTCGCTAGTTTAAAAATAGCCTCTGCATTTTCATGTAGAGATGATTTTTCTTGATATATCCGCTCGAGTCCACTACCCGAAATATAGGTTTCTACGCACCCCCTTTTTCCACAAAAGCATAATGGTCCATTTGGATCAATGCTCATATGACCCCATTCACCAGCTAGTCGTTGAGGGCCAACCCACATATTTTTATTAATCACCAAGCCACCCCCACAACCTGTGCCCATGATGACACCAAATACTAGGTTATGATTTTGTGCTGCACCATGAGTAGCCTCAGCCATCGTAAAACAATTTGCATCATTTTCAATATGAACTTGGTGATGAAGTTGAGACTCTAGTAGAATTTTTAAAGCCTGACCATTTAAACAAACTGTATTAGAGTTTTTTAATAAGCCGGTTTTTAAAGAAATACTGCCTGGCGTTCCTATCCCTAGTGTATGAGTCTTACCCTTGATGCTTGCAAGAGCTTGTTCGTAGATGATTGTGATCTGATTTAAAATATGTTGAACACCAAGATCTGCCTGTGTTTGAACTCTTTCTCTGAAGGTGATTTGATGATCAGGATCTATTACAACAACTTCAATTTTTGTACCACCTAAATCAATACCAATTTTATGGGCAGGACTCTTTATAAAATTTCCCTGTAATTGAGTTATTTGTATCATTAAATAGATGTTAAATAAATTTAGTAAAAACGGCGTGGATCAAATAAAAAATATTTCAAATCAAAATAACAGAGCAGTAACCAAAATAACTCTACTCAATCATCTCAAACACTCCAGTGAGAACTTGGTGGGGTTTTGCAAACCAATCACCACAATAATAAGTCTAATAAAAAATTAGGCATAATGCTTGCAGTGGTCATTGAATACTTTGATATTCTTAAATATGGCATATTTTGACAGATTATTTGCCAATGTTTATAAATTTATCGAGTAGTTTTTCCATGCCAGCAAAAATTGTTATTTAAAAATGATTCACTTTATTCGGTCTCAATGGTTAGCGAATAAAATAAAAATATATATACAACACAAGGTAAATTAGTTTATATAAAACCCTTGTATAGATCGCGAAGAATAATTTTTAATGGACTTAAAGTTTTTTAAAAGCACCCCTTTTATTGATGGAGTTAAATCTATCATAGAGCCAGCATTAGCAATTATTGCCTGGTCAATTGTGACCAATATTGCATTATTGAGTGCTGGACTCAAACCTATTGAAACATTTTGGTTCAATATTTTGGTATACGGAGGTTCAGCTCAATTATCTGCGATGCCATTAATTGCAGGAGATTATCCATTTTGGACAATATGGCTGACGGCTTTAATAGTGAATTCAAGGTTTGTTATTTACAGTGCGGCAATTCAACCACACTTCAAAAAATATTCATTCTTACAAAGATTATGTATTGGTAGTTTAAATACAGACATAACATTTACGAAGTTTTTACAAAAATTCCCGACTTCAGATAATGTCCATGGCGCAAACTTTGAGCTTTTCTATTATATGGGCATGGTAATAACACATTGGGCTATTTGGCAGTTAGGTGTTTTGATTGCAATTGTGTTTGGCTCCAAAATTCCAAGCTCTTGGGGTATTGGCTTTGCTGGTACTCTAGCTTTAGTTGCGCTGATCATACCTGCTATTAAAAATAATACAGCATTAGTTTCAGCACTGGCAGCAGCAATTACCTGTGTGTTCACGATTAATTTACCTTATCGACTAACGATCATTTGTTCAGTGATTGTAGGTGTTTTGGCAGCAGTATTGATGGATAAAAAATTGAAAGCGGAGCCAAATGAGCGAACTTAATTTATGGATTGCATTTATTGGGTTAATGTTGGTTACATTGTTTTCAAGAGGATTCTTCCTACTTGTAGGATCAAGATTTCAGCTTTCTGAAGTTGTTCATGAGTTTTTACGCTATGCGCCTACCGCCGCATTGATTGCAATTGTTCTTCCAGAAATATTGTTTACCAAAAATATTTCTTCAAACTTGTTTGAGTTAAAGCTCTATACTCCACAATTATTTGGTGGGATAGTGGGGATAATTGTTTTTTCTTTTACCAAGAGCATGTTGTCAACGATATTTTTTGGAATGATGATATACACTGCAGCAAGGTTTTTAATCTAAGCTTACATAGACATAGAACACTACAAAAAATTTAACTTTAATAAGCGCCCCCTATTTTTAGCGGTAAGATATTTCGATGATTACACATTTAGACCATCTTGTTTTAACTACAGCAAAAGAGTTGGAGTGTATAGATTTTTATACTCGTGTATTACAGATGAAATTAGAATCATTTATTGGTGGAACACCTCCTGTAGAACGAAAAGCATTTAAGTTTGGTAAACAAAAAATTAATCTCCATATTCAGGGTAAAGAGTTTGAGCCAAAGGCCCATATTCCAACTCCAGGATCATTGGATTTATGTTTTATTGTTGATGACTCTTTAGACGTTTTTATTGAACATATACAAAGAGAAAATTGGCCAATGATTGAAGGGCCGGTTATCCGTACGGGAGCAACTTCAAAGATAAACTCTGTTTATGTACGTGACCCAGATCAAAACTTAATTGAAATCAGTACAATTTTAGGTTGAAAGAATGAGAACTACTTGAGCTTTTTATTGCATCAAGACCCTGAGATTTAACTCATTAACTCGGCTGCTTCTCAAATTTGACGATACTATTAATTTGATCTAGCCATGGCAAAGCAGAGCGATACCAAATCTGTTTTGTTGGTACAAGAACCGCTTTTTGGCTAAGAGTCCCAACTCTGAGTCCAAAAACTTCTTGGTTGAATTCACTGGTGGCATAAATAGAAGCTCCGCAATCTGGGCAAAAAGCCTGGATGCGACGGTTGCCACTTTCCGCAATTTTGAGATAAGTTTTAGGTTGACCTTGTAAAAGTTTGAAATTTTCTTTCGCTACCGGAACTATGACTCTAAAAGGTGCGCCAGTCATTGTTTGGCAATCTGTACAATGGCAAATAGAAACTTTGGAGGTGTCGACCTCTGCTTTAAACTTGATACGTTGACAGTGGCAAGATCCATCGACATGCAGCATAAACCCTCCTAAATGATTTTTTCAACTAATTTAGCATAAGAATTAGTGTTCAATGAATGAATTTATTCTTACTACTTACATCCTGCGTTAGGAAATTAGAAAAATAGGGAAGTGCTATTTACAAAAAACAGTTCAAAGAAAAATTTCCCTGAGGTTTCCAAGGCATGATAAATTAAAGAGAACCCTAACTTAATATGGTGTAATTTGTGACAGCCCATTTAAATAGTCTGTTGAAGATAAATTATTGGTGTGGGACTCGTTAAGACAACTTCATGTTTAGCTCAGCGAGTGGAGAAGGAAACCTGATGCATTAATTATGCAGTATGAGAACCAGAATATAGGTTCTTTAGTAAGTGGTTAGCTCCATACGACCAAGCATATCCTGACTTGTTCCTGTGGGTATCTTAGAAGTAGCCCTCGCCCTTTTGTGCAGGGAGACGTCAATAGGAGCCGAGTGATGTTTAGACAATTTTTATTTTTATCGTTAGTAAATCTAACAATGTTTTATGCAAGTGCTCATGCACAGAGTGTCAATCTTTATGATCGAGGGAAATACCTCATGGAAGGACCGGTGGCGTGTGGAAATTGTCATGTTCAACGTGGCGCCAAAGGTGAGCCTTTATTAGACAAAGGGTTATCTGGCGGCATGGTGTTTGATGAACCAGCATTCAAGGCAGTTGCTTCTAATATTACTCCTGATAAAGAAACTGGCATAGGTAACTGGACCGATCAGCAATTAGAGAAAGCTATTCGAGAAGGAATAAGACCCAATGGAAAAGTGATTGGCCCACCGATGCCTATAGAGTTTTATCGAAAAATGTCAGATGAAGATTTAAAAGCAATCATTGTCTATATGAGGGCTCAACCAGCTGTAAGGAATCAGGTACCGAAATCCATCTATAACATTCCATTACCGGCGAACTATGGACCCACAATTACTCAGAAGATTTCTACTCCTTCACAAAAAAACACTAAAGAGTATGGTGAGTATTTGACGGCAATCAGCCATTGTATGGATTGTCATAATCCGAGAAATGAAAAAGGGCAATTAGTGTGGTCAAAACTAGGATCTGGCGGTCAACAATTTAAAGGACCGTGGGGAATAAGCGTCTCTAGAAATCTGACCCCCCATGAATATGGTTTAAAAAATTGGACTAACCAAGAAATTGCAACAGCCATTCAAAATGGCATAGATAGGTCTGGCCAAAACTATAGACCACCGATGGCTTTTAGTTGGTATAAAAATATTAACAAAAACGATATGGACGCAATCATACAATATTTAAGATCATTAAAACCCTTGAGTGGCGGCAACTAAAAAATTTGTATTGATCAGAAATCTAAAGAGTTTGATCGGCGGCTTATCCTAGAAATGTTCGCCCCTTCTCACAAAGAGCTTTTTAAAAACAATCTTGTAAGATAAGCAAAGTAATACATTAAATTGAAGTAAGTAAATAACAAAGGAATATGGATGAAATCATTTTTGCATATTGATAGTGGAGTAGTGCCACAGTCAGAAATTCAGGGGTTTAATACAGATGAATGGAAAGAGATACGCCTTGAGAGTCGACCCGGCATGGATGCCGACATAGAAGGATCAATCCATGATTTATCTAAAGTGCCAACCGCTAGCGTTGATGCAATTTACTCGTACCATAATATCGTTTTTCTTTATCCACACGAAGTGATTACTGTTTTAAAAGAATTTAAACGAGTTTTAAAAGAAGACGGGATCGTTGTTTTGACATGCCCTGATTTACAAAGCGCATGTGAAGCAATTGTGGCAGATAAATTATTAGAGCCGCTATATAACAATGACATGGGTGTTCCAATTTCGCCCCTTGATATTGTTTATGGGATTAGAGCCAACACAGGACAGGGCTTTACAAATATGGCTCATAAGTGTGGGTTTACGTATTCAGCATTATTAAATGCACTTGGAGAGGCAGGATTTGTTTCCTATTTTGGTGGCCGAAGACCATCAGCATATGATTTATGGAATGTAGCCTTTGTTAGAGAAAAAACGGAACAAGAGATGCGAAGTATTGGAAAAGTTTACATACCGTTTGAATAAGCGAAAAATAAAGGCCGTGAGTTGATTTCCCTCGATATTTTTATATTGTTCTAATGATAGAATTAGTCGAGTTAGCCTTTATTTGGTTTAAAAGATGTGAAACCAACACTATGTTAATTTGTTCAAAGTGATGAAAATATTCAAGTTAAACTTGAGATGATTAATTTGGAAAATGCTGAGACATTGATCCTTTATAAAATACGACTAATTTTAAGAATGGAAAAACAATGAACTATAAAAATAAAGTATTACATTTTTTGGCTTTAATTGTGTTGTGCCCAGTGATTTTAGGAACTGCATTTGCACAAAGCGGTTCTAAAACAGAAATGCAATGGCTTGGGCAAGCTGGTTTTAAGATTAAAACACCTGGCGGAAAAGTTCTTGTCATTGACCCATGGATTACGGCCGGACCCAAAGCACCAGCTAATTATAAAAATGATTTGTCGGCACTTGGTAAGGTTGACTTTTTATTGGTTACCCATGCACACGTAGATCATTTAGGTGATGCACCGGCCCTTGCAAAACTCAATGAGGCGATACTTTACGGACCGGCTGATATGGTTACGCCTTTAATAACTTTAGGTTTAATACCTGCTAATCTAGGATATCGTTTTAATAAGACTGGGTTTGTAACACCTTCCCCAGGGATTAAAGTTACCGCAGTTAAAGCAGAGCATTCTTCGTTAATTGTTTGGAACAATCCAAATACTGGTAAAAATGAATCACACCCTGCTGGTGAGCCTGTTGGCTACATTATTCAACTAGAAAATGGCCTAAAAATCTGGCATATGGGAGATACTGGCTTGTTTGGGGATATGGAATTTATTGGTAAGTATTACAAGCCAGATTTAGTCATGATTCCGATTGGTGGAAATTTCACGATGAACCCTGAAGATGCTGCTTATGCACTTAAAAATTGGATTAAGCCAAAAGCCGTTATTCCAATGCACTACAACTCTAACCCTATGACTAAAGGGACCCTAGCTGAATTTGAAGAAGCAATGAAGGGTAGCGATATTAAGATAATCCCGATGAAAGAGGGACAATCAATAGAGTATTAATAACCATGACCTTGGTCAGTTTGAAAAAATAGCCCACTGATTGGGCTATTTTTTTGGTCTATTGGAAGATAGTTGAACTAAGATTTTTTGATCTGAGCCTCAGAGATGGGCTTGAAGCTTTTCGAGAAAAAGCGTTTCGCCATGATTGACGCCTTTAGACCACTCTTTTCCGGAGGACTCATTTGCTTCATCTGATATATATTTATAGGATAGCCAGTTAATCTGATGTTCATGAGCGACGGACGCAATAGCAAATAACTCCATATCCACCACATCTATATGATTTTTAATGAGCCAATCATCCTGCTGGGTCACAAAAGAATCGCCTGTACCACAAATATGTCCCTCAGAAATCGATGATAAGGTATTGGGCCTTTTAGAAAAGGGCACAACGCCCCTAGGCGCCAAAGGTTCTGCAATCATGTCTCTTTGAACAACTGTACCAATTTGTATTAAGCCAGAAAGCAAAGGCGATATTTTGCCAACGGTCCCAAAATTAATGATTAATTGTGGATTATATTGTTGGATAGCCTTGAAGGTGGCAATTGAAGCATTCACTTTGCCAATACCTGAATAGATGATGGGGATATGAGAAGATAACACTTCGCGACGAAGTTCATCCTCTAAAGCAACAATTAAAACTAAAGAATTTTTCATTATTTATGAATTTACTAAATTATTTGCCAACGGTTCCAGATTTCCCAAAACCGGGAATTATGTTCAAAGATATTTCGCCACTACTCGCAGATCAAAAGGCTTTTTCATTTGCAATTGAGCAATTGTATGGCCTTAGCCACTTTTGTGAATTTGATTATATTTTGGGCATCGAGTCAAGGGGCTTCATTTTTGCTACGGCCCTTTCTCAAGTGTCACAAAAAGGATTAGTCTTGGCGCGCAAACCAAATAAGCTGCCTAAAAAAGTATATTCACAAAGTTATGGCTTGGAATACGGTACAGATGCTTTAGAGATACAGCAGGACCTACTGCCCTCAATGGCGAAAGTATTGTTAATCGATGATGTGTTGGCTACCGGTGGAACCTTGGCCGCTGCTGCTAGTTTAGTAAAAAAAGCAGGCGCCCAAGTTGCTGGCACATTAGTCCTATTGGAAATTTTAGAGTTGATGGGTAGTCAAAAATTGGGGATAGAAAATATTCAGTCAAAGTCTTTAATTCAGATATAAACGAAAGATATAACATTTGGGGACGTTGATGAAAAAATTTATTCTATTCTTCTTGATGACGATGAGTAGCCTCTCTTATTGTATGGAGTTTTCCAATCAAAAAGAGGGGGTTTGGATTGCCAATCATTTTAAATTCCATACAGGTGAGGTATTTAAAGAGCTGAAGATAGGATATATCACCATCGGCAACCCACAAAATCCTGCTGTTCTTATTCTGCATGGAACCGCTGGATCAGCTAAAGGCATCCTCAACAAGGACTTTGGAGAAGAACTCTTTTTAGATGGGCAATTATTTAACGCTAATCAATACTTCATCATCATTCCCGATGCAATCGGTGTGGGTAAATCTAGTAAACCATCTGACGGCTTAAGAGCTCAATTTCCACGATATAACTACGAAGATATGGTTCAGGCGCAGTATCGACTTGTTTCTGAGGGCTTAGGTATCAAGCATCTGAGGGTAATTTTAGGCAACTCAATGGGCGGTATGCAAACCTGGATATGGGGTATTCGGTATCCTCAATACATGGACTATCTTGTCCCTATGGCCTCTACTCCCAATGCGATGTCCGGTCGCAACTGGATCATGAGGAAATTTATTTCCGAATCAATTCGGCGAGACCCCAACTGGAGTGACGGGAATTATCAGGCCCAACCCAAGAGCGCACAATTCGCTAGTGTTTTCTATCCATTTGCCACAACTGGTGGGAATCAACGACTACAGTTTTTAGCACCAACGAGCGATGCGGCAGATCGGATCGTCAATGAGCGCCTGAATGCACCTTTTACGATGGATGCCAATGATTATTTATATCAATGGGAGTCCTCTAGAGATTTCAACCCAGGAAATGATTTGGAGAAGATCCAAGCAAAAGTATTAGCGATTAATTCAGCAGATGATGAAAGAAATCCACCAGAGCTAGGCATCATGGAAAAGCAAATGAAAAAAATTAAAAATGGACAATTATTTTTGATCCCCGCAAGCGAACAAACTTCTGGTCACTCAACGACCGGACAAGCAAAATGGTGGAAAGAGCAACTAAGACAGTTCCTCAACATGCAAAATTAAAAAGTGTAATGGTATGGAGTATTTGAGGGGATCTGTAAAGCAAAAAGCAAATATATTAAGCTTGTGGGTCAAGCCAGTTGGAAAAATTGAATTTCTCGACTATCATTAAGACTGATTAAGTAATGGAAGTCATGTGGAGTTGGGGATACGGCTAATTGCCTAGAGTCCAAATAAAGGTAAAAGAATATTTAAAAAGGGGGTCAATATGATTAAAAGATCTGCAATTCAAGCCCGCGAGAAGGCGGGAAATTTTTATATTGTAGGAATTGCCGCGTTTGTAGGCATCTTTACTACCATTTCGTTTTGTTTATGGTTTTTATCTAGAATTAACTTTTAAGTAGATGAGTATTTAATATTCAGAAAATAAGTTGTGACCTAGCCTCATCGATCTGTGTTTCACTTTTGTAGATATAAAGAGGATATGATGCGGTGCTTGAAGCTGAGAATTCGTTAGAAGTATTTGATTTACTAAGATATGTATAGAGCTGGGCGGCTATCGTTGCACCTTGCTTAACGAAACTTGGCTAAGATTCAAGATTAACTTTTGACCAAGTAAAACCAACTCGTAAAAATATAAAACCTTTTGAGAGCGATCTCAATAGTTCTTATTGTTTTGTACGATGAGCCCAAGCTAAGGGACAAAATGTCTATTTCAATTTTGGTGTTTAATAGCAATATGAACATCACAATGGAGATTAGCAATGATTTCAATGCGCTTAATTGTTTGGGCTTTGTTGGCTGGTGCTGGTATCCCAATTATGGGAATCATTAATGGCCGTTTAGGTAAGTCTTTAGGAGTGACCCTTCACGCTCCATTTGTTGCGTTGACTATAGCATTAATCGTCAGTTTATTACTGACAGTGATGATCACAAAATCACTTCCAATGCCTGAAAAATTTTCTGAAGTAAAGCTGATCGAATATTTTGGTGGATTTATCGTCGCGTTTTATGTCATCAGCGCTACAATTCTTGCTCCGCGTATTGGCGTTGTTAATTTTATTGCTTGTGCTGTTTCGGCTCAAATCATTGTTTCTGTATTAATCGATCATTTTGGATTGTTTGGCGCCATGATTCGTCCTATCAGCTTATACAGACTGTTCGGAATTGTTCTTTTATTGTCTGGCTTAATCTTGACGCAATTTGCTGAATCGAAAGTCGAGTGATATTGATATATATCTTGAGTCTTGATATGAAAAGAAGTTTTGTAATTTCAAGCACTAAATTTGCTTAAATTGTTATATGATATGTAGACCCTCGAATGCTCATAGGTTGATGATGAAAAAAATATTCCTTATTGGATGCTGTCTTCTATTAGTTGCTTGCGCCTCAAGTCCTATGTCTAGTTTTAATGAAGAGCAAAATGCTACAAATGATAACGAACAAACCCAATCTAGATTGTTGGGCGATATGCCACTGCCGCCGGGATCAGTATTAAAAAAAGACTCCCTGATATTAGGTAGCGGCTTGGCTTGGACCGGTAGATTAAATATTGGTTCAACATCAACGCCGATGCAAAGCTATGTATTTTTTCGTGACGAATTCCCGAAACAGAGCTGGACACTAGTGTCATCAGTTACCTCTAAAAAGAGTGTTTTAGTCTTCTTGAAAAATGACAGATCCGTCACGATAGAAATTGAAGACGCTGGTTTTGGATTGGGAGGGGAAAAATCAGCGATCCTCCTAACAGTAGCGCCAAAACCCTCAAAGTAGACTTTAATTATTAAAAGACTCGCTATGGGGATGCGATAATTGCATATTAAGGGTTTTCCTTACTAGGGTTTGACACCATTTCGTAACTAATTACTTATAATACTTTTATGAACCTTACAGAGCTTACGTATATCAGTAAATCCCACGAGCAAATGGGAATGCTTTCTTTAATGACCGTCTTAGAAGGCGCTATCAAATGGAATCAAAGCCATGGCATAACTGGAGTTTTGTTTTACGAAAATGGGTATTTCTGTCAATTATTGGAAGGCGATAAACAAGACATTTTGGATGTCTGGGACAGAATTGAAGGCGATGCCAGGCATATTATTGTGAGGAAGTTGGATATAAAGCCTATTGAGAAGAGGCGTTATCCAAATTGGAAACTGCGTTTTTATGGCGCCGAACAAATAGCATCCCAATTCAAAGAAATGTCTTCAATATTAGATGGTATGCCAGAACACGATCATGAATTATTACAAGTTATGAGAACGATTGTAGATTAGTTAATCACGCTCTGTTTTGAATCAACATCCAAATAGTTCAAACGCTATACTAACTATTCATGATGTCTTCAAAAAATAAAAAATCAATTACTTTAGAAAAGATATTATTCAGCCAAGGCTTTGGTACGAGAAGATATTGTAGTCATCTTATCATGGCAGAGTTAGTACAAGTCAATGGTGAAATCATCGATGATCCAGAGCAATTAATCTCTACGGAGAATCTGATTTTGAGTGTGGAGGATCAGGTTTGGCCATTTCATGAAAAAGCTTACCTAGTATTTCATAAGCCACCCAATTATGAATGCTCTCATAAAACTAAACACCACCCTAGTGTGTATAACTTATTGCCAGCGCCATTGATTGAGCGAGGTATTCAATGTGTAGGAAGACTAGATCAAGACACCACGGGGTTATTATTACTTTCTGATGATGGTCAGTTTATACATCAAATGACCACGCCCAAAAAAAATATTGGTAAGGCTTATGAGATTACAACAGCCGAACCGATAACACCCCATCAAATCGAGTGTCTTTTAAAGGGGGTCGTTTTAGATGATGACCCAACGCCTTGTTTGGCGATTCAGTGTAGTCAAGAAGGCGAAAGAAAAGTAGTGATGACCATTGTGGAAGGACGCTACCATCAGGTGAAAAGAATGTTGGTTGCAGTCGGCAATCATGTAGACAAATTACATCGTCGTAGTATTGGGAACTATCATCTGCCAATGAGTTTGAAAGAAGGCGAATGGCAGTGGCTAAGTCCTGAGAATATCAACGAATTATATGGGCGTATAACAAGTCTAACTACTGACAACGATTGATGAGTAATTTTTCAAAAGCAACAAAAACTTTTTGCATGATCGGAGTTTTGTAGGCAAACAATTCTTGTGGGTCTGTAGCGTGCACCCAGGCCCCTCCATCTGCTTCAAATAGCAACAGTAGACCATCTTTCGTCAGCCCACAATCAATAACGACATAATCAAGGTTTAGCTTGTCAGCAATTTGAAATAAAGCATTTTGATGAGTGAGTGCGAAGTTGTCCTCAAACCCCGCCATAAAGAGAGATTCCTCAAGTCGCTTTTGCGCATCGCCATACATTTTCGCTCCCATGTAATTGACAATCCAGTCCTCACCAATAGCTAAATGGCAAATATAGGGTTTTTTATCAATCAACGCGATACGAAATTTACGAAAGTACCCATCATGACTTTGATAATCGATGAAATCAGAAAGATAAAATAGATCATTATCAAGATAAAGGTCTAAATAAGTAGCTAGATCTTTTCGGCAGTTTAATTTTTGTAGCCCAATACCTGCATGGGTATCAATGGGACGAATGGTTATTGGAAATTTCAATGAGGCTATGTTGATACCTTTTTTAGAAATTCTGATACAGCTAGGGACTAAAAGGCCAGGAACATTCTTTAATAAATTGAATAAGCGATCTCGGCGACACAAATAGAGTTGCTCCACTGTATTAATTACAGGCTTTGGCCAGCTAGATAGTTTTAATTGAACTTTTTTTAAAATGGGAAGATTCTTTTCTGATTCACCAAGAGCCACAAAGGCCACATCGTGATCAGGAATTTCATCTGGAAAATCTTCATGAGGAGTCAAATACAATAAATCTAAACGAATATTTGTATTCTCAATTAAAAAATCTAGGGGTGTATTTTCGTACATATCACCAGGCCCTACGAGGCCCAATAAACGAAGACTCGGTTGAGTTGGATTGGTTAATCGAAAAATCTTTTGGTGTGAAATAGCTTTTTGTTGCATACCCAATGCAACATCTTTCTGATGCAAAGAGGAGAAAATATAAAACATGCTCATAAACATGTTTCCTGGGTTACTCTCCTCTTGAATTTGATTCGTTAAGCTGACAAGCTCAGAAGGTGTTTTTCGGTAAATTGAGCAGTGTCCTTCAATGGCATTTAAGGATAACTCCTTGAGTTTGATCATCTCTGTAGTTTAAAGGAAACGTGATAAAGAGTAATCTCACATAGAAATCTATCAAACAATAAAATCAAGTAAAGTGAATATATATGAATGAAAAGGACCTCTTATGAAAACGATCACAATTTGTACGGGTAAGTTACACCGGGTTCGTGTAACACAGGCTAGGTTAGATTACGAGGGGAGCATTACATTAGATCCAGTTTTAATGGATGCGGCAGGGATTATGCCTTATCAGCTAGTACATATTAATAATATGTCGAACGCCGTTCATTGGGAAACTTACGCTATTCCTGGCGTATCAAACTCAGGCGAAGTATGTTTGAATGGTTGCCCAGCTAGATTGTTTCAACCAGGTGATGAAGTGATTATTCTTTCGTTAGAGCAAATGACAAGAGATGAGGCACAGGACCTCAAACCTAAAGTTGTTGTAGTTGATCAACAGAATCAAATTGTGAGAGCTTAAAAGCTATCACTAAACCAATTTAATCGATTGGTTTAGTGCTTGAGTACCTCTCTAGAGTATCTTCAAAAGCTTGTAAGATATTTTTAACGTACTCGTTTTTATAAGCTAAGGGGCCAGAAATGCTCTCTAAATGAATCAACATGGTTGGATTTGCTTCAAAGATCACCATCGAGCCATCAGGCATTAATCCAAAATCTACTCCAACGTATTCTAAATTGAGTCTTTGGCCAATTTCTAAAAGAGTTGTCATCCGCGCATTGCCGAGTACTGATTCGGGGGATTGTAAAAAAGCTTTTTCTTCTTCAATTTTCCAATCGTGACTTAACATATCCGCAGAATAATAATGAACTAGCCAGTGTGATGAAATCGCCAAATGATAAAAATATGGGATACGATCAACGAAGATCACGCGGTATTTTCTGTAATTTAGATCGGCCGATTGATAATTGATAAAGTTTGCGAGATAAAAAGAACTTTGTATGGATGAGACTGCCTCAATTAATTCTTTCGATTGATGAGCAATTTTTAATCCATCACCACCATGAGTTCCTTCTGGGCGAATGATGACCGGATAATGAAGACTGTGGCGCAGAACTGCTTGTAGCTGATCAGCCTTCTCAGAAATCAATTCAAATCTCTCATAATGAGGTAGTACAAGACCTGGCACATCTCGAAGAACGTCTTGTATTTGATTACGCTGAGTCTTTAAAACATTTAGAGGATCATTGAGGAAAGGTTTTTGGTAAAGATATGGTAATTCCTTCATGCGTTGAACATAAGGCTTTAGGTAGTCTGCTTCACCTACGGCATTAAAAATAAGGTCAAACTCTGGCAGCCTAGCATCTTCTTCGGGGCTACCGTAGTCAAAGGCATATTTAATATTAAAGTTTCTACCCAGGGATAAAAGAGGATATAGCGGGATATTAGCCGCTTCTTTGCCGAGTGTGAGAATGAGTAGCTTTCTACAGGGCTCATCAATTGGTTCAATATAAAGACGTTGAATTTTATAAGCCGCATTTAAAAGCTCAGAACCTTGTGATTTTCGGTTGGTTTGATTAAAAATAGCTGCTAAATTCATTAAAGCGACAGCATTATTTGGTTCGTGATAGATAACAAAATCAAACCATTTTTCTGATTGAGAAAGATCGCCCATCATTAAATAACCAATTGCTACATTTAAAACAGGTTTTATATCTAATGTAGAGTGGAACTTGATGTTATGTTCTAAACATTGGGCAGAGATAGAGTAAGCTGACGAGTCTAGAAGGAGACCATCCTGTTGTAAACGGAGACTTTCCTCCATTAAAAACAGGGGATCATGAAAAAATCGCGAATCAATGGTTTCCATAGCCTATTATGGCACTAGATTCTAGCGAAGAAAAAGAGTTTGTTGTAACAACGCTGTCATCGTTTCTGTGCTCTAATGACACTTCAATATGATTACGATAGTTATTGCATCTTATCAATATGGCCACTTAGCAGCACATTGCATAGAGTCTATTCTAAGTCAGACCCAAAAACCTGAAAGAGTTCTTTTTGTGGATGATGGCGCGCATGATTGCCAGAATCTTCCGATGTTATATCCAGAGATTGAATATGTTTTTAGAGACAAAAACATCGGCACCGTCAATAATTTTCAGGATATGCTGCAACGTGTTGAATCAGAATATGTTTGTTTTATCGGCGCAGATAATTGGTTTAGGGCCGACACAGTCGAGCTTTTATCAAAGGCAACCACTGATATATTAACCTATGACATTGTTGTCACTGGAGAGTTAAAGCGAGAAATATTGACCCGCGTTCCAGGTGAGACAAATCTTTATCAGGGTGACTATTATTGGAATCGTCATGGTAAACACCACGGATCTATGTTGTATCGGACCAGCTTAGGTCAGCAAATAGGTTATAAAAAGAGATATGAAAATGGTCTTCATCCCCAAGAGGATTGGAATCTATGGGATAAGCTGATAGAGTTAGGAGCAAGCGTATCGAGTGTTGATGAAGGACTTCTATATTACAGACGACATCGCGAAAACTTTTTGAAATATCCTGAAAAAAGTTTACCTACTAAAAATTTAAAAGTAGTTATTCATCCAATAGATGAGCTGATTGAGGAAACTTAGTTAATCTTATGGGGCGCCAATTGCATATCTGTATTTTTGATTTGCGCTTGACTCAATAAATCGAGTTTGGTTCGAGTCCATAATTCTCTTATTCTCTGTGTGTTGTCCTCGGTTAACCCGCAAATCATATTTAGTACAAGGTTAAACAGTAATGAATTATTTCGTTCTAAATAGGGGCATACTTAACAAATGAAACGATATTTGATAGCATTTTTCCTGTTCACGACTTCGGCGGTTCAATCCGTAGAGATAGAGCAATCGAATCATCTTGATGTTAAGGTCTCTAGGAATGGCCCTGTTTTTCAGGTCAATGTGAGCTATCAAGTAGCCCTAGATGCTTGTAACGCTTTTGCATTCATCACCGATTATGAAAACGCAAAAAATATCGCTGGTATTAAAGAGTCAAAAATTATTTCAAGAAATGGAAATAAAATACTTGTAGATCGCGTGATCGAAGATCGTATTCTTGGCTTTCCACTAGATTTGCGCACCGTAGAGGAGTTCACAGAAGTTTCAAAACAAAAACTGGTTTTTGAACAAGTCAGAGGAGATGCAAAATTTTATAGGGGCTCGTGGATCCTAATTCCTTTAGAACGTGCAACAAAGTTTATTTATGAAAGTCAATTTGAGTTAGACACGTTTATTCCGAATAGTGTCATTAATTATTTCATTAAAAACACTTCTCAAATGCGTTTTGAGCAAATGGTTCAACAAGCTAAAAATGTTGAAACTCACCCATATTTGACATGTCAATGATTACCATTTCACTCTATTCGCTTTATAGCTTAGGCGTCATAATCATTTTGAAAGTGATCCGATCACCAGAGTCCCAACCATAACCTAGCCCCATATGGATGTTCATACCATTCAAAAAAGTATCTGGAGTTTTAATTTCAAGGATAGCAAAAACCTGCTTTGGAGCAGAAAGTGGATCAATATTATTCACTGCTGATTGGCCTTGATAATACTCTAGGCCATATCCAGTGATCATGCCCTCATGATGAAGTTTGATAGCTCTTGTTTGGTAATTTAAAACCCAGTCACTATTCTGTCCCTCTGAACGGTTAGAGTCGATGACAGGGTTGAAGGCTAATGACCAGTGATCATTTTTCCACGCCATAATACCCCTAATCTCGGCTGCTTTACGCGGGTACTCCATCCCTGTATTGAGAACAGAATATTCAAAATTAACTCCAAGTGCCCAAGGTTGTGTCTCTGAATTTTGAATTGGTAACCATTTAATACGCGGTTTATAACCAGCCGACTCATAACCATAGTCTGGTGTGTAAATTGTTGGAAGGTAAAAACCAAGTTCGACGGTTTTTGAAAGTCCATAACTAAATTCGGGAGTAATTCGAACCCCACCTTGACTAACGCGTTGAGCTGGAAATGAGGGACTTGTCTGACCAGAAAGTGTTGTATTGGCATGAATTTCAAGGCCAAACTCACCGGGTTCATTGATTTCTCCGTCATATACTTGAATTTCATCTAAAAATACGGCCTTAGCAAATGGCGAAAAGGCTAAAAGAAAAAGAAATAGAAAACGATAAACAAAAATTGGCATGAGAAATCTAAAGTAGAATAAAAGTATATTTTATAGGGGCCACATAAAAAAAGTAATATTAATGGACTATCTTATTTGAAATAAGATGGAACACGAAAATCTCCCTTAACTAAGTCATCAAAAACAAACATCGAATGAGTTTCATTAGTCCAGAGTTTTGCTATATCGCATTAATCTTTTACTTGGTGTATTGGTCATTAAAAGATTTTCCGATAGTTCAAAAAACATACCTTACCGCTTGCAGTTATGGGTTTTATGCAACCTGGTCCATTAAATTTACCATTATTTTATTTCTGTTTAGCCTGTGGATATGGTGGGCTGGGGAGTGGATAAAAAAACCAAGCTCAATTGAGCGTTATAAAAAATTAAAGCTTACTACTGTCATTAGCTTAAGCCTAAGCCTTTTAATCATGACAAAGTATTATGAATTTCTTAGAAGTAGTATTGATGCCGCTCTCATGATTGGGGGAGTTCATCACAAGCTTCCTTTTATCGAACTAGTTGTGCCAGCCGGAGTTTCTTTTTTCTCATTTCAGGCAATCACTTATCTCGTTTGGCAAAGCAAAGAAAGTCAGGAAGAATTCAAAAATAAAAATCAATTGATCGAGGTTTTACTTTATCTAGCTTTCTGGCCTACATTATTTGCAGGACCTATTTTTCGCGCTAAAAATTTCTTTAGTCAACTTAAAGGACCTGATGTTGGAAAGGTTATTTATATTGAAAAAGCTATTTATTTCATTCTTCTTGGACTCTTTCAGAAAATTGTTCTTGCGAATTGGCTATCCACCAATTTCGTAGATCCAGTTTATTCATATCCAGAAAATCAGAATACTGTCACTGTTATAAGTGGGATTTGGGCTTATGCATTACAAATATTTTTTGATTTTTCTGCATATACATTGATTGTTACTGGTTTAGGATTTTTGCTGGGTTATCAAATCCCGATTAACTTTAGGCAACCATATTTAGCAATTAACTTACAGGATTTCTGGAAACGTTGGCATATTTCACTATCAACATTTATTAGAGATTATATTTATGTACCGCTGGGGGGGAATCAGCAGGGCTTTACAAAAACGCAAATAAATATTTTTATTGCAATGCTGTTGAGTGGCTTATGGCACGGCGCTAATACTACATTTTTAATTTGGGGTGCTTTGCATGCAGTTGGGGTTATTGTAAGTAACATTAATTCTCGAAATTCATTGGTACTTTTATCAGAAATTTATTCACGTATATTTACGCTAGTCTTTATTTGTATTGCTTGGGTATTTTTTCGAGCAGATAATTTAGAAATTGCATTTAGCGTGTTGGATCATCTGCGAAATATTGAGGGGACTTTTACGCAAAACCATCTTGTTCTCATCATACTTTCAGTTATATTTTTTAATTTGAGCCAAAGAGCTGATCAGCTAGAAATAATGGTGATAAGCTGGTCAAAGCGTCACTGGGGTTGGAAATTTTTTATTGCTGTAACGGGTATCATTTTTATGATTATTGATGCTGGCCCAAATGGGGTTCCTGCATTTATTTACTATCGGTTTTAATCGTGGAAATCAGAAAAATTTTTCCTTGGTTCGTTATGGTAACTTTAGCAAACTCATTGTTATGGTTAGATTCATTAGATAAATATTTTGCTACACGATTTCATATGAATCTAACCCAAACACTACCTGAAATATTTTTTGAGCCTTCAATTAAAATTAAAAAATTATTCATTATTGGTAAAGAAAATCAGATTCCATATTTAGTAAATAATGATCAGCAAAAACGCATTGATCTTACAAACACATCTGGACTTGACTTAAACTACGCAGAACTACCTTTAAAGTCAAGCGCTTTCAAAATCATGTTTGCAGGCGATTCGATGATGCAAGGAGTAGCCCCTATAGCAATTAGTCATCTAAGAAAACTTTATCCAAAAAGTACATTTGATGATCTGAGTAAACAAAGTACCGGCTTAACGGTGAAAAGATACTTTGATTGGCCAACAAAAATCAAAGAGGGTATTGCAAAAGATAACTATAAGGTGATCATCATCTTTTTAGGACCTAATGATCCATGGGATATTTATGAAAATAAAAAAGTTTATAAATTTCCATCACCAGAGTGGGAAGAAATTTATCGACTGCGTGTAGAAGATACGCTTTTATTTGCTAAAGAACATGACGCATACATTATTTGGGTCGGTTTACCAAATATGGGTGAGGAACGCGTCAAGCAAGGAGCTATTATCCAAAATCGAATATTTAAAAATGAATTGCAAAAATATCATTACCAATACGTATCAACTGAAGAAATCTTAGGACGTTTAGACGAACCTTATCAAGCATATACGAAAGACCCAATAAGGGGTGATATATTGTTAAGGGCGAGTGATGGTATTCACTTTAGCCCGACTGGTTTGCGGATGATTGGTTCAACTGTTGTAAACGCTGTTACTCGATTGGATAAAGAGTGAAATTCAAAGGACTACTTATTTTAGGGTTGTTTCTCGTATTTCAGGTCAACTCTCAAGAAGTTATTCGTTTTCAAGACTTTAGTCAAAGCTCAGATTTAGTTTGTCCGCCGATCAAAAAAACAGGTTTTAAACTATATCAAAATGCCTCAAATACGGAGGACATTAACTCACTACCAGATGATGAGACTTTAGAAAGCATCAAAAAAGCCTACCAAGGTAATGTAAATCAACTACCCGTAGAATTTACATCGCATCAAAATAGTGGTCCTTATAAGATAGGCATTTGGGGCGATAGCCATGCGGCAGCAAATTTTATGACAGAAGAATTGATTCGTTTTATAGGCCTTGACGCAGACCAAGCTCTCCCTACATTTATTCCACCATCAATGGGGCGTCCTGGGGTAAGATTGCCCATTCGTAAATTCTGTCAAAGCCCAACGTGGCAGATGAATTACGCATTCACCGGTGTGAACAACGAGCACTACGGCCCAGCATTATTAAAGTTAAATACAAATATCCCTGATAGCTATTTATGGATTGATTTTCGTTCGAAAAATAACAACATGAATCAGTTGAAGCAATTAAATATTTTATTTTCAAAAACAAAAAAAGGTAGTGCTAAATTAGGAATACAAATAGATGGTCGACCAGAAAAAATGATTGAAATCAATAATTCTTTGGCCAGTTATTTGTCTATTCAAGGGGATAGTTTATTTGGAGTAATTAAAATTCGACTGATCGAAGGAGGTGTTTCGATCGACGGTTTTGTACCAATTTACGATATAAAGGCTCAAGTTTATGTTGACACTTTTGGCATTCCGGGTGCAACCATCAAGGGTTGGCAAGGCATTCAAAAATCCTATATTGATAGTCTAAAGGCTCCAACAGACTATGATCTAATTATTTTGGAGTATGGAACCAATGAAGGCAGTCATTTACCATTTAACAGCACCCTTTATCAACAGTTATTACGAGAGTCGCTATTGAATTTTCGATCTATCTACCCTAGCTCTAGTTGTCTTTTAATGGGACCTACGGATCGTGGTATTTGGCATAAAAAAACGTATACAAAAGGCAAGAAAAAACTCATCAAAGCTGAGCCAATGCCAGACTTCTTGATGTATTCAAAAATACATCAAGAGATTACACAAATCCAAAAAGATGTTGGCCAAGATTTTGCTTGTTCAAGTTGGAGCTGGCAAGAAGCCATGGGTGGACCTGGGGGGGCCTATACTTGGATCAAGCATACTCCCCCACTAATGGCAAAAGATTTAATTCACTTAACGGTTCAAGGCTATCAAGAAACCGCGAGAAAACTTGGTTCGGATATTAAGCTTCCCGCACTCATTCATTTGAAAGAGCCAGAATAAATTAGAGCCCTTTTACTAAAAATTTTTTCTAGATGACCACAAGCGTTGATCTCACTTAGCAAAATTGATTGTCTACCCACTGTGATAGCAAGATTGGATCGATCCAAGTGATTGAGTAACTAACGAATACCAGAGTGACCCATAAAATCCCATGACATATTCGAGCAGTTAATAGTTGTCGTTAGTGAATGTATTAAGCATTACAAGGGTGTTAGACCGCATCGTGGTTTAGGTTATCGACCAATAGCATCAGAAACCTAAGCACTAAAACTCATCCATAACCAACCCATCATGATGCAATGATAAGATATGCAAACTCTCTTTAATCTTGGGACTAAATTAACTGCGGATCAGAATATTAAAAAATATGATTCTAGGAGAAAAAACATGAACCGACTTAAATTAAATTTCGCTTGCTGGGACTATGATCGTATGAGGGCCTTAATGGATGGCCGCGTTCAAGTTGATGGTGCCGAATTAAACTTTCTTAATCTACCCGTTGAAGAAACTTTTTTTCGCATGGCGAGGTATCGTGAATTCGAAGTAGCAGAAATGTCCTTATCGTCGTATTGTATTTCTTTGTCACGGCCTGAAAAGCCCTTTATTGCGATACCCGTCTACCCGTCACGGTTTTTTCGACATTCTTGCATTTACGTTAACGCCAACAGCAGCATTCAAACTCCGAAAGATTTAATCGGAAAAAGAATTGCTAGTCCTGAATATCAAATGACTGCACCAGTATGGATAAGGGGTATTTTGTCTGATCATTATGGTGTACCCGTAGATGCTCAACCTTATTTATTTGGTGGGGAGGAAGAAACGGGCAGGATTGAGAAAATAAAATTAGAATTACCGCCAAACATTAAAGTAAGCCCTATAGGCCCCGATCAAACACTTTCTCAGATGCTGTATGACGGTGAGCTAGATGCTTTATATACGGCTAGGTGCCCTTCTAGCTTTTTAAAAGGAGATGGCAAGGTAGTCCGCCTGTTTAATGATTATGAAGTTGTAGAACGAAACTATTACCGACAAACAGGCATTTTTCCGATTATGCATGTCGTGGTTATTCGGCGTGATGTTTATGAAGCAAATCGATGGATAGCCCAATCATTAACGAAGGCATTTTTAGAGGCAAAGAAAATTGCGTATAAAGATCTTGATGAAACCGCGGCTTTAAAAACGATGTTACCTTGGCTTACAGCGCATGTAGAAGATGCTAAAAAGGAATTTGGCCCAGACTGGTGGTCTTATGGTTTAGAGGGTAATTTTAATAACCTAGACACCTTTACGCGATACCATTTCGAGCAAGGATTATCATCTAAAAAGCTAGAAGTAAAGGACTTATTTGCCCCTGAGGCCCTAGAAGCTTTTAAGATCTAGACGATGAAGTAATTAAAGGACATATTGCTTATCTATTCTTTGCTTTATAGATGGATTTAATGAGTAAGATTTTAGGATGTCTAATAAAAATCAAGCGCTTTTATATTTACAAAATCAGTATGGTCAAGCCATGGAGTTTCACCAAAAGGGTAAACTCGATGAGGCTGAAAAAATATATTTATCGATCATTAAATTACAACCTAAATATGCTGATGCAATGCATGGGCTTGGTCTTATAGAGCTTGGTAGAGGAAAGTATCAAGAATCTATTAAATGGTTTAATCAAGCCCTAAAGATCGAAAAAAACGCAGCATATTTTAATAATCGCGGAAGTGCTTATTTCGAACTAAAAAAAATGTCAGAAGCATTAGCTGACTATCAAGCATCATTAAAATTACAGCCAGACTATCTTGATGCTCAATACAACTTAGCGAATTTGTTGAGTAGTATCAATAAAAATGAAGAAGCTATTGCAGCCTATAAAAAAATACTACAAAAAGATCCTCATCAGAAGGATGCGTTATTCAACAGAGGCAACGCTTATAAAAAATTAAAAAAATATCAAGAAGCGTTACAAGATTATCAACAAGTCCTTCTTTTAGAGCCGAACAATATGAAGGCAATGCTTAATTCAGGTAATACTTTTTTAGCGTTAGAAGATCTTGAAGAAGCCATAAAATCCTATGATCGAATTTTAGAGATTAACCCCTTATATTCCGAAGTAGTTTTAGGCCGAGCAAATGCACTTATATTGCAAAAAAAATATGACTTAGCAATTCACGCGTATAAAACGCATATTCAATTAAAGCCAGATGAAAAAGAGAGTTACTACGGATTAGGTAATGCTTTAAAAGATACTTTGAAATTTGAGGATGCGATCTATTGTTATAAAAAAGCCATAGAAATTGATCCCGCATACTTCGATGCATTAACCAACCTTGGAAATACTTTAAGAAGGGTCAAGCGATTTGATGAAGCCGCCATCTATTTCAGTAGAGCGGTTGAGGCTAAACCGGATGATCCAGATGCCTATTCAAATTTAGGAAATATTTTACATGACCTGAACCGAACTGATTTAGCGATTGACGCCTATGCTCAAGCCTTAGTAATTGCTCCTCAAGATATACGCGCTAATTACAATATTGGAAATATTTATAAAGAGTTAAATCAGCTCGAAGAGGCGATCATACAGTTAGATCATGTACTGACGATCAATCCAGAAGAAGAGGAAACACAATTTGCAAAAGGAGTGATGCTTTTAACTTTGGGTAAATATAAAGAAGGCTTCACTCTTTATGAGAAACGATGGGAAAGAGAATCATTAATCGAAAAACCAAGGAATTATCCACAAGCTCTTTGGAACGGTACTCAGAGCCTCGAAGGTAAAACTATATTAGTTCATATAGAACAGGGGCTAGGAGACACAATCCAATTTAGCCGATTGTTATATCAATTAAAAAATAGAGGGGCTAAAGTTATATTTGAAGTTCAAAAATCTTTAATGGGACTGATGAAACAAATTGCAGGTGTAGATCAGGTCATTGCATATAAAGAAGAGTTCAGCGAGTTTGATTATTACTGCCCGTTATTAAGCTTGCCTCACTATTTAAATTTAGAGCTTGATAATATCCCCTTAGCACAAGGTTATTTAAAACCTTTACCCGAATATGTAAAGAAATGGCAAGATAAGTTAGGCCCTCAAATAAAGCCTAGCATTGGTTTAATTTGTAGTGGGAATAAAATGCATGAAAACGATCAAAATCGAAGTATTTTGTTGTTTGAAATTATCCCCTATTTACCTCAAGAGTTTGAATATGTGACCTTACAAAAAGAGATGCGGGACGTCGATCGTCAATTGATTGAAAAATATCCTTTATTTAAGTCATATGGTGATGAACTAGATAGTTTTGATGATACGGCCGCATTATGCTCCTTAATGGATGTTGTTATCAGTGTAGATACTAGTGTTGCCCATTTAAGTGGTGCTTTAGGAAAAAGGACCTGGCTGTTATTGCCTTATTCACCAGACTGGAGATGGATGCTCGATCGTAAAGATACTCCTTGGTACCAATCCATGACAATTTATCGGCAAGAACAAATGAAAAATTGGAATCCTGTGTTTGCACAAGTAGCATCTGATTTAAAAAAAGAGTTTTTTAAGGAACCTTCATAAGAGGCTATCTTGTAAAGGGAGTTTCGCTACTCAATTTTAGAGCGCCAGTAAAACTGCTCTTTCTAGGGTTGCGAGAGTGTATTAAAGATTTAGATACTTAATTAGTATTCTTCAGAAAGAGAAGCTATCGACATTACTCAACGAAGCAACTCTTGAGTGGTGTCATGCGTTTGAGTTAGATCTTTGTAAAAGCTGCCATTTTTGAATGATCACCTGCACCATGATTGAAGCAAAAATAGATAGTAGCGTCACCTGCCATAGAGACATCGTATGAATAAGCAGGGCTTGAAGAGCAAAATATGCGACAAATGAATAAATTCCTTTTGCTAAGCCACGATAAATGGGCACTACATATTCATCACCAAAGGTTCTATGGGTAAAAGAGGTAAGAACCAAACTATTAATTGGGAAAGAAGATAGGATGCCCCCCCAAACGCTCCCCAATTGGTCTGCTGAGATAATGGTTAGGAAGGACAACAGTCCGCCAACGATCAAACGAAACGGTAAATCTTTTAGTGTTTGAGGAAGGGGCTTTTTATGAAAAATAGGCGGTAAAAGTTTTGGCATAAAAGCTATACAGACGATAGTAAGTCCACAGGCTAAAGTAAGATTTGTCGGCAATAATGACACGAGATAAGAAGTGATCAACCAAGCCAAGATGGCAACAATTAAACAACTAATGTAACGCCTATGTTGGCAAGCCCAACAATAGACTAAACCAAATACCATAATTGAAATACACCCATAGATTGCAGAAATGGAGGCTTTGTAACCAAAATCAATACCTTGATCAAGAATTAAAAAACATACAATTGGACCGGTAACAACTGGTAAGCCTGCTAGATTTCCTACAAGCTGCGTCCCCCACTTTTTCCCTGCAAGGGAAAGTATGAGAATAAAAAAAGGAACCGTAATGAGTTTTAGTATGAGCACAGTAAAAAAGTTTAAGCATATTCAATCGATACTGGTAATGATACGACTGATCTGAAGTCAGCAAAGAGATATCTATTTTGTGTCGAATATGTTTCTTTAAAGCTTTTCTGTCAAAATAACTAATTCATCTTAAATAGAAGATTTGGCAGCTAAAAAATAGAATGAGAGTCTTTTGAAATCAGAAACAAAAGGAATGTTAATTGGGTTAGTTGGTATTGTTATATTTGGACTAACTTTACCAATGAGTAAGCTTGCGGTTGAAGTATTTTCTCCCGAGTTCGTTTCTTTTGGCAGGGCAACAATAGCCGGCATTACTGGGCTCATCTACATTCGTTGGGTGAAGGCGCCTATTCCTCCATGGAAAATAATTAAAAAAATGTTATTAATTATCGGTGGTATTGTCATTGGTTTTCCATATTTGATGACATGGGCGATGGCGAAGGGGCCTTCAGCACACGGTGGAATTATTTTAGGATTTATGCCAATCATGACAACCGTCGTTGGCGTCTTACGATTTAAAGAGAGGCCCTCAAAGGGGTTTTGGTTGGCTTCACTGATGGGGACTGCATTCGTTTTAATCTACGCCCTCATCCAAGGATCTGGACAACTATCTTCTATGGACTTTTTATTATTCAGCGCCGCGATATTTTCAGCGATTGGATACGCACAAGGGGGCGATCTTTCACGGGAAATGAGTCCTAAATTGGTCATATCTTGGGCAGTTGCTTTATCGTTACCTTTAAACGGTCTGGTTAGCTATTTGGCGTTTGAGCCACAGTACTTGCAAGTTGGCCTTATATATTGGGCATCTTTTTTATTTTTGGGCTTCTTTTCGATGTATATTGGCTTTTTCTTTTGGTATGCTGGGCTATCTATTGGCGGTATATCTCGGGTGAGTCAGGTTCAATTGCTGCAACCATTTATCACACTGATATTTGCGTATTTATTTTTGTCTGAAAAACTAACCGCAATGAATTTTATATTTGCCGGCTTAGTCGTGTTATCGATTCTAGTCGGAAAAAGAATGATGGTAGTAAGAGCTCATTCGTAGCCTCGAACTTTAATCAATAGCGATTGCTCAGTGCCAAGTTTGTCTACTAATGCCAACCGGAGAGCTTCTTCTTTATAGTCTAAAAGACTAGGATGAGAACCATCCTGCCCAAGTTGAATAATATAGGTCCACACTAATTGATCTTTAGCAGATCGTTTGTAAAGGTCAACAATCTTACGCATAAAAATTATTCAACCATATTCAAGAACTTACTCCGTGGCGGTCGCAGGCTCTAACTTAACTGGAGCTGGGGGACGCTTAGAAATTTCGCGCTTGATTTTAGCCTGCTCTTTTGGCTTGGTTGACTTCGCTAACATAGTGTTAAGTTGCGTCAGATTTAATGGACCTAATCTGGGTTTGCCAGTTTTAGTTACTAAAGAATCATTTTTACGAGTTTTTTGATTTTGGCCGACTGCCATAATTGCCCCCAGAGGTATTGATTTTTTATGGGAGCAACGCTCAAATAAGAACCCAAAAGGGCACACGATTGTGATCAACCTTGAGAATAACAGCAAATAGCATAAAAAACCACAATAAGCGCACAAATATACAGCGTTTATTTATTAATTTCAATATAATTGGAAATATGGAAATTAATGTGGCTGCGAATGCTTTTTTGGCCTTAGGGCAAGAACTACGCTTGAAAATTTTTCATCGTATCGTTAACGCCTGGCCACTAGGTATAAGGCCTAATGAGTTAAAAATCGATTTAGCGATTCCCCAAGCGACGTTGAGCTTTCATCTCAAACACCTATTGCAGGCAAAATTCATTAGTGTGGAAAAAGAGGGAACTAGTTTGTATTACCTAGCGAATAAAAATAAGCTACAAGAAATGATCACGGAACTACAACACATAGAAGAAAAAATGGATCAAACGACGCAAGTTGGTCAAGCAAAACCAAGAATCAAAGTAAAACTTGAATAAAAATCAAAAATTATCAACAGAATCGTTAAAAAGTATTAGAACAAATACTAAAATAGTGAGATGAACAAAATATCCGCTTATGTTATTGCATATAACGAAGAAAAAAAAATCGCAGATGCAATTAAAAGTGTTCAATGGGCGGATGAAATTGTCTTAATCGACTCGCATAGTCAAGATCAAACGGCGCAAATAGCTACTTTAATGGGGGCTAGAGTCGTCCAAGTAGATTTTGATGGATTTGGCAAACTAAGAACTGATGCAGTAAAGGCATGTTCACATGAATGGATATTCAGTTTAGATAGTGATGAGCGATGCACGCAAGATGTTGCATCCGAAATCCAAGCAATTGTTCAACAAGAAAAATATGACGTTTGTTTTGTTCCCCGTAGAAATTTTTATCTTGGTAAAGAAATACGACATTCTGGTTGGTATCCCAATTATCGCCAACCACAATTATTTAAAAGAGATGCGCTAACATATGATGAAAGTCCAGTGCATGAAAAATTTGAAATGAAAACTGGAGCTAAAGTCGGATATTTAAAGAATGCCATTTGGCAATTACCCTTTAACAATATTGCAGAATCGATATCAAAAATGAATCGATACTCGTCTTTGGGGGCAACAAAGCCAAGACAAAAAGGATCTAGTTTTCCAAAAGCATTTGGACATGGCTTGTGGGCATTTATAAGACATTACTTTTTCAAATTAGGCTTTTTAGATGGGTGGGCTGGTTTTTTAATTGCGTTTTCATATTTTGAAGTAACTTTCTATCGCTATGCAAAAGCACTTGAGCTGCAATATCAGGAAACATGGGACAAAAGTTGGAAAGAAATTCAAACGACAAATCCCAAAAAATAAGGGTAGTTAAATCCTATGTCTGCAGTAAAAAATAAATATATTACCTATCTTGTTGCCACCACATTCTTTATGGAAACATTGGATAGTACGGTGATTGCAACGGCGTTGCCGATGATGGCCAATGATTTTTCTGTATTCCCAGTTGATGTTGGTATTGGAATTACAGCATATTTATTGACACTCGCTGTGCTCATTCCAATCAGCGGATGGTTAGCCGACAGGTTTGGTATGAGAAAAATATTTACATTGGCAATTTGTATATTTACAGGAGCTTCGATTCTTTGTGGTATTAGTCAAAGTCTTTATTTCTTTATCTTCGCAAGAGTATTACAAGGAGTGGGAGGTGCGTTAATGGTGCCAGTCGGACGGATCATTGTTTTGCGTAATACCCCTAAAGAAGGAATCATTGCTGCTATCGGATTAATTACTTGGCCAGCTTTAATTGGCCCCGTTGTCGGGCCAGCATTAGGCGGTTTATTTACAAAATATGCCACTTGGCATTGGATCTTTTTTATCAATGTACCGATTGGGATTATCGGCATTATCTTAAGTTTGATCTGGATTAAAACTCCTGGAGAAGTTAAAAAATCTCCTTTAGATGGAAAAGGATTTATTTTGAGTGGTTTAGCTTTATCGAGTCTTATATATGCGGTCGAATTATGTCGGCATATACAAGATAGTAGAAACAGCATCTTCATTTTTGTAACTATTGGAATGTTTACAGGGTATTTAGCTATAAAACATTTTCAAAAATCTCCGCACCCAATGATTGACCTATCTCTATTAAAAATCCCCACATTTGAATCTACACTGATTGCCGGAAATCTGTTTCGGATTGCCCTACATACAACACCTTTTTTAGTACCACTCTATCTGCAAGTTGGATTAGGAATAGATCCCTTTCAAACGGGAGTGATTGTCATGAGTATTTTTGTTGGTAACTTAGTGATGAAGGCTGTTACGACTCCATTGTTAAATCGATATGGATTCAAAAAAGTCATGACGATTAATGGAGTTGCCATTATTTTTTCTTTACTGTCTTGCGCTTTAATTTCTGAAGCGATGCCAGTGTGGATTGTCATGATTATTTTATTTATCAATGGGTTAGTTAGATCGATGCAATTTACGTCTATCAACACTTTAGGATTGGCCGATGTACCACAAAGCAAGATGGGAGGTGCCTCTGCTTTAGCAAGCACAGGGGTGCAACTGAGCATGGCTTTAGGAATTGCTGTGGGTTCATTGGCACTAAGTATTGCTACTGCTCTAAATGATGGAAATCCCGATTTGCCTAGCAATCACGATTTTCAGTTAGCTATGGTTTTAGTTTTAATGTTGCCAATTTGGGGCTTATGGCGACAACGAAAAATGAGCTCTAATGCAGGTGATGACATCAGAAAAAAATATTAATTGTTCTAATTTGTACAAAAAATAGTTTATCCTTACAGGAATTAATTCAAACCCAAAAAGTGATCAATATCACCATTCGAGACAAGATATGAATATTCTATTTATAGGTATCGGTAAGATGGGATTACCCATGTCAACCCATTTAAAAAAATTGGGGCACCCCCTTAAAGTCATCGATATTAATCCGCATCAAGTAGAAATGGCTAAACAAGTTGGATTAGAAATAGGCACAGCAGAAGATTACCAATGGGCAGATTGGATTTTTTCTTCAATGCCCAATGATGACGCTTTTTTAGGCATTGCAAAATATATTAGTAATCATGTGAAACCTAAAACAGTTTATGTAGACACAAGTACGATATCTATTTCTGCCTCAACCACAGTTGCTTCTTGGATGGCTGAAAAAAACGTCGAATATTTAAGAGTTGCCGTATCTGGTAACAACCATATGGCAGCTGCAGCGCAATTAACCGTATTAAGTTCCGGCCCAAAAGAAATTTTTGATCAGGCGTTACCGATGTTGTCCTGTTGGGGAACAAAAGTTTTTTATCTTGGAGCACAAGAGCAAGCTAGACTCATGAAACTAGTGGTCAACTTACTCATCGCACAAACGAGTGCGATGTTAGCGGAAGGATTGACATTAGGTCGATTGGGAAATCTAAAATGGGAAGATATGTGGGAGGTCATCACAAATAGTGCCCCCGGGTCTACCATCATGAAAGCAAAAATGAGCCAATTAGGTAAGCCTATGGGCCAACGTGATTTTTCACCTACCTTTACTGTAGAACAAATGATTAAAGATTTATCTTTAATTACGGATGCTGCAAAAGATCTTGGGGCGCCTCTTTCCCAAACTCAAACCACTTTGGATTGGATGCATCAAGCAGTTAGTGAGGGAGATGGTCAATTGGATTATGCGGCGATCATTCGCGTATTGGAAAGAAAAGCAGGACTTGGTAATTAATCGGATTAACTTGAAATAACACTGGAGAATTTGGCATGGCACAAAAAATAGGTTGGATTGGACTTGGACGTATGGGTGAAGCAATGGTGAAGCGATTAACCAAAGCAGGCTATGGCGTAGATGTTTGGAATCGTACACGAAGTAAAGCGGATCCTTTAGCCGAGTATGGTGCAACTGTAGTTGACAACATTCTTGATTTAGCGGCTTGCGAGACAGTTATTACGATGGTGTCAACAACAAAAGATTTGAAACAAGTGTTATTTGGACCTGGAGGTCTAGTAACAACAGCAACGAAACCGAAAGTCGTAGTAGATAGCTCATCTATTTCGCAAGAAGGTTCAGCAGAAGTTCGAAAAGAGTTAGAAGCCTTGGGGGTTGCTTACTTATGCGCACCTGTGTCTGGTAATGCAAAAGTTGCTAAAGCAGGAAAACTGTTGATGGTATCTTCTGGACCCAAAGATTTGTATGACAAAGTAGAGCCTTATTTTCAAGCCATGTCTAGAAAATGTATGTGGATTGGCGAAGGCGAGTTAGCACGCGTTTGGAAAATTGCGCACAACACGATGTTTGGTGTGGTTATTCAAAATTTATGTGAAATTACTGTACTTGCTGAAAAAGCAGGCATTCCGCGCCATTTATTTTTAGAAAGTATTAATGACTCTGTTTTGGGATCCATGTATACCCGTTATAAGACACCGGTTCTAACGAACCTGAATTTCGAAGCCGTGACATTTACCCCAGAGTTACTCTTAAAAGATATGGATTTGGGTATGGCTGCCGCTAAAGCTCATGGCGTTTCTATGCCTAGTGCCGCAGCAACTCGCGAGTCTGTTGCAAGAATGATTGGCCGTGGTTATGGCGACACAGATTTTTCTGCACTACTGATCGAAGTTGCTAAGGATGCTGGCTTGGAGCTCAAGTCAGAAAATAAAACGATAAGTGATGGGTTAGAGGCAAATTAAATGGCGAAGACAACTTTAATTCGTGGTGCAACGATTGTGACAATGGATGCACAGGGTGACTTATTAGACTCGGATATATTGATTGAAGGATCTGAGATCAAAGATATTGCTAAACGAATTGATGCTCCTGCAGATGAAATCATTAGTGGTGCTGGCTATATTGTTATACCCGGCCTCATTAACGCACATATGCATACTTGGCAGACTGCCTTAAGAGGTGTTGCGGCGAACTGGACTCTATTAGAGTACTTTCAAAAGATGCACTCTGGATTAGCAACAGTCTTTGAGCCAGAAGATTTGTATATCGCGACTTATATGGGCGCATTAAATCAAATCAATTGTGGAACGACTACGTTGGTAGACTGGTGTCATAACAATAAAACATCACAACATAATGATGCAGCGGTTAAAGGGCTTATTGAGTCTGGTATAAGAGCTGCATTTTTTCACGGTACTCCAAAACCAGAGCCCAAAGAAGGTGAAATACCTTTTTGGGAAAGACCGCATCCAAGAAAAGAATTAGAACGATTAGTTTTAGCTTACGGCAGTCACGACTTAATCTCGATTGGAACCGCAATCTTAGGGCCCCACTATTCAACACTAGATGTGGCGCTCCATGATTTTGCTATGGCAAAAGATTTGAATATGATTGCCTCCATGCATCAAGGAGGAGGACCAGCAAGAACACCTGAGGGGTGGCAGGTTCTAGAATCAAAAGGACTATTGGGCCCCTCCATTAATATTGTTCATGGACATGCACTGAGTGATGAGCAATTAAAACGTTTTTGTGATTTAGGAATGACCTTTTCAGCTACTGCTGAAAGTGAAATGTCTCAAGGTCACGGACACCCCCTAACAGGCCGCTTAAGAGACAATGGAAAAGCACCTTCTCTAGGTGTTGATTTAGAAAGCGTGTGTGGTGGCGAAATGTTTATTCAAGCAAGAATTGCCCTAGGAATACAACGTAGTTTAGACAATTTTGATTATCGCCAAAAGCATGGAACGATTCCGCCAACCAGTACCGTTAGAACAAGAGAGGCTTTAAGTTGGATCACTATAGAAGGCGCCAGAGTATTGGGTCAATTAGACCGAATTGGAACCTTAAAAGCTGGAAAACAAGCGGATATCGTAATGATCCGTTCATCTGACTTGAATATGCAACCCGTTAATGATCCAGTTAGTGCCGTTGTTATGCAGACAAGCCTGGCGAATATAGAAAATGTGATGATCGCTGGTCAATGGAAAAAGAAAGGTGGAAAGTTGCTGGATGTTCATTTAGCTCCAAAGGTAGAACAACTCAATGAATCTGCAAAAAAAATTACCCAAGCATTAGGGTTATAAATTAAACAGAGGGGCAACCATGAACCAAACAACAATTAAAGCACTTAACATACTTAAAAAAGTCTGTGCATTTACACTACTGACGATAGGACTTAATGCCTTTGGACAGTCCTATCCAAATAAACCAATACATTTGATTGTTGCGTTTACGGCAGGTAGTGCTACAGATATTATTGCTAGAGCAGTTGCAGATGTAATGGCTACCAATATTGGTCAGCCTATTATTATTGAAAACAAACCTGGAGCAGGTGGAACAATTGCTGCAGGTCAAGTAGCTAAAGCAGATGCAGATGGTTATACATTTTTGGTGCACTCATCTGGCCACACCTTAAACCCATTTATTTATAACAACCTGCCGTATGACACCTTAAAAGATTTAACTGGAGTGGCGACTTTAGGAGCAACACCAAATGTTCTCGTAGTATCGCCATCTAAGCCATGGAAAACGGCAGCAGATTTGGTCGCTGCCGCAAAAGCAAATCCTGGCGAGTTAAATTATGGATCAGCCGGTGTTGGAAGTGCGACACATTTAAATGCTGAAAAATTTAACTTATCCGCCAATATTAAAGCTACGCATATCCCTTATAAGGGAACGCCGGAGGCTAACTCAGAAGTTATCGGTGGTCGCATTGATTGGTTTTTTTCTCCATTAGGTTCAGCCTTATCTTTAGTCCAAAGTGGAAAATTAAAAGCTTTAGCTGTCAGCACTTCCAAACGAACCACCCTTCTGCCAAATGTTCCAACGACACTTGAGGCAGGTATACCCGACTCTGATTATGTCTTGTGGGTTGGGCTACTTGCACCATCAGGTGTTCCTGCACCAATCATTAAAAAGATGAATGAAGAAGTCAAAAAAGCCCTTGAAAATAAAGACGTCAAAGAGCGCTTTGCTAAGTTAGGGGCAGAGCCTTTTATCATGACGCCGGATGGCTTTAATAAATTCATTCGTGACGAGATGGTGGTTTCTTACCGTATTAGTAAATCGGCCAACTTAAAAGGTAATTAATGATACGGTTTGTAAGTTGGGGGCGATAAGCCCCCATGATTAAACCGGTTTTGAATACGACAGCAACCCTTGCAAGTTGGATAAGTTTTTTAAATCCCAACATGATGCAAGCAGAGATGTTGTTTGTGTTGAACCAATCACTGGCTTACTGAGATTGGTAAATTTTTGATTGAGTTGCTCGTCTGACATTGGGTTTTTTAAAGAACCAATCGCATGTTCAACAAAAACGTGAATGACTCGACCATCTTTCAAATGAGCGGTGACATCGACAGAGGCCTCATCAATCGAGTTATCCACAGTGGCATGAACTTTGGCGCGCAGCGCAACCATTTCTGGACTTTGTACTAAAGCATCTTGGTATTGTTCTTCAGAGGCTTGACCATAAACAATGCCACAGGCACAACCATGATAAACGCTGAACTTTCCTTCAAGGCCATCTTTAGGGGTTTTCTTACCAGTTAATTCAAGCACTAGGTGATGAACTTTTAATTCAAGACGATCTAAATTCTCAGCAGTGACACCCTGTTCACGAAGTTGCGAACAAGCATCAATACTTGGATGAATTACGATACCGCAAGCAAATGGTTTATAGGTATTCAGAGAGATTTCAAAACGACTACCTAATTCTTCGGTAATTTCATTCCAATCATATTTTGTTGAGATCGATTGAATCATACCTCTAGGGGCTTCAAGAGCTCTAGAGCTAGCAGTAAAGCCATGCTTTGCCAAGAGCGCTGAGGTAAGTCCTGCTTTGGCTGCTCCACCAGGGTGAAATGGCTTAGTCATTGTGCCAAACTGCTCCCGAAACCCAACGGGCTGCGAAGCCGCAATACCAATAGCCATCGCAGTTTGAGCTTCTGAGAGTTTTAGTAGCCTGGCACAAGCTGCAGCTGCTCCAACTGTCCCAGTCGATCCTGTAATATGCCAACCGCGATCATAATGATTGGGATACATCGCATTACCAATACGGCATGCGACATCAATACCAATCACAAGAGCATCAATTAATTCGCGACCAGAAGAGCCGATGTGTTCTGCTAACGCAAGAAGTGCCGATGCAACTGGACCTGCAGGATGGATAACCGTTTTTAAATGGGTATCATCAAAATCAAAGGTATGCGAGCTGATGCCATTGATTAAGGCGGCATTGGCCATATCAACTTTTTCATGTCGCCCCAAAATACTTGCTTGAGGAGCCGGACTAAATTCTTGTACCGCCCCCAAACTTGCTAAAACACTTTCATGATTTGCCGCGCCAACAGCACAGCCTAACCAATTCATAAAAGTGCGATGTGCTTCATGATCAACAGCATCACTCCAACCTTTTGATGGATGTGAAGTGATGAATTGGGCGAGTATTTGCGTTATCGGGGGCGCGTTATGATCTGCGATTACTTGAGTATTAATAGCCATAGTTAAATTTAGTCGAGTTGAATATTACGATCCTTTGCGACTTTACTCCAGCGGACAATGTCATCTTTAATGTATTGTCCAAACTGCTCTGGGCTCATCGGCATTGGTTGAATAGCTTCTGATGATAAACGTTCTTTTAATTCAGGGCTTTGAATTGCTTTATTGATTTCTGAATTTAATAAATGAATGATCGAACTTGGAAGATTTGCAGGTCCAGCGACCCCATACCACTGAACTCCATCAAATCCATCGAATCCTAACTCTTTAAAAGTCGGCACGTCAGGTAATAATGGGTGTCTTTTCAATCCAGTAATGGCGAGGGGACGAATTTTTCCAGTTTTAATATGGGGTAAGGCCGCGGCAAGTCCCGGCATCATCGCTAAAGTTTGGCCTCCGATGATGTCTGTAAACGCTGGACCTATACCGCGATAAGGAACATGTGTACTTTCAAATCCCGCCTGCATTTTTAACTGCTCCATCGCTAGATGAGTTAATGTACCTTGACCAGCCGAACCATAATTCATTTTGGATGCATGATCTTTAGCATAAGCAATAAATTCTTTCAAATTATTGACAGGTAGCCCAGCATAAACACAAAAGACATTTGGCGTACCACCAACCATAGCAATCGGACTAAAGTCTTTGACGGCATCATAAGGTAATTTTCGTACAGCAGGATTCGTGCCATGGGTACCTACATAAGCAATCATCAGCGTGTAACCATCGGGCGTCGCACGCGCTGCCTTTTGCGCCGCAATTGCTCCACCCCCGCCACTTTGATTATCAACAATAAAGCTTTGGCCAAGAGACTTTGTGAGACGATCAGCAACGGTTCGAGCGATTAAATCGAGACCACCACCTGGAGCTACTGGAGCTAAAATAGTTACAGGCTTATTCGGATAATCAGCGGCGAAAGAAGGTATTCCAAAGAATGAAATCCCAAAAACCAAACAAGATAAGAAACGTTTCATCAAACCCATATAGACCTTTTTGATCCAAAATAAACTAAGATAGGCATCATATTAACAGGAGACATGAGATGAAACCTTATTTAAGTCTAACCCAAACCTTATTCATTTCTCTTCTAGGGCTGACTTGTTTTAATCAGATTATTTTTGCTCAAACGGAATATCCGAATAAACCAATCAACTTCATTGTTCCCTATGCCGCTGGTGGTGGGGCTGATTCAAGAAGTCGACAAATAGGACAGCAACTCAGTCAAATATTAAAAGTGCCAGTTATTGTAGAAAACAAAGCTGGCGCTGGCGGGAATATTGGAACAGAGTTTATTGCTAAAGCTCCACCAGATGGCTATACGATTGGCATGGGAAATTTTGCCCCTTTAGCTATTAATAAAACTTTATTTAAAACATTACGTTATGATCCTCAAACTGATCTTATCCCGATCATTTTGATTGAAAAAGGCCCACTCGTTCTGGTCGTTAATCCTTCCTCAAGTTATCAGTCAGTGAGCGACCTTGTTAAAGATGCAAAACTGAAACCAGGACAGTTAACTTTTGCCTCTGGAGGAATTGGTGGAAGCCATCAATTATCGGCTGAATTATTTAAACAAAGTGCTGGCATCGATATGATTCATGTACCCTATAAAAGTGGTGCTGCAGGACTCACGGATTTGATGGGTAATAATGTCAATTTGATGTTTGATCAAATGTATTCAGCAATGCCGAGTATTAAAGGCGGGAAACTGCGCCCACTAGCCATTACTAGCAAAACACGATCACCATTATTAAAAGATGTACCAAGTTTTACTGAGCTGGGATATCCTCAGATCGTCGTGAATAATTGGCAAGGCTTAATCGCTCCTAAAGGAACGCCAAAGGCTATTATTGACAAGCTTAATCTCGCAACGAATCAAATCCTAAAAGACCCTAAAGTTAGAGACTTTATTTTGGAACAAGGTAATGAGATTGGTGGTGGTACACCTGAAGATTTTGCCGATTTGATTAAGTCAGAATCATCTAAGTGGAGCGTGGTGGTCAAGACTGCCAAAATTGAACCACAATAAAACTAGTTGATTAAATCTTTTTGAAATACTAAGCCAGCGTGTTCTCGTAAAGCATGAAACTCGATGTCTTTCCACATTTGCTGAGCAACTTCTAATTCTGATCGATGTGCTGCTAAAAATACGGGAGCACCGACGACGTCATCACTCATACGATGAGAGTTTTCTTGAATAAACTTCTTGAGTTTCACGGGGTCTTTTGAACTCACCCATCTAGAGAGAGTGTATCGGGCTGGTAATAGTCTTACCTCAGCGTTATATTCACTTTTGAGGCGGTGGGCAACAACTTCAAACTGCAGTTGACCGAAAGCCCCTAGCAACATTTGCGTTCCTACAAGAGGTTTAAATACCTGAATAGCGCCCTCTTCACCAAGTTGCATCAATCCTTCACGTAGTTGTTTTGTGCGCAGAGGGTCTGCAGTTTCAACGAGTTTAAATATTTCAGGAGCGAAGAAAGGTAGGCCAGTAAATTGCAGCTTTTCACCCTCGGTCAGAGTATCCCCGAGTTGTAATAAGCCATGATTTGGGATGCCGATGATATCCCCCGGAAATGCCTCATCTAAAATATCTCTTCGTTGAGATAAAAAAGAGAGGGCATTGTTTGTCCGAATCTCTTTACCGTTCCGGGAAATTTTTAGACGCATGCCACGTTCAAAATATCCCGAACAAATTCTTAAAAAGGCGACACGGTCTCGGTGAGCCGGATCCATATTAGCTTGGATTTTAAAGACAACACCTGAAAAGCTTTGTTCAGATGGTAGTACTTCTCTCTGAAGGGTAGGTCTTGATTTCGGCGCTGGAGCAAGTTCAACCAGCGTATTTAAGATTTCTTGGACGCCAAAATTATTGATGGCTGAGCCAAAAAAAACGGGGGATTGTTTTCCTGCCAGAAAGTCTTCTAAATTAAAGCTAGGCATAGCACCTTCCACCAGCTCAACTTCTGAAAGAGCAGTTGATAAAGCATCTCCTAATTGAAGCGTCAATTGAGGGTCATTAACATCAATTCTATGATCTTGATGGATATCAACACGATCTTCTCCAGCTTTAAACATGCGCATCGCTTTTTGACTGATGTCTATTACCCCAGCAAAAGACTTACCCATTCCAACAGGCCATGTCATGGGAACTACCGACATCCCCAAAGCTTCCTCAATTTCATCCATGAGATCGAGAGGACGCTTAACTTCACGGTCTAATTTATTAATAAAGGTGATTAGAGGAGTATTTCTTGCCCGGCAAACCTCTATAAGGCGACGCGTTTGTGCTTCGACACCATTGGCTGCGTCAATGACCATGAGTGCAGAATCAACGGCAGTGAGAACACGATAGGTGTCCTCTGAAAAGTCTTGGTGACCTGGGGTATCTAACAGATTGATAATACAATCCCGATATTCCATTTGCATCACGGAGCTGGCCACAGAAATACCGCGTTGCTTCTCTATTTCCATCCAATCCGAAGTTGCGTGCCGAGATGCTTTTCTGGCTTTGACACTACCGGCAATTTGAATTGCTCCAGCATAGAGCAATAATTTTTCGGTAAGAGTGGTTTTTCCAGCATCTGGGTGAGAAATGATGGCAAAACTTCTCCTTCGAGAAACTTCTTTAGCAATGATTGGTGCGGGAGGTGAATTAGTCATATTCATTAAACATGCCAGGGCATTAAAGCCAAGCCACTAGCAAACTCTAAACAATGATTATAGACCTTTCGACCATTTGCGCTAAATAGTCCCCCTTTTCTTTGTGAATGACCACTAGAAACGATACGTCATACCTAATTTCAATACAGAGGTAAAAGGACCATTAACAAACTCATCGCCAAGAGTGGGACTCACTCGCAAATAAGATAATCCTATATCTAGCTCATCAATGGGGGTGTACACCACGGCAGGCATGAGAAAGAAGTTATAACTATTTTGAGCTGCTTTAACAATATTTGAGCTAATACCTAAGTCTAGACCTAGGTGAAATCGAGAGGTTATTTTCCAAACGGGCGCAACAGAAATTTGATACAGCTCCGTCCGCAGCTCTTCTGAACCCTGGCCAACAAGATAATTTGAGTTGTAAGGTTGATGTTGGTAAGCTAGGTTAAAGAAAATGTCATATTTCTCTTGGGCGTAGGTCCCAATCGCATTGATTCCAAATCCTGGTATTGCCATGCCAAGTCCAGCTTCTTGTTGATTAGACGTATGGCCAAATGTAAACGATGGCTTGACCGCAAAGCTTAAGCCTTTTTCAGGATTGCCATAGAATCGGTATTTTGCACTGATGACATAGTTAGCGAAGGGCGAATAATTGCCAGTTGGAAGACCGTAGTAACTCAGTCCTACACTCGCCTCTAAGTTTTCAGTAATGCCCCTAGTATATGTAAAAGGAATTACGCTAGCCCGGGTTGCGCTAATGAATTCTTCTCCAGGAAGATTGAGATCGATAGGTCCACTTGGGTTAGCACGCTCAAGAATTCCAAAGTAGAAGAGCTCAACCATGTTTTTCCCCTTTGCAACGGTTCCAGAGTCATCTGTTAGGAAAGGCTCAAAAGAAAGTGCCAAACTTGGTATAACGAAAAAAAGGATTAGTACAAAGGTTTTGAACATACTCAGACTTCGTTTTTCTAAAGATTAAAAAACTCGCTTGACCTTGATCCAAGCCAAATCTGACTAGAAATCTGCTTATTAGAACCAGATGGCTATTCAATTTTAAAGACTTTTGCGGTTATTTTACGAAGTTTTTATGTTTATCCAAAACGCGTCACAAAACCCCTTGCTTTAGTTGGGTGATGTGTGGAATTTCGTTAATGATTTGTCCTATACGATTTGTCCTATATTCATACCAAAAAAAAATAGGCAAATTCTTTACGGCTTACGATTTAAATCAATACACTACTGGTGCAACAAAAGAGGGCTTGAGTTTGCCTAGCCAATCAGTCCAAGCGGTTAATGAGGAATTGGTAACGCGTAGAAAGCAATTCAGAAAAGTAAAATTGCGATGGAGAAAGTCTAAAGGCTCACAACGATCACTAGGATGGATACCCTTTAAGAAATCGGTCATTAAATATAAAAACGGTCAAGTTCACTATCAAGGCAAACCAATGAGTCTTTGGGATTCCTACGGGCTCTCAA
>CAIPQU010000031.1 GCA_903867305.1 uncultured beta proteobacterium
AAGGCCGATATCAGAACCTTGTTTGGCTTGGTAGCTCAGTTGGTACGAGCGAACGACTGAAAATCGTTAGGTCGCCGGTTCGATCCCGGCCCAAGCCACAGAAGATATTCATATAAAACACTTCCTCGGAAATCGACCCACAGTACCGATGTATTTTTTGCTTCCGCAGCTATCTAATTTTGAATACATCTATTCCCGTGTGGCCATGATCTCAACGGTGTCAAGAGGAATTCGCATCTCATTCTTTTTTGTGAATAACTCAACTTTTAGTCCCTTGCTAGTCAGTATCTTGTCGAGTTTATCTGGGGTTCGTACGAATTTTCCGCGATCATTTTCGGCAAACCATTTCGATCCTCTACTTGTGGAAGAAACTATAACGGGATCCATAGAAAAAATTTGACTTCCCAAAGGTAAAATTGAAATACAATTGTCCAGCATATTGTTTAATTGATAATCATCTAGGTGGTGATAAATTCCAAGTGCGATGCACATAGTCGGTTCTGCTATGTTTGCAGAATCAAGCCAATCTTGCTTGGAAATATCACCCTGTATAAGAGTTAAATCAGGTCGACGGCTAACTGCTTTTTGCAAATATTTCTGAGAGATATCTACACCAATATAGCTAGCATTACCTGGGAGAAGATCAACCGTTGATGCGGTCCCACAACCAATATCTAGAAATGAATTGAATCCTTTCGGCACCAGACTCGTAACGAGTTTCCGCCGATACATGACGGAACCAACACAATTTTGATATGCGTCATACATGATTTGATATTCGAGAAGTTTGTGTCCCGCCAAAATTAAAGGATTGATCATTTTCTAAGCGATTCAATACTAGTGATGGAAGCTCTTTTTTTTCCCGTTACCCAGACCGTAACTCCGGAGAAGTTTCGCAAAAAAGTTAATCGCTCTAGGTTGGCCCAGACCAACATCAGCCAATTCAATAAACTTGGGACAGTTTCTAAATCACTACCGGTGCTTTTCTTACGAAAAGCTTTAATTAATGGTTTAAGGGAAACATTGGAGCTCCAGACACTTTCAATCTCAAAATCAGCTTCCTCCAATAATTTGCAAATATCTTTTCTTGAATATCGGCGAAAATGATTCACCGAAACATCATGTTGAGACCATAGCCTCATGTCTTCAGGAACAGTGATTAAAAACTTTCCTCCAGGGCGTAGTACTCGACGCAATTCAGAAACTGCTAAATCATCACCTTGGATGTGCTCCAATACATCCATACAGACAATTGCATCAAATGAATTGTCATCGCAGGGCATATTGCAAAGGTCTCCACAAATTACGGGGATCCCTTTCTTACGTTGTAATTCACATCCATACTCTGACATTTCAATACTTGTAACATTTAAGTCAAGGCTCTCCAACAGTAATGTGTTTGCGCCCGATGCCGATCCTGCATCTAGGACTTTGCTTCCCTGGATCAAATTATTTGCCCAATACCGAAGCGCAACTTTTCGATTCCTGTACCACCAATGATTTGCTTCAAGTCTGTCCAATAGCAATATTTCATCATCGTTCATGTGTATCATTTTAGCCATGAATAGAAAAATTGGTGGGGACGCGCAGGTCCATTTATCAATAGTCATTCCTGCCTACAATGAAGAAGATGTAATTTCCCTTAGCATTCCTGTAATTATCAACGAGGTAAGAGCCTCAGATCGATATAAACTCTCTCCTTTTCTCTTTGAAATCATCGTCGTTGACGATGGCAGCGAGGATCAAACGTTAGAAGAATTAGTCGGCTTACGAAAAAAATATCCGAATTTAAGGATTGTGAAGATGTTTGGCAATCAAGGCCACATGAGCGCTCTTGAAGCAGGACTTCGGACATCAAATGGCAGTTTTGTAATCACGATGGATGCTGATTTACAAGACCCAGTCAGATACATCCCAAAGATGCTGCAGATAGCAGAAGATGAGGATGTCGATTGCGTCCAATGTGTTCGAACCGATCGATCAAGTGATACAAAGTTAAAAAAAATTACTGCCCAGATTTTTTATATGAGTTTGAAAATGATTACTGGCGTTAAAGCAATCCCAAATGCTGCCGACTTTCGACTTCTAACGCGCGACTCGGTACTTGAGATTACAAAATCGCCTGAGGTTAACAAAATATTACGATTCATCATTCCAGAAATGAAGCTAAAAACGTATCAACTAGAAATCGTTAGGGACAAACGAATTGCTGGCAAAACTAAGTATCCGTATTTCAAGATGGCTTCATTTGCCTTGGATAGTTTTTTCGGTTTTTCCCGGAGACCACTCCGCGCCATATCTTTACTGGGGATAATCGCTTCCGTGCTATTTGGTTCGGCCGCTCTTGGTGCGTTTCTTTTGTGGTTTGCTGTTGGTACAATTCCAGGTTGGACCTCGCTCGTCATGCTTATTTTGGCTTCAAACTCTCTAGTTTTAGCAGCCTTGGGCGTCATTGGTGAATACATATCTAAAATATTCATACAAAGTGTCGGGCGATCAACGCTTAGGTATACGGAGTTGTAGATATATATATGGTTCGTGGTGTTACAAGTTTTTGGCGATGGAAAATTATAATTAAAGAATCAATAGGTTTGCAGCGCATTATGATTCATGGAATCCATTCATAGTTTTCAAAAAACCCTTGTTCCTAACGAAGTAAATCAACGACAACACCAGAAAGAAACTTCTCACATTATTTGAGACTTTTAAATAATCGAAACTCCGGAGTCACTTTTTTTTCCACGTCGCGTTTAGTTTTTCCAGTGATTGTTCGTCTATGTCCGTTCGCATCGGGATACTGGGCTCTAAATCGCCCTTCCGTCTTTGCATACCTTACTGTGCCTTCACCATTACTGCGTCTTGTTGCCATTTTGTACTCCTGCTCTGGTTGGGGTTGTCCCAGCAGGATTACGGTGTCAAAGTTACGGAGTTCTGTAAGCCTAAACTCCAACGGACTTTATAGAGTCCAAGGATGACTTTTCTGAGTCAATTGCATCCAAGAACTGCATCCAGAATTGATGATTCGATGTAAAAGCACACTCAACTGCGCATTTCATGCGCTAAATGAGTGGGCCCAGACGGGCTCGAACCGTC
>CAIPQU010000032.1 GCA_903867305.1 uncultured beta proteobacterium
AACAGGTACACCTATAGGTACACCATTGCACTCGTCTGGGTTCTCGGGATTTGTTTGTTAATGTGTATGTGTAGAACGTTAAGCTGGCAACTGAGTTCCTGCTTACTTATTGAGGTGGTCTTGACGGTTTTTTATTGGGGGGTACCCCTTGTTATTTTGGAATACCTCGACCCCACCGTACCCCCACCCCCCAAATTTGGTTTGATGGTACCTGATTTCACCATACACACTAATCTGCGCAAACAATTTGGTATTTTTGGGGTAGTATCAAATGCTAGACATATTTACTACATGAAATGTGTAGGGCAACTTGGGCATCGGAGATGTTTATTACCTGCGGAGCTTGGAAAAAAGGAACTTTTATCTCCGCTGAATTTACAACTTGGGCAGGTATATTTTTTGCCATCGGATTTTAAGTTATCAAAAAATTGAGTGTGCATATTACACTGGGGACATTTTCTATGTAAGTCCCCAGCTGAGCTTTGTAAGAATTTATCTGGTGAATTTTGATATTTACAACTTCCACACTTTATATGTCCATCAGGTAGAACAACTGAAGTACTTGTTTTGTGGACTTCTTTTAAGGCTAGTTGTTCGTTTAATTTAATAGGTTGTTGTATAGATTTATTGGATGAGGGGTAAGGTATATTATCAAACGTACTGTTTAGTTTCGTTGCGGACTCCTTAGATTTATTGGTGTTAGCTTGTAAAGATTCGACGGGGTGTTCGGTATTATCAAAAGAACTTTTTGACTTTGTTTTATATTTATCTTGATTCAGTGAATTGTGAAATTCATAACTATTTTTTTTCCATTGTTCAGCTTTATCTTCTTCAAGTGAAATCCACACTAATGAAAGAAAACCAGCTATCAAAATTGCATCTGCTATCAAGAGATAATAGCCAAGTAATTTCAAAGACCCACCCCCAAAAATATAGAGGCCAAATCCGACCAATGTGGCCCACTTGAAAATTGGGAACTCTTTAAGTACAAACCAAATTGTTTTTAGCAACTCCATTTTCCACCCCTTAAAATACAGCAATTAAGTACTACCGCCCATACCCTCAATATACGTATCCAAGAAATCCCGTATCTTAATCGCAATACGTTCAACGATAGATTTACTCTCAATCACCTTGGGCTGATAGGTTAGTGCATTTCTGATGACATTTTTCCGAGGGAACTTGTTCGCAAACTCATACTCATGGATGATTTTCTCAAGATTATCTGGCACTATATTTTCATCCTCACACAGTTGTCTAAATGCAGATGTCTTGTGTTCACCCCAGTAGGATTCAAATCTGGAAATAACGTTTTCGTTTGCTTTAAGTGTTGGTAGAGTCCCTTCAATAAACTCTTCTATTAGTTTGCGCTTACTGCGTAATTGAACTTCTCCGGCAACGAGGTCAAGAATTTCTTTCTGCCGTTTTTTAGCTTCATCAGGTTCCAGCTTATCAAGACTCACCAATAGATTCAGGATATACGCCACATTAATTTCATCACGATGAATCAGGCTAAGCTCAAAATCAATTTCCTCAAGCACAGAGGCTTCTTCAGGTTTGACTCGTTTATTAACCTTATCGTAGATGTCTAGGTACTTACTCTTGTAATCTTCAAAAGATTGCTCACTAATACCTAGGTCTTCCGGCTTGTAATCTGAGAAGCTAGTGATAACGTTCTTGAGGCGGAGCATTTCCCTAAATTTAGTCACAAAAGCCAGTTCTGCATTTTCGTCTGGTAAATCATCAACGCTACTAACGGTAGGTGTTAGTGACAATAGCTCTTCGGTGACTTTATTGAAGTTGGCAACATAATCCTCATACGGCTCCAATAGAACCACTTCCTTGGCATCTTTGTTTGAGAATAGGGCGATAGCCTCATCTGTAGCCTCTTTAAGGTTCCTGAAGCACACAATATTACCCTGCGACTTCTTCTCATTGAGGATGCGGTTGGTTCTTGAAAATGCTTGTACTAAGCCGTGGTACTTCAGATTCTTATCAACATACAGGGTATTTAGGCGAGGGCTATCAAACCCAGTCAAGAACATATTAACTACAAGTAATATGTCAATTTCACCGTTCTTAACACGTTTGGATATGTCTTGGTAGTAGTTGTAAAAGGACTGACTATCATTTGTCGAGTAGCTAGTCTTGAACATGCCGTTATAGTCTTGGATAAATGCATCAAGCTTGTCTCTACTATAGGTATTGACTGCGCCCTCAATCATTGGGTTTTCTTCGGCAATGATGCCGTTAGCGCTAGGGTCTTCTTCGTTTGCCGCATAACTAAAAATTGTTGCTATCCTGAGCGGTTTTGTTACTTCAGATTGCAGTTCTTTAAATATCTCGTAATAAGCGATTAAGGTTTTAACACTACTGACGCAGAACATGGCTGTAAAGTCAGGGTGCTTGGTTTTGTTCTTGTGGTTGGCGAGTATGTATTCAGCTATCTTGGTCAGGCGTTTAGGGCTATCAAGTAGTCCTTTTGTATCAATTGCTTCAACATCAATATCTAACTCACTACCAGAATTGACACGGCTATACTTTCCTACATAATCCACCGCAAAGCGCAATACGTTCTCATCTTTAATGGCATCAACTATCAAGTATTTATGCAAGCACTCACCAAACAAGTCTTTAGTTGTTCTTTGATGACCGATACTACCTGAAGCGGTCTCAGCCAAAATTGGGGTGCCAGTAAAGCCAAACATTTGGCAGTTTTTGAAGAAGTTCTTTATATTCTGGTGCGTATCACCAAATTGGCTACGATGACATTCGTCAAAAATGAGTACAACTTTCTGGTCTTGGAGATGAGCTATCTGGGGTAAAAACCGCTGGTTATTAATGGCGTTATTAAGCTTTTGAATCGTTGTTAATATGAGCTTAGTACTTGGGTCGTTGAGCTGTTTAACTAAAGAACTGGTATCAGTTGTTGCATCGACACTGCCTTTAGCAAAGCCGTTAAATTCACGTGCAGTTTGATAGTCTAGGTCTTTACGGTCAACTACAAACAATACCTTGTGTACTTTTGGCATGCGACTGATGACCTGACTAGCTTTAAATGAGGTTAGGGTCTTGCCTGAACCTGTGGTGTGCCAAATGTAGGCGTTGTCGTTACTAACCTTGACCTTCTCAATAATCGCTTCTGTGGCATAGAACTGGTATGGACGAAGTATCTTGATGATTTGTTCTTCTGTAAGAACGGTGTATTGCGTAATCATCTTGGCTATATGGCAAGGCTTCAGAAACTCTTCACTGAACTCGTTTAAGTTGGAGAAGCGGTTGTTTTCCTTATCAGTCCAGAAGAAGGTTTGTTTAAATGAAGCTACTTTATTGTTTGAGTAGTATTTGGTGTTCACCCCGTTACTAATGATAAATACCTGTACGTACTGAAATAACCCATACCCAGCATCATAAGAGTCGTGGTGGTAGCGTTGTATCTGGTTAAATGCTTGCTTGAGTTCTACCCCCCTACGTTTAAGTTCAATCTGTACTAGCGGTAGACCATTAATCAGGAGAGTGACGTCATAGCGGTTTTTTCTTTTACCCTCAATGCTGATTTGGTTAGTAACTTGGAACTCATTTAAGCACCAGTCATCCATATTGATGAAGTCAACGTAAGCAACAGAGTCATCATCACGTTTAAGTGCGTAACGGTCACGGAGAACCTTGGCTCTGTCAAAAACACCACCAGTATTGAGATGGTTCAGAATACGGTTGAATTCGTTGTTAGTGAAGGTGATTTTGTTATGAACTTCCAATTGACTTTTTAGGTTAGCAAGCATGCCAGCTTCATTATCAATAACCACACGTGAATACTCCATCCCCTCTAGTTGGGAAATTAATGACTCTTCTAGGGCGTATTCAGATTGCGTATTCATTAGACAAACATTTGTTGGAGTAGACCTTGCTTATATTGCTTAGTTGATTCTAGTTGGGCTTGAGTGTTTTGTATTTTATCGTCAATAGCTGAAAGGAAGGATGCTATTTTGGTTTGCTCAGTTAAACAAGGATATGTAATTGAAATTTTTGTTAGAGATTCATAACTAAGAGTATTTCTAACACTGCCCTCAAATGATGAGTTCATTTGTGAAGTAAACTCTTCTGAACTAAACCAGTTTAATAAAAAATAATCATTAATGATTTCACGTTTAGCATAAAAGGAAATATAAAGAGGGCTTATTACAGATATTAGCTCGTCACTTTTATAAGCTAAAGAACCAACATCAATACGAGATGGATTGTAAGCAAAACAATTTTTACCTATTACATAGTAATTTGAAGTATCTTTACTGGCAATTCTCCTATCTTCAAATAGCTCATCTTGATTTATAAATCCATACTTATTACTTACACTTTGAACTAATTTATGCTTCCTCCCTTTATTTTTGAGGGAGTTTTTATCAAGAATATTATCTAATATTACCTCTTCCCAATCAGGGTAACCAGCTCCATCATTAGCTTTAAACCGTAGCTCTTGGCTAAATATCTTCTGCATTACACCTTTTTTATACTGGGTCAGGAGTTCATGTTTCTTTGTGAGTTGGGATATTTTTTCATCAACTGCTGACAGAAAACTTGCTATTTTTCCCTGCTCGATTAGACTCGGCAATGTTATTTTTAATGGTTCAATATGTTTATTGTTTATCTGCGGAATTGATGAGGTATCAGCAATTCGATGTAATTCTTCTTTAACTAAAAACTGGTATAAATATTCATAATTTACTTTCTCTGTAATTGGTATTAGTGCCATAAGATTACTATCAAGCAGGGATTCTTGAGATGTAATTCTCACCTTGTTTGTCATGATAGCCGCACCCCTTTTAGGAAAAATAATTGAATTTTTAGGTACTGAACCCTTGTTTTTATCGGTGTAATTTCTGCTTACTTGTTGATATTTTTGGCAGTTGTTTAATTCCTCAACCTTTAGAAATGGGAATAACCCAGAATCTCGAAGAATAAAATTAGATGGGCTGGAGCCACTTCGGATTGTAGCAACATCTCCTATATTAGTTTCGAATATTTTACTTTCAGACGATAGGGTTTTAAACCTTAATCTCGGTTGCATTACTTCACCTCAAACGGTGGTTCAATACCAAGTTCTTTACAGAACGATGCAATAGTTTTTTCTGTTTCAATGCCAGCAATATCCAGTGCTTTGAGTTCATTTGCTATCGCATCTAGGTCAATCTGTTCTTCTGCTTCAAAGGTATCTACGTAACGTGGGATATTCAGGTTGTAGTCATTGGATTTAATGCTTTCAATACTTGCTACCTTGGCATATTTTTCTATGTCTTTTCTGGCATGGTATGTATCAATAATCTTGGCGGTGTCTTCGGGTCGGATGATATTCGTTGTTTTGACCTTCTCAAAGTCATTACTAGCATCAATAAACAGGATGTTATCTGAATTCTTACGACACTTCTTAAAGACCAGCACACAGGTCGGTATCCCGGTTGAATAAAAGATATTTGCTGGAAGTCCGATGACTGCATCCAAACAATTCAGTTCCTCGATTAAATACTGCCGAATGTGACCTTCAGCACCACCCCTAAAAAGCACACCATGAGGCATTAAAACCGCTAAAGTACCTTCATCTGACAAGTGATAGACCATATGCTGAATAAATGCCATGTCGGCTTTACTGTTGGGTGCAAGTTTACCGTACGCACTAAAACGGTCATCATTCATGAACAACTGGCTAGCACTCCACTTAGCCGAGAACGGTGGGTTAGCAACGATAGCATCAAACTTCATACCTAAATGTTGCGGTTTCTCAAGAGTATCCTCTTGCTTAATGTCAAAGTCAGAAAAGTGGACGTCATGCAGAATCATGTTCATACGAGCTAAGTTGTATGTTGTTCTGTTTAGCTCTTGACCATAAATCTTGCCGACTTGCTTCGCTTCTTTCTTTACCCTCAATAACAACGAGCCAGACCCGCATGTAGGGTCGTAAACTGACTTTAAGTTCTTGTTGTTGGCGGTTACGATTTTGGCAAGAAGGGCAGAGACGGGCTGTGGTGTATAGAACTCGCCAGCTTTTTTTCCAGCGCCGCTTGCAAACTCACCAATCAGGTACTCGTAGGCATCCCCTAGCACGTCAGCGGTTGCATCGGATAGATTAAAGTCAATCGCATCAAGGTGAACAAGAACCTTGGAAATGAGGTCGTTTTTCTCTTTTTCCGTTTTACCCAGCTTCATTGAGGTCAAGTCTAAATCCTCAAACAAGTTAGCGAACTCTTCTTCACTCTCAGTACCTAAAGTACTTTGCTCAATGTTTTTCAGAATCTTGGTTAAGTCACCCAGAATAAAGTTGTGGCTAGCACCTATGTTATTTGAGTCGTTCTGATTACTCCCCTTTGTTGCGATGTAATGGAAGAGTTCAGATGGCTTTAAGAAATAACCCAGTTCGTCAAGGCATGCATCTTCCAGAGCAGTGATGTACTCATCATCTTTACCTTCTTTTAGGTCGGCATAATTAAGATTTTCTTGTTTTAGTTGCTCGTCAGCAAAGCGCTGAACCTTCTCAGATAGGTACTTGTAAAAGATAAAGCCAAGGATGTAGTCCCTGAACTCATCCGCACCCATCTTCCCACGTAAAGTGTTGGCGATATTCCAAAGCTGGGTCTGTAGCTGTTTACGTTGTTCTTCTGACATTTTTAGATATTTAGTTGATTTAACCTATTTTAGCCATAGAACTTTGAATTATTCTTTAATCGTCTTCAGTATTGCAAGAGCTAGCTGATTAGGGTCATTTAAGTCCAGCGGTTCCCAACCTGTCGGCTTTCTTCCTCGGGTTCGTGGCGAGCCTTCAACAAACAGCTTAATATGATGACCGATTTCTTCCAACGTATGCAACCGCAATTGTGTTTTCTGGTGTTCTTCAATTGAGTCTTTAGTTCTTTCACCGTGCCTATACTGCGGGTGGTTTGCACCTTTTAAAACATTTTTTGAGCGATGAGACCCGTGAAGCCTGCACGCTCTTTTTGAGCCAAATGCGCAAGGGTTCTTACAACGGATACCAGTTCTTTTACAGTTAACGGTACATTGTTTTGCGCCATGAATAACTGAGGGTAGTGGCATATGTAAAGTTCCTTAAGTTAAATTACAACGTATGTAGGGGGTCGTTCGAGGACGCTTTTTTTCTTTAATCGCTATACCTATGCAAATAGACTGTTCATGAAGACGGAAAAGACATTAAAGACAGATAAATTCAAAAAAGTTTCGTAGCATTTTCAAGCTCCTGTTGTATGTATATATATTTTTTTAAAAATAAGTGTCCTATCTGTCTGAGTCTTATAAGCATATGAATTTATTAGATTATTTTCAGACATTAAGCCGTCTCTCTCCTGTCTTATGTGTCGCTTATTCATCATAACTCTCATACCCATCCCCCCAATCAATTACGCCACCGATTGCGGATTCAAACTCCCCCCTAGCTATGTCAATTTGTGGCAAGGAGTACCCTCTAGCTTCTTTGCCGTGGAAAGATTTTCCTTTATCTTTTTTAGCGCTTGGACAAAGTTTTTGTAGACTCTTGGCGATGTCTCTCGCCTGAAAAACCCCATGCCTATCGGCATTTTTATTGAATGATTTATAACTTGATGTAAGAGATTCTGTCGACACAAACCGTGCTTCGCTCCAATCATTGAAAGAGCTATCTACACACCCTAGGTTTTTAGAGTGCAGTGCCTCAAACCAATACCTTTCAAATCCGTTTAGAGATTGTAATTTTTGATTGATGTGCTCATTAGTTTTAGGTCTTAACCTAGGGTTAAAGATTGATAAATCAATTTTAAGTAGGTCATACACCATGGCACTAATTACAGCTTCATCATCTAATAGCTTATGGATTGCATCAAAATATTCTAGGTTGCTCTTTTGGGAGTCGCTGACTTTTAAGAAAACAAATCTACGGTCATCCTTTTCGATATGGGCAAACTGTTCGCTATTACTTGCAGCAAAAAATCTATGAAAAGAAGCGATTGTTCTTGAAGGTTGGTGTTTCTGTTCAATGCGAAGTACAGGTTCAGTAATAAGCGACTTTAAACGTTCAAGCTTTTTCCGCTCTCCCACGAACAATGCTTCGTCCATACAAACAACGTAGTTCTGCTCAAGGACAGCATTAAAGTTTCCGACAACGTGCTCAACATCATTAACTTGAAGAGTGGTTCTAGACCATATTTTTCGAAGTAAATTAAAGAAAGTCCCCTTACCAGTTCCCTGTGAACCAAGAAGAACGATAATAATTCCCGGCTTTTTCTCGGGATATTGAAGCATGTGTGCCAAGAAATTGATGATGTATTCTGAACACTCATTTGAGCCACTAGAAATAATTTCCTCTATAAACAAACGTAGTTGCGACCAATCACCTTGCTTTGGTTCTACGAGACTATTCACCCAGAAATTTAAAATACTCGGTGGTGTAGACAGTGGGCTGAAGGCTAAGCCTTTAAATTCGATTGTATTTGGACTTGTCCAAAATTGACTGATGATAGTCTTAGGGTCTGAAGATACAGCTAGCCCTTCCAAAAACCGCTTCATTTTTATTTCGGCTGACCCCTTTTTGTAGAAACCAATATCCTCAGTTGACACACCGGATTTTATTTTTTCAATCTGTTCAAGGTCTATTACCCACATTTCACCTGAAGTGTCAAACAAGGCAAAACGTTGTTGAAGTTCTTTAAGCGCCACGCCAGCCCCCGTCTTCAGCTAAAAATCTAATACTTCCAACGGAAGGGCAGTTGGCTCTGTCTAGGTCGAAGTGATTTACTAAGTCCCAAAATATTCTCTCATTAAAAACTTCTGGGGCACTTTTACTCCAGTCATATGCAATATCCTCCGCACAAGACCACTGAGTACTTAATATTGCCCACACAATACGCCTATAGGTTTCGTAGTCACAGTCAGCTGATATAAAACTAAGCATTTCTTTCAGTTGAGCAATTTGTCTTGGGGTTTCATCAGGAGGTGTTTTTACCAAAATTGCTTTAGTGACTGAACACATCTTCATGCTAGCTAAAGCAGATGCTTGAGATAAAGTTTTTTCGACATCAACAACTTCCCCATCAAAATCATAAAAAGAAGCATCTTTAGGCGGTGTATAGATTGGTTGTTCAAGCTTGTAAACAGACTCGTCAAACTTTATTTTTCCTAGTCCAATATTCAACTCAATAGTCTTCTGAATCTGCTTACAAACTATTACGCTTTCTTCTGCATTCACTGTTCGACTTAGGGCTAGTATTGCTCGGGCTCTTGGGTTTTTTGATGTATGGCTCCATGTCTCATAGCCAAAGCCTTGGTAATTCCCTAAAAGTCCAAGCAGTTGTTGATAGGTTTCGGGCGAATCAAACCAATCACAATCAAATGGAGAAAACGCTCTAGGCATTGCCAGTTCTTTGCTTCGATAATGAGCTTCGTCAGGGTATTTGTCAGAATCCTTATGCCTGCCTTTATTAAATGCTGCTGCAATGTAAGTCTCCCCCTTCTTTAAGCTTCTATGCTTGTTTATGGTCTCTTTGAACTCGCTGAAACTTCCGGCTACTAACTGCTTTGGGCGGTTGTCAAACTTGTTTATACCCATTGAAAAAATTAGTTTCATATTCGTGATACCTGAAGACGATGTAAATCTTCGATTACTAATTTAAAGTACTCAGGTACTTGCTCCTCAAGGACATTAAAGTAGACCTTCTTAGAGGGGGAGTTCACAAACCAAAAATCATCTTTTATCTCTGAAGTAACCTCGGGTCCATAGCAAATTACTACGTGCTTTTTAAGGTACAAAGCCACACCAAGCTCTGCCAAGGTTCCAAATGCATCCCTTGTGGAAATATAAGCAAAAATAACGTCAGAACATTCCACCCCCTTGATGCACCGACCAAAAACACCTCTCTTACTTATATAAATATCCTCGTTACACCAAGAAACTGACCCTCCAGACATGCCGTGCTTTGAATCACCATGAAAACATCCGTGGTCACATGATGTGAAAAACGGTCCAACATAATAAAAGCTTGGGTAATAGTGTGAACAATGAAGTGGCGAGTCTTTCCAGTCTGCCCCCCTTAACCCCCTTATAAGTTTGTGCCTCCAACAATCCTTTGTTATTTTTCCAGCTAGGTAAATTTTAGGAATCATATTGGCCCCTTCGATTTGTAGCCCATAGGGTTAGCTTGCCACTCCACTAAGTCCTTTACTTTCCATGCTGTTACAGCAGGGGAGAGCTTAACTGGTGATGGGAAGGTGCCGTCCTTAATTTTTCTCCAGAGTGTACTAGCACTAAAGGGTGCGTATTCGGTTAAAACTTGAGGCTGCCTAATGAACGAGTGCTCATTTTTTGTTGCGATTTTTACTGTGCTATTCATTGAATCTCCAACGTTGTTGATGAAGACTCAATTCTCCTAAAATTACTATATTTTGGGGCTTAACTCTAGCTTTTATATTGAATTAGTTCTTAGCTACCTTATGTTTTCCGCCGCTTCCGACTTTTGATTCCTGCTTCCCACCATTGTTTTTTTCTTTTTATATAGAATAATTCGGGTGCGTATTTTGTAAAGATATTTTGTAAATCTAATAATTTGGGGTCTGTGCCAGCCCCGGAGTCAATTAGGGTTTTTTGTGAGGCTTCTAGTAGGGTGGTGATGCGCTCAATAGTAAAGTTACCTGCATTTTGATGGTAGTTTTGGAACCATTGCCCAAGAGCCACCATAAAATTATTACTTTGAAAATAATCTCGCAAAATACTATTTTCAGTGGCTCTTGATTCAACTTCCGCAACCTTGTAGTTTATCTTTTTGTTCGTAAGTTTAGCTTTTTCTTTGGCGGTTTGGGGTAGTAAGGCATCAACAATTCCGCCACCAAACCCAAGAGAGTTTAGTTCGTCCGCTTTAAGTTGAAGAACTAATTTAGCGTCTTGGCTAGAAGCCTGTTTTCCGCTTCGAATGTTTTTTAATACAAGTTTAGTTTTCTTGGGAGTGCTCATTTTGTACCAAACTTTGCTGTTATTACATTTCCAGCTTTATGGTTTGTTAGCAGCTCGAGACGTTCGCCAAGTAACGTCCAAGCTTGTTTCATTTCGTTGGTGTATGAATTCTGAATATAAGTCCGGCGCATCTTATTTTGTTCCAAGTGGTTCAAGCACTTATCAGCAATATCTGGGAGTACGCCAAGAGCCGTCATTAAGGTTGCCGTTGTTCGTCTAAGGTCGTGTGGAGTCCATTTCCCCCCCTTTAAAAGGAGTGCAGAGGTGTTCTTGCTTCGATTAGCTAATTTTGTTCTTTCGCCAAATTGCCTGTCACCAATCTGCTTGGTAATCGTTTTTGTATTTAGGTGTGTGGTGTTATCTTTATTTGGATATGCCCAAACGCTGTCTGGCTGTATTTGTTTTAGTTCCTTTAAGTTACCCAAGGCAAAATTCGACAGGTGTACTGTAATTGGCTTACCATTTTTGCTATTTTCAGGAACTATCAGCCATGTCTTTGCTTTGAAATCAAAATCAGCCCATTTAGCTTTTATTAGCTCACCAATCCTACATCCTGTAGCTAAAGCAATCCATATTGCTAATTTAGTTGGTGTCCCTAGACCAGCGGACTCAATTTTCTTGGTGAGTTCTTTTATTTCCGCTTCGCTTAAGAATCTCTCACGTGGCGTATCTGGCTTGCCAATCTTATTTTTTCTGATTGTTGCGGTTGGGTCAGTCTGAATAATGTCTCGGTCTTGAGCGAATCTAAACATTTGACGAATTAATGAGAGCACAACTTTCGCCATTCTGTCTGAGCCCCTTGCTAAACAACTATCTATAATCGAAGCTATTTGAGCCTTTGTTACTTCCTCTGCAGGTAATGCACCGATTATTGGTAATACATCTTTTTGGAAGCATCTAATAACTTCAACGCCGCCATCTTTACGATTTGCTAAGTCAAACTTTACCCACCTGTTAAATAGCTCTTGTGTAGATATTCTTGCATTTTGCTTTGCGGCTTCTTGAGCTTTGGTTTTGATGGCTAGCTTCTTTGCATCGCTCGGGTCTTCGCCATTTCGAAGCATAGCTTTAGCTTTATGTGCCTCAATTCTTGCATTCGCTAGGCTTAGAGCAGGGTAGATTCCTAAGAAATACCATTTCCCAACGCCATTAACTTTGTATCTATAACGCCATTCTTTGTTACCAGATGGGTACACCCTCAAGTACAGCCCCGCCCCGTCACTAAACGCTTGCTCTTTCTCATTACTCTTGATTGAATTAACTTTTCTGTCTGTCAGGCTCATATATATACTCTTGGTTACAGGTACACCTACAGGTACACTTTTGCATAAGATTCGTTGATAGTATATGACACTGCATAAGTTAATGCAATAAGACTATTCTATATAAATAAAGGGTTTAAATGGTATTGATGAGATGGGGTGGGACTAGATGCAATTATGCAGCACCTTTATGGGGTGCAAGGGGTCGTGTGTTCGAATCACACCGTCCCGACCAATCAATTAAAGGCTCTGGTGGTTGTGGGCTAAATTCAATAAATCAAAAAATTATAAACAGGTACACCTATAGGTACACCATTGCACTCGTCTGGGTTCTCGGGATTTGTTTGTTAATGTGTATGTGTAGAACGTTAAGCTGGCAACTGAGTTCCTGCTTACTTATTGAGGTGGTCTTGACGGTTTTTTATTGGGGG
>CAIPQU010000033.1 GCA_903867305.1 uncultured beta proteobacterium
AATGACCGCTCGAAGGGTTTGTCATATAAAGATGCTGGTGTGGACATTGATGCTGGAGACGCTTTGGTAGAAAGAATCAAGCCTCTTGCTAAGAAAACGATGCGTGAGGGTGTTTTGGCTGGTATTGGTGGATTTGGAGCCCTATTTGAAGTCCCCAAACGCTATAAAGAGCCGGTGTTGGTATCTGGAACTGATGGCGTAGGTACAAAACTAAAACTCGCTTTTGAGTGGCAGGTTCATGATACTGTCGGGCAGGATTTAGTCGCTATGAGTGTGAATGATATCCTCGTGCAGGGGGCTGAGTCCTTGTTTTTCTTAGATTATTTTGCATGTGGCCGGTTAAATGTTGATGTTGCAGCAACCGTTGTTGGAGGAATCGCAAAAGGCTGTGAGATCGCAGGATGTGCATTGATTGGTGGTGAAACCGCTGAAATGCCCAGTATGTACCCAGATGGTGAGTATGATTTAGCTGGCTTTGCGGTTGGTGTTGTTGAAAAATCAAAAATTATCACGGGCAAAGAAATTATGCCGGGTGATGTCGTGATCGGACTTGCCTCCAGTGGAGCACATTCCAATGGATATTCATTGATCCGTAAAGTCATCGAACGAAGTGGCGCCAGTCCTAACCTCGATTTAGATGGAAAATCACTTAAAGAAGTGGTGATGACACCTACACAGATTTATGTAAAACCTGTTTTGGAGCTGCTCAATCAAGTCAATATCAAAGGTATGGCCCATATTACAGGTGGTGGTTTAGTTGAAAATATTCCTCGTGTTTTACCTACTCATGTTCAAGCGGTATTACATCGTGAAACTTGGAAGATGCCAAAATTGTTTCAATGGTTGGCCCAAGCAGGCGGAGTAGACGATCATGAGATGCACCGTGTGTTTAACTGCGGCATTGGTATGGCTATTATTTTATCGCGACAAGACGCTATTCAGGCGATTGATTTCTTACAGCAAAGAGGAATCACTACTTACCAGATCGGCGAAATCGTAGAACGACCTCCTGGGGCTCATCAAACGGTTGTTATGTAGTCATCAAATCGATCTGCTTTAAACAGAGATCTATGGCCTTTTTGGTGAATTCAGGTGTGCTAGGATCAACAGTTTGCCGACTAGGCATGGCACGCAACCAGGTGAGCTGACGTTTGCCTAGTTGCCGACTAGCGGCAAGCCCGGCTTGGATAAACTCTGCTTCGGTAATTGTTGCCCCTAGATACTCAATGGCTTGGCGATAGCCTACAGCTCGCATTGATGGGAGATTGGAATGTATATTTTCTTGCAGGAGGAGGTGTTCTACTTCGTGTAAAAATCCATTCTTTAACATCTTGTAAAAGCGCTCTTCTATTCTTTGATGAAGCCAGCTTCTATTTTCTGGCTCGAGTGAAATTAACAGATGAGAAAATGAAGATTCGTCACGTGAGGATGCATAGGGGTTTTTTTGCAAAAGAGATGACATGGTTTGACCGGTCATGGCATAAATCTCAAGCGCGCGTGAAATTCGTTGGGTATCGCCTGATGGAAGGCGTTTTGCCGTCAATGGGTCAATCTCTTGTAAATTCCTGTAAAGGCTATCCCAACCAAATTGATTTGCTTGAAGCGCAATCTCTTGGCGCACTTCAGCACTAGATGCTGGTAAATCAGTGAGTCCTTGCATTAGGGCTCTCCAGTAAAGCATGGTGCCACCAACGATGACAGGATAATTCCCTCTTTGCCGGATTTCTTGTACCCAAGTAATAACATCTTTTGCAAACTGAGCGGCAGAGTAACTTTGCCATGGATCGCGAATATCAATACCGTGATGTTTGACCTGCTCACGATCTAAAGTTGAAGGCTTTGCAGTGCCAATATCCATACCTCGATAGACTAATGCGGAGTCCATACTAATTAATTCAATGGTAAGGCCTCTTTGACGAGCTTGATGAGAGAGTTCAAATGATAATGAACTCTTACCGCTTGCGGTAGGGCCAACAATAGCAAGAATATTTTCTAAAGGGTGTTCAGAAAATGTCATAGATAAGAAATTAACGACCTCGTAAAAACAACTTATCTAAGTCTTGAACACTAAGCTGGATCCAGGTTGGGCGTCCGTGGTTGCATTGATCTGCACGGTCGGTTGCTTCCATTTGACGCAATAGAGCATTCATTTCTGGGGTGGTTAAAAGTCGATGTGCGCGCACCGCTGCATGGCAAGCTTTTGAGGCTAACCTTTCGTGCTTTGCTGCATCTAGCATTTGGGTTGAACCAATTTCATCGAGATCATTAATCAGAGATCGTACTAAAGGAACTGGATCTGCCTTACTGAGCAGGGCTGGTAGGGAACGAATACCTAACTGCTCTGGACCCATTGCCGAAATATCAAAGCCTAATTCATTTAATAATGTTTGATTTTCCGTGACTAAAGAGATCTCGAGACGGCTAGCATTCATGACCACTGGTACTAAAAGCGATTGGATAGCAATTTGGCTTCCTAAATGCGTTTTTAATTGTTCATACAAGACTCTTTCATGAGCGGCATGCATGTCAACTAGAACCAGTCCATGTTGATTTTGTGCCAAGATATAGACTCCAGCCAGCTGGGCAATGGCATAACCCAAGGGATAATCTGCTTCTTCTTTCATATTCGAAATCGAACTAGTATGACTAGACGATAAGGAATGATTACTCGACAGCAGTTGCTCCATCGATGTTTTAACAGATGCGTTGACTGGTAAGTGAAGTCGTAGATTTTGATTAAAAGACGACCCCTTAAAGCCGGGTTGTATTTCTCGCGTAACATTTGATGGTGAAGGTGAGATGGCTTCTGAAGAGATTGGCGACAACTCTGCATCATCAATTTTCGATTGCCCAGCCCCATGAGCTAGTCTGTCCTTGATGGAGTGGTAGACAAACTGATGCACAGCACGACTATCTCTAAAACGGACTTCAATTTTTGCTGGGTGAACATTGACATCCACAAGTTCAGGATCAATGGAGAGATTTAATAACAAAACAGGTTGGCGATCTCCATGCAGGACGTCTTGGTAGGCACTTCGGATCGCATGATGAATGAGCTTATCTTTTACAAAGCGATGATTAACAAAAATATATTGCTGATCTGCCCTTGCTCGACTGGCCGTAGGCGCACCGATAAATCCATCTAGTTGAATCAGCTCAGATCCAATTTGGAGCGGTAGTTTTGCTGCATGGAATTCCGCACCAAGTATTTCGTCGGCACGCATGTCCAAGGAGCCTCCGATCCAACGGTGTAGAGGTTTACCGTTATGCCAAATAGAAAAGGCAATATGAGGATTAGCTAAAGCACAGCGCTTAATCGCCTCCACACAATGCCCGAACTCTGTACTGGTTGATTTTAAGAACTTCCTTCTTGCTGGAGTATTAAAAAACAAGTCTTGCACATCAATGCGAGTCCCAAAATCTCCTGCAGACGGCTTTATCTCAAACGATGTATTGTCGATAGCATAAGCATGATCATCATTGGCGGTTCGGGTTGTTAAAGAGACTTTTGCCACAGCGGCGATAGAAGCGAGTGCTTCGCCACGAAATCCCATGGTCATCACCGATTCAAGATCTTCTAGACTATAAATCTTACTCGTGGCATGTCGCGTTAAGGCCAACATGAGCTCCTTTTGAACAATCCCTATACCGTCATCTGTTATCACAATTCTGGAAGTGCCACCTTCTTCGAGCCGAATATCAATTGCAGTCGATTTGGCGTCAATCGCATTTTCGAGAAGTTCTTTGACTACAGCACTCGGCCGCTCAATAACTTCCCCTGCAGCAATTTGGCTGATTAGTTGGTCTGGAAGAGTTCGAATAGGGTTTCTTGTCATAAGTTTATTTTCGCATGAGAGGACTTCAGAGTTGTTTAAAACTGTTAAGATGTCGGACGTGGAACAATTAACCTCCTTATTTCAGTATGTGATGCACATTGGCGACCATCTCGCAGAGTATGGCACCTTAGCCTATTTCATCTTGAGCGCGGTGATTTTTTCAGAAACAGCCTTTGTTATTTTTCCTTTTTTACCTGGCGATACATTAATCTTTGCCGCAGGAGCTTTTTGCGCTAGTGGACAACTCAATTTTGTCATACTCAATATCGTTTTAATTGCATCAGCTACCATTGGTAATACGATTAATTTTTGGATTGGAAAATATTTAGTTGATCGAATTGATATTAAAAAGGCCAAATGGATTGATCAAAAGGCCTTAGAAAAAACGCATGCCTTCTTTGAAAAGCATGGAGGTAAAACCATCATTTTGGCAAGGTTTGTACCACTCGTTAGGTCCTTTGCACCATTTGTTGCTGGCGTTTCACATATGAACCATCAAAAATTCCAGATCTATAACATCATTGGCGCCGTATTATGGAGTGGAATTCTTTCTGTTTGCGGTTACTTCTTTGGGAACCTTCCAGTTATTCGAGATAACTTAAATGCCATCGTTTTAATCGGGGCTAGCGCAGCAATCATTCCAACCGTGATTGCCGGACTGTTTAAATTGGTACAGTCGATGAAAACGGATCAGACTTAAATCCCACTAAAGGGAACTTGGCGCAAAAGAGATGATCAATCCTTGTGTCAATGGAGCTTGAGAGAACGCTCTAATTCTAAAAGTTGCTCTCGGATATCCGCGGCATCTTGCGCATTTGGATTACTATTCAAATACCTTTGCATGTCATCGATAGCGGGTCGGGTATAGTCTAATTGAGCCAAGGCTAAGCCACGATCACGAATCTCGTCCATTTCATTTGGGAGCAATATGACTAAGCGTTCTTGGACTCCTAATAGTCTTTCCCACCGTTCTTGATGGGTATAAATCGCTTTTAAATTGCGCAGAAAGCGCGATAGAATTTCTCTCGGGCTAGAACTGCGTAAAAATAAACTTAAAGGTAGTGCAAGTTCGCCTCGATACCCTTGAGAATCTAAATAAGGATCCAACATAGCTTGTAGCTCATTTTTTGAAAGTGACGATCCTGTTGTAGGATCCATTACAACCTCTCCTTGAGGTAATGAGATGCGGACTAAAAAATGATTAGGGAATGATATCCCTCGTATTTGAAGCCCTATTTGTAGACCAAATTCCATGAGCAAGATCGACAAAGAAATAGGAATCCCACGACGTTTTTGCAATAAGCTATGTAAATAAGAGTTTTCTGGATCGTAGTAATCATTCGGATTCAGTTCAAAATGCATTTCTTGAAAAAAGAAATACTTCAGATATTGTAATTTCTGAAGGTCAGTAGTTTCAGCTGTAAACCTTGTTTTGAGTTTATTGACCATGCTATCGATTTCATCAAGAGTTGCTTGAACATCTAAAGCTGGGTAAGCATGTTGACCAATGGCAATGACTGCCTCGGTAAGTGGAAAATGTGCATCATCTGCGACCAGTGATTGAAAGTAATCTAAATGTTTTGTTGGCATGAATTAATGAGTGTGTCTTAAAAGCTCTTTGTAGTTAAATCCACAAATTTTGAGTACGATGAAATACATTACCATAGCTAAACCTCCCCAGCCAAGCATCAGGAGAATTCTAATGAGGGGTTTTTCTCCTAAGGCAATCCAATCATGATGATTCGCGCCGAAAAAGAGAACACTACCGAAAACAATTAATCCTATTAAGAGCTTTAAAAAGAAAGCCCACCAACCTTGTCCACGGATGGTTAAAGCTCCCTTTCTGACTAGACCTAGCCAAAGTAGCGCGGCATTTAAGCAAGCACCTAGTCCAATCGATAATGCTAGTCCAGCATGTTGGAAATATGGGACAAAAACCAGATTCATACATTGCGTAAAAATGAGCACCAAAATACCGATTTTTACAGGAGTGCGAATATCTTGTTTAGCATAAAAACCAGGCGCTAGGATTTTAATCAAGATCAGCCCAATGAGGCCAACACCATAAGCCTGAAGAGCCATCCGAGTCATTTCAACATCGAGCGCTGTAAATTTTCCGTAATGGTACAAACTTGCTGCAAGAGGAGTGCCAAACAGGAAAAGCGCTAATGCTGCTGGTGCAGATAAAAGAAAAGTTAGACGCATTCCCCAATGAATTAATTCACTTGAGTGCCGGGTATCACCCATGGTGTTAGCTTTACTCAGACTCGGGAGAAGAACGGTACCAACAGCAACGCCTAATAAAGCAGTTGGAAACTCCATCAATCGATCTGCATATGATAGCCAAGAGACGCTGCCGGCCATAAGGTGAGAAGCAATATTTGTGTTAATGATGAGAGAAAGTTGGCTGACAGAAACAGCAAAGATTGCTGGTACCATCAATTTGAGTATTCTTTTTGCCTCTGTATTTTTTGAGGCATCTTTTATGGCCTTCCAACCTAGATGAATTTGGGGCATCATGCCAACACGCATTAAAGCTGGTACTTGGAGAGCTAATTGCAAAATACCACCAATCATCACACCCAGTCCAAGCCCGTAAATCGGTGTTGTGAAATAGGGGGCGATGATTAAAGAGCCCGTAATCATTCCCAAATTCAGTAAAACTGGCGTAAATGCTGGAATTAAGAAGTTTTTATTCGTATTTAAAATACCCGCAGCTAGGGAGACTAGAGAAATAAAGCCAATATAAGGAAACATCATTCGCGTTAGAACAACGCTCATCTCATAGCTCGTTGAACTTTTAAATCCTGAAGCTATGGCTAAAACCAGGTATGGGGCAAATACGACTCCAATAATGACCGTTATCAGTAAACTCCAAAAAAGCAAGGTGGCGACCACACTAATTAGCTGTTTTGTAGCAATTGGCCCATTTTTTTCATTAACTTCGCCCAAAATGGGCACAAAAGCTTGCGAAAATGCACCTTCTGCAAAAAGGCGCCTTAATAAATTAGGGATTCGAAAAGCTACATTGAAAGCATCGGTCATTTCAGATGCGCCAAATGCCCTAGCAATGAGGGTCTCTCGCACGAGTCCTAGAACTCGAGAGAGCATGGTCATGCTACTAACTTTTAATGCGGTTGATAAAAGGTTCACGCTTTAAGTTTGCCCTATATTGGGGGGAGTAGTCAAAATAACTTTGTTCAGTTATAATAATGGATTACGTTTTCTAAACTTCATGAATAAGTTGAAATTGAAGTTTGAACGCTTAACCTAAATTTTGTAATGAATGACATGAAAATGCCTTCATATCTTGAAAGAAATTGAGTAAATAATATGGCAAATACAGCACAAGCCCGCAAGCGCGCTCGTCAAGCAGTAAAACAAAACGCGCACAATTCTAGTTTGCGTTCACGTTTAAGAACAGCAATTAAGTCTGTTCGTAAAGCCGTCAGCACAGGCGATAAAGAGGCGGCAGCTAAAGTATTTTTGGCAGCTCAGTCAACAATTGATCAAATCGCTGATAAAAAAATTATTCACAAGAACACAGCTTCTCGTCAAAAATCACGTTTATCTGCAGCGGTTAAAGGCATGACCAGCTAAAAACAAGAAATATTTAGTAAAAAGTCCGCCTTTGGCGGACTTTTATTTTGTGGAGGGATTCGATATTGGTGTTAATTCGCAGATTTCAGTCAGCAATAAATCATTGTCTTTTGCAAAACCCAATACAAAATCTAGTGCACGAGGGTCAATTTCGCTTAATCGTTCGTCAACAATAACGCATTTGACACCACTGATTATTTCTGGGCGAACATATGGCGAGTTAGTGAAGCGAGGATCACCATGGTCATCTTTAGGTCTGAAGGGTGCCATAACACCGCAAAGCCGATCTATCCAGTCGCTAGGTCGAAACACTTTACCGCTTGACGTGATACCTTGTATAAGAAACTGTTTATGAATCAATTTTGGAAGAGAAGAATAGGCGGGTGAAATAATGAGAAACTTTAGTTAACTAAGGGGACTAAAAAAGTTTAACGCTTGTTGTTTGAATACAATACCTATTTATATCATCAATAATTTTTTATGACGCAATTAAAAGTTCCACTTCGGCACTATCTTCAGTTTACTGACCTCAGTACTGATGAGTATGCCTATATTTTAGATCGTTCTAAAATTTTGAAGCATAAGTTTAAGGCTTATGAGACTTGGCATCCTTTGCATGATAGGACCTTAGCCATGATCTTTGAAAAGAACTCAACAAGAACAAGGTTATCTTTTGAAGCGGGAATGTTTCAGTTGGGCGGGCATGCGGTATATTTAAATACGCGTGATACTCAATTGGGGCGTGGCGAACCTGTGGAAGATGCGGCGCAGGTTATTTCCCGGATGACTGACATCATCATGGTTCGGACTTTTGGACAAGATATCTTAGAGCGTTTTGCCGCTAATTCTCGAGTTCCGGTGATCAATGGTTTAACGAATGAATTTCATCCCTGCCAAGTTTTAGCGGATATCTTTACTTTCCATGAATTACGTGGGGATATTGCTGGAAAAGTTGTGACTTGGGTTGGAGATGCCAATAATATGGCCTACACCTGGTTACAGGCAGCCCGAATATTAAATTTTCAATTTCATTTTTCGGGACCGTCTAGTTATCCCCTCGATATGTCACGCATTAGTGAGGCAGAAGCGCAGCATCTAAAAGTATTCGATAACCCTGTAGATGCCTGCATGGGCGCTCATTTGGTAACGACAGATGTATGGACTAGTATGGGCTTCGAAAAAGAGAACCAGGAGCGCTTAAAGGCCTTTGCTGATTGGATTGTTGATGAGCAAAAGATGTCAGTAGCTCAGCCGGATGCATTATTTATGCATTGTTTGCCAGCCCATCGTGGCGAGGAAGTCTCTAGTGGAGTTATTGATGGCCCTCAAAGTGTCGTTTGGGAAGAGGCTGAGAATCGCTTGCATGTGCAAAAGGCTTTGATGGAGTTTTTATTGTGTGGTCAATTTAATTAAATGGTAGAAAAATGGCAGATATTCATAAAGTAGTTTTAGCGTATTCCGGTGGGCTTGATACCAGCGTCATTCTAAAGTGGTTGCAAGATACGTATCACTGTGAAATTGTGACTTTTACAGCTGATTTAGGACAGGGTGAAGAGCTTGAGCCAGCTCGAGCAAAAGCGATTCAATTTGGCATTAAGCCAGAAAATATTTTTATCGATGATTTGCGTGAAGAGTTTGTCAGAGATTTTGTGTTTCCGATGTTTAGGGCAAATACGATTTATGAAGGGGAATATTTATTGGGCACTTCGATTGCTCGACCTCTGATTGCTAAACGCCAAATTGAAATTGCACGCTTAACTGGCGCTGATTCAGTTTCTCATGGTGCAACCGGTAAAGGTAATGATCAAGTGCGTTTTGAACTAGGCTATTACGCTCTAGAGCCCGGAATCAAGGTAATAGCACCTTGGCGTGAATGGGACTTGTTGTCTCGTGAAAAACTTTTAGCCTACGCTGAAAAAAATGGTATTCCTGTAGAGATGAAGCATAAAAATGGTGGCGCACCTTATTCGATGGATGCGAACCTACTGCATATTAGTTTTGAGGGAAGACATTTAGAAGATCCAAACGCTGAAGCAGAGGAAGCCATGTGGCGTTGGACAGTTGCACCAGAAAAGGCGCCAGACGAACCACAGGTTATTGAATTAGAGTTTGCGAAAGGTGATTTGATTGCGATCGATGGCAAACACTTAAAACCACACGAATTATTAGCTAAATTAAATGAGTTGGGCGGTAAGCATGGTATTGGGCGACTCGACCTTGTAGAAAATCGTTTTGTAGGCATGAAAAGTCGGGGATGTTACGAAACACCTGGTGGCACAATTCTTTTGAAAGCACATCGTGGAATAGAGAGTATTACATTAGATCGCGAAGTTGCTCATTTAAAAGATGATTTAATGCCGCGCTACGCAAGTTTGATTTACAACGGATATTGGTGGTCGCCTGAACGTATTGCACTTCAAACCTTAATTGATCATACACAAGCGATGGTCAATGGATTTGTGAAAGTAAAATTGTATAAAGGGTCAGTATCTGTATTGTCAAGGAACTCTGTTAATACCTTGTTTGATCAAAATATTGCAACATTTGATGACGATGGTGGAGCTTATAACCAAGCAGATGCTGGTGGTTTTATTAAACTCAATGCCTTGCGGATGCGGATTGCAGAAATCGCTAAACGTAAAAGAAATACTTAATAAAGAGAGAATCCTTATGCAATTTGATCAAGTTTCAGTTGGAAAAAAGGCGAATGTTTATTTTGACGGTAAGTGCGTCTCACATACCGTCACCTTGGCAGATGGCACAAAAAAATCAGTTGGCGTGATATTACCTAGCACTTTAAGATTTGATTTGAGTACGAAAGAAATCATGGAAGTTGTTGATGGCCGAGCTTTTGTAGCAATTAACGGCGGGCCGGAGCTTACTTTTGTGACTGGTCAAAAATGGGAGGTCGATGCAGGGGGTTATTTCCAGATTCGGGTTGAAGAGCCCTTGCATTATGTCTGCCATTTTGGATAAAGAACTTGTATTAGGGCTTGGGTAAGCCCTCAACAAGCTTTCCTGCGCCTATTTGTTTTTTATCAAACCACTGGGTGTTCATTTCTAAGACATACCTAACCGCTCTTGTTGGACAATGATTGTCTTCCGTTTGAGGTTTCATCTCATCGATGTTGACAATACGCCCATCATCCTCAATAAAGGCAACTGCCAGAGGAATTAAGGTATTTTTCATCCAAAAGCAATGCGCCGCTTTCTGATCAAATATAAACAACATCCCAGCATTATCTGGCATTGATTTTCTAAACATTAATCCAAGTTGCTGGCTAGCGGCAGTTGAGGCCACCTCAACTTTAATAACTTCTTTACCTATTTTTAATTCAATCGTTGGTAATGATGTGGCGAATGCTGAAATCGAAAATAGCAATCCAAAAGCACAGAAAAACTTTAGTAGGAATGTTTTGTTGTTCATAAAAGTCACAATGTGGTGATTAGAAGAGTATCTTTGACCCTAGTTTGATTTTTTTCAGATTTTTCAAACCCTCAGATTTCAGAACTTGGCAATTAAATTTGTAATGATATGACATTAAATTGGTAAATAGTTTCCATCAGTTTAGTGGCAAATCATATTTTGATAAGATCATGTCCTTGCATAGCGAATACAAAAGCGCTTTAATCATTAAAATTCTTATATCGATGAGGAGAGTTTTTCGATATGTATAAGCACATTGGGGTTCCAACTGGGGAACAAATTACCGTTAATACAGATTTTTCTATTTACGTACCCGATTATCCGATGATTCCTTAGATGAAGGGAGACGGTATGGGTTTTGATTCAACACATTCATAATTACAGTTGCGATGAAGAGGGCCCGTTATTAGAACCTTTTTCTTTTTTTGAAATAGCAGAAAACAAAAAAACCCCTCTCGAGGGGTTTTTGTCCTACATCCTATAAAGGATTAACTCAATTAAGCGCCTTGAATATTTGTCGCTTGTTTGCCTTTTGGGCCTTGAGTAATATCAAAGGTAACTTTTTGACCTTCTTTGAGGGTTTTGAAACCGCTCATTGTGATTGCGCTAAAGTGAGCAAATAACTCTTCTTCGCCATCATCAGGTTTAATAAACCCGAAACCTTTTGCATCATTAAACCATTTTACGACACCGGTTGCCATTCGAACTCCATTACATATAAAAGAATCAATCTTGAAGCGTGAAAAACTTTAAAGCCAACACATCTACAAGCCTCGTGCAATAAACTCTTTGCACATAGTAGCGATTGTTTTCCTTTATTGACCATATGTCAAGGATAAAATTCACAAAAATCACTAGTGTTTGCCCTTATTTAATGCATTTTCTGCTAATTCATGAATAAATTAGGTTTTTTTAGAAAAATTCAGCTCGACAAGTCCAAAAAAACTAGTAAATTGATAATTGGTTAGAATCTAAGTATGAACTTGAAATTGAGCTTAATTCCGATTTTTGCTGTTAATCCATCTAAACCAAAAGGTGATGATGAGAGGACCACAGTTTTAGACCGTGAGGCTCAAAAAGTTGAGCCTCCGCCACTCTATAAAGTGGTCTTGCTGAATGATGATTTCACGCCAATGGAGTTTGTTGTGATGGTCATCCAAGAATTTTTTCATAAAGATCAGGAGACCGCGACTAGAATTATGTTACAAGTACATATAGAAGGAAAAGGCGTTTGTGGAGTTTATACCCATGACGTCGCAGCTACAAAAGTTTCACAAGTATCAGATATTTCCCGGAAATCCGGCCACCCTTTGCAATGCATGATGGAGGAAGTATGATTGCCCAAGAACTTGAAGTCAGTTTACATATGGCTTTTGTAGATGCACGAGCGGCACGTCATGAATTCATTACAGTAGAGCACTTATTGTGTGCACTTTTAGATAATGCAACTTCTGTTGAGGTTCTCAAAGCTTGCGCAGTAAATATTGCTGACCTAAGAGCGCAACTGAAAAATTTTATTAATGACAACACTCCTGTAGTTCCTGGTGTTGAAGAGGTTGACACTCAGCCAACCCTTGGCTTTCAGCGAGTGATACAGCGTGCAATTATGCATGTTCAGTCAACATCTAGTGGCAAAAAAGAAGTCACTGGCGCCAATGTTCTTGTTGCCATTTTTGGGGAAAAAGATTCACATGCGGTCTACTACCTCCAACAACAAGGAGTTACACGCCTGGATGTCGTGAACTTTATTAGTCATGGGATTCGCAAAGATCAAACTGAAACATCTAAACCAGAGTCTTCAGGAACTGAGAGCGAAGAGGCTAACGGAGCGGGCAAAGATAGTCCACTTGAGCAATATACGCAAAACTTAAATCTATTGGCTCGTCAAGGAAAGATAGATCCTTTGATTGGCCGTGAGCATGAAGTCGAGAGAGTTATTCAGATTTTATGCCGCAGAAGAAAAAATAATCCCTTGCTTGTAGGTGAAGCTGGCGTCGGGAAAACAGCTATTGCTGAGGGCCTAGCTTGGCGTGTCACGCAAAAGGAAGTCCCTGAAATCTTAAAGGATGCAGTAGTTTATTCCTTGGATATGGGGGCATTACTTGCGGGAACTAAATATCGCGGTGATTTTGAGCAACGTTTAAAAGCAGTGTTGAAGTCATTAAAAGATAATGTCAATGCAATATTATTTATTGATGAGATTCATACGCTGATTGGCGCAGGCGCAGCATCAGGTGGAACTTTGGACGCCAGTAATTTGCTTAAACCTGCTTTATCGAGTGGGCAACTGAAGTGTATTGGGGCGACTACCTTTACAGAATATCGTGGCATCTTTGAAAAGGATGCTGCTTTATCTCGACGCTTCCAAAAAATAGATGTACTAGAACCAACGGTTGATCAAACTGTTCAAATTTTACGTGGTCTTAAATCTCGTTTTGAAGAGCATCATGGCGTGAAATATTCTCAAAGTGCCTTGAGTGCTGCTGCAGAGCTTTCTTCTCGTTATATCAATGATCGCCAATTGCCGGATAAAGCGATTGATGTGATTGATGAGGCTGGCGCTGCGCAACGTATTTTGCCCAAGTCAAAACAGAAGAAAACGATTGGTCGTATAGAGATTGAAGAGATTGTATCGAAAATTGCGCGTATTCCAGCCCAATCTGTTAGCGTCGATGATCGTAGTAAATTGCAGACGCTTGACCGTGATTTGAAGAGTGTTGTGTTTGGTCAAGACCCTGCGATTGAAGCCCTAGCTTCAGCGATTAAGATGGCTCGTGCTGGACTTGGTAAGGTTGATAAGCCGATTGGCTCTTTCTTATTCTCGGGACCAACGGGAGTTGGTAAAACCGAGGTTGCTAAACAACTCGCCTTCATAATGGGAGTTGAGTTACTTCGCTTTGACATGTCTGAGTATATGGAGCGTCATGCGGTGAGTCGTTTAATTGGTGCTCCTCCGGGATATGTTGGATTTGATCAAGGTGGACTATTGACGGAAGGAGTTAATAAGAAACCTCACTGTGTTCTTCTGTTGGATGAAATTGAGAAAGCTCACCCAGATATTTTCAATATCCTTTTACAAGTGATGGATCATGGCACATTAACTGACAATAATGGTCGTAAGGCTGACTTCAGAAACGTGATTATTATCATGACAACGAATGCGGGTGCTGAGACGATGAATAAGGCCACGATTGGATTTACAAATCCGCGTGAATCTGGTGACGAAATGGCCGATATCAAGAAAATGTTTACGCCAGAATTTAGAAATCGTCTTGATGCGATTGTGTCATTCAAATCGCTTGATGAGTCTATCATTCTGAGGGTGGTTGATAAGTTCCTCATGCAACTTGAAGAGCAGTTACATGAGAAGAAAGTCGATGCGACCTTCTCCGCTGGACTCCGCGCTCATTTAGCTAAAAAAGGTTTTGATCCTTTAATGGGAGCAAGACCTATGCAACGGTTAATTCAGGACACGGTGCGTAAAGCATTGGCAGACGAATTACTGTTTGGGCGTTTAATGAATGGCGGAACTGTTATGGTGGATGTCGATGCTGAAAATCAAGTGATACTGGATATACACTCCGCGGCCGTTAAAGGCAAGACTGCTTCAACGGAAACCTCTGAAGAGATTTAGTATTGCCATGCATGATGGAAAGGTCTCAATTTAACAATTGAGGCCTTTTTTTATGTTGCGGAGAAATCTCCGACAATAGTCCGAAAGGTAGAGCTGATTTGAATAAGAGAAGTTGGAAGTGTCATTGTGGATCTGTTCACGACAGGGACATCAATGGAGCTCTCAATATTCTTGCGTTCGGACATGAACGTCTAGCGGTAGGAATCCCCGTCCTTTAGGAAGGGGAGGATGTCAAGCAATTTCCTGCATTTGTGCGGCAATTTCTGCATCAATCTTTTCAGCATTGATAGCCGCATCTTCATTTGATAATAAGCCACCTTCCCATTTGGCAACAACTGCAGACGCGATCGAGTTCCCGACAGCATTCGTTGCAGACCGTCCCATATCTAGAAAAGTGTCTACGCCTAAAATCATCAGCAAGCCAGCTTCAGGGATATTAAACTGATTCAGCGTAGCAGCAATCACAACGAGTGATGCACGAGGAACGCCAGCCATACCCTTTGAGGTGAGCATCAAAATTAACATCATCGTAATTTGCGTACCGATCGAAAGCTCCAAGTTATATGCTTGAGCAATAAATAGGGTTGCAAAGGTACAGTACATCATCGAACCATCGAGGTTAAATGAGTAGCCTAGAGGCATCACAAAACTTGAAATCTTTCGCTCTACTCCAAATCTATCTAGCCCTGCCAAAATTTTGGGGTATGCAGCTTCTGAGCTAGCGGTGGCAAAGGAGATTAAGAAGGCCTCTTTAATGTTGATGAGGAGGTCTTTGATACGTGGACCTAAAAACATATATCCAGCAAAAATGAGGACACCCCATAAAATAAACAAGCCGATATAAAAGTCAACCATAAATACAGCGAATTTGACCAGTATTCCTAAACCGTTGATCGTGACGGTTGAAGCCATTGCTGCAAAGACGGCTACTGGCGCGAATTTCATGACATAACTCGTAATTTTGAGCATCACATGTGAAAGCTCATCAATACTATTGAGGAGATATTGAACCCGATTTCCAAGTGAGGCCATGGCAATTCCGAAAAACATAGAGAAAACGACAATCTGTAAGATTTCATTTTTTGCCATCGCATCAACAAATGACTTGGGTATTAAATGTACAAGGAATTCATGAAGGGTGAACTGACTAGTCTCCAGATTTGCGCTGAGATGAGAGTCGGGAAGAGGCAAACTCAAATTTGATCCAGGCTGTAATAAATTTCCAAGAATCAAACCTAGCAAAAGAGAGATGAAAGAAGCTGACAAGAACCAGGCCAGCGATTTAAAGAAGATTCTACCTACTGAAGATGCGTCACCCATATGAGCGATACCCACAACCAGTGTAGAAAAAACTAGAGGAGCAATAATCATTTTGATCAGTGTCAGAAAGATTTCTGAAAGCATGCCAAAGTAATTTGATATCTCTTTGATCTCATTGATGTCAGTAATTGAAGAGTGAATGACTGCTCCAACAATAATCCCTAACGCCATACAAAGAAGGATGAGTACCGTAGGGGATATTTTTTTCATGAGAACCTCCAGTGGATGGTAATTAATTCGAATCTAATAAATCAAAGGATTTTGTTAAATTATGCTTTTCCAGTACTACCAAAGCCGCCTTCACCACGCTCTGAAGAGGCAAACTCATCAACGATGGACCATTCAACTTGCATCACTGGAACAATCACAAGTTGGGCTAATCTTTCCATGGGTTCAAGCCGGAAAGAGGTGCTTGAACGATTCCAGGTACTGACCATAAGCTGACCTTGATAATCAGAATCAATCAAGCCAACGAGATTGCCCAGCACAATACCATGTTTGTGACCTAGCCCTGAACGTGGCAATATCATAGCGCAGTATCTTGGGTCTCCGATATAGATCGAAATTCCCGTTGGGACTAATACTGTTTGCCCAGGAGTGATCTCTATAGCTTCTTCAAGGCAAGCCCTCAGGTCTAGCCCAGCGCTTCCAGGGGTGGCGTAATGTGGAAGTTGGGAGCGCATCCGCTCATCCATGATTTTGACTTGAAGTTTTTGCATAGTAAGGAAAGGCTAAAGACGTTTTGAGACTTCACGAATCACGTCGCGGGCTAAGGAAAGTTTATCTGCCGGGCCTAAATGGGTTTCTCCAGCAGCATCAATTAAAGTAATTTGATTATGATCCTCTCCAAAGGTGCTTGGACCATGGTTTGCAATTAATAGAGGAATGTTCTTGGCCATAAGTTTCTTTTTACCATATTCGACAACATTTTCAGTTTCAGCGGCAAATCCAACACAAAAAGGATGGTGGTTGATGCTGTTTTTTGCAAACCCTTGCAATATATCTGGGTTTTGAACTACATCAAAACTAGGGATATCAGTAGCGTGTTGTTTTTTTATTTTTTGATCAGCCATCTGGCTCGCACGCCAATCTGCAACCGCAGCTACACTGAAAAATATATCGCAATCTTGGTGAGCCATGACAGCAGATTGCATGTCTAGTGCGCTGAGCACATTGGTTCGGAAAATTTTTCCGGAATAAGCTAATGGAGTTTCGAGCGACACAGGGCCGGCGATTAAATGAACCGTAGCGCCTGCCTCAAGAGCTGCTCTAGCGATCGCAAACCCCATTTTTCCTGAACTACGATTCGTCAGTCCGCGAACGGGATCAATAGCTTCGTAGGTAGGACCTGCAGTAATGAGAACTTTTTTCCCTTGTAATAACTTCGGTTGAAAAAAAGCAATGAGTGCTTCACAAATTTCTGCGGGCTCTAGCATTCGCCCCATACCGACCTCACCACAAGCTTGGTCGCCACTTGCGGGCCCTAAAAGAATGATTTGATCTTGTACCAGTCTTGCCACGCTTCGTTGTGTGGCAACGTGCTCCCACATTTGTCGATTCATTGCAGGAGTAATCAGGAGAGGGCATTCAGTGAGCATTCCATTGGATTCGTGACCCCTTGCTAAGCATAAAGTAGAGAGGAGATCATCCGCAAGACCTAAGGAAAGCTTCGCCATAAAATCGGCACTTGCGGGCGCAATGAGAATTGCATCAACATCTCGGGATAACTCAATATGAGGCATACCATTTGAGATGCGCGCATCCCATTGACTAATATAGACAGGGTTACCAGAAACTGCTTGAAGAGTCGTGGGGGTTACAAAATGGGTCGCTGCCTCAGTCATCACTACTTTGACGACTGCGCCTTGTTTAATGAGTTGCCGCACTAGTTCTGGTGACTTATATGCAGCGATACCTCCGGTAATGCCCAGGAGTATGGTTTTGTTATTGAGAGACATCATGACAGGACTCTCCATGTATTTTTAGCGTTGTTTAATCACGCGTATTAGTTCATCAATAATTAGAAGCATCGTACCTGCAGTAATAGCACTATCCGCAACGTTAAAAGCCGGCCAATGGTACTGTTGATAATATACATCAATAAAATCAACCACTGCTCCGTGGTTGAATCGATCGATTAAATTACCGATAGCGCCACCCAAAATCAATGAGATCGAAAAACAAAAAATACGTTGGCTTGCGTGACGTATTAATAACCAAATCATTACTAAAACAGCGATAGAGCCAATTCCAATAAAGAACCATTTTTGCCAGCCGGTGCCATTCGCTAGGAAAGAAAATGCTGCTCCGGGGTTATACACAAGAACCCAATTTAAAAAAGAAGTAATGGGGTGGGAAGAGAGCTCTGCAATTTGATGAACAGTAAACAACTTCGTGAGTTGGTCAATGATGATTACCATCAAAGCAATACCCACCCAAATTTTAGAGTCGGAGGAACTGTTATTAGAAAAAGGAGATTTTGTTCTAGGCATTCAATAGGTTCTCAAGACACCTTATGCAAAAAGGCGGGTTTCACCACTACCGTATAGGTTTGTATCGCAACGTTGACATAGTTCTTTATGAGAGACAATGGTGCCAACCTCTGGGGTGTAGTGCCAGCAACGAGCGCACTTTAGATAAGAGGAGGCTTTAACCATAACTTGCAGTGGTGTCCCAGTAGCCTCTTCAATCACATTCGCGCTAGATGTGATGCATACAAATTTCAGATCTGTATGAATACTTTTCAGTAATTCAGCGTCTACGGGTGTGGCATGAATTGAGATTTCTGCTTGAAGAGATGAACCAACATTACCAGACTCTCGTTCTTTTTCAATGGCTTTTGTCACATCTTGTCGGATACTGCGGATTCGAGACCACTTCGTCAAAAGATCTGATGCGTTATGAGTAACAGGGATCTTGCTGTACTCCGAAGTGAAAATTGTTTGGGTATTTTTAGAATCATGCTCAAAAATTTGCCAAGCTTCTTCAGCTGTGAAAGACAGAAAGGGTGCCATCCAGCGAAGCATAGCATCCGTGATCGTATGTAAGACCGTTTGCGCACTTTTCCTAGCTAAGGATTGGGCTGGTGTTGTATAAAGACGATCTTTGAGAATATCCAAATAAAAACCACCGAGATCCTCAGAACAAAAAGTCATGATTCTTGCAACTGCCGTATGAAACTCATAGCGGTCGTATAGTGCCAAAATCTCTTGCTGAACTTGTGAGGTAAGGGCCAGCATATATTGATCAATTTCGATTAAATCATTGAATGCTACAGCGTCATTTTCTTGATGGAAGTCACTAACATTCGCTAAAAGGAACCGCAAGGTATTTCGGATACGACGGTAAGATTCAACGACACGCTTCAGGATTTCATCTGAAATCGTCATTTCACCTGAATAATCTGTGGAAGCTGCCCAAAGGCGAATGATTTCAGCACCCATTTTATCGGCGACTTCTTGGGGCGCGATGACATTGCCTAAAGACTTACTCATTTTCCTACCATGCCC
>CAIPQU010000034.1 GCA_903867305.1 uncultured beta proteobacterium
AATATGGTCAATGGTCAACTTAAGGCAGATACAGGATCGATCCAGTTTTGTGGTAAAGAACTTATTGGACTAAAGCCCCGAGAAATTTGGCGCCAAGGTGTCGGACGAACGTTTCAAATTGCACAAGTATTTTTATCGGTCTCTGTCATCGAAAATGTTCAAATCGCCCTATTGTCAGCCGATCAACAGATTTTTTCTTTTTGGAAACAAGCCCCCAAATATCGGCGTGATGATGCGATGGCTTTACTTGAGCTTGTCGGCATGTCAACTCAAGCAGATCGACCATGTCATCAACTTGCCTATGGTGATGTCAAACGCGTTGAATTAGCGATTGCGATGGCAAATCAACCAAAGCTACTCTTAATGGATGAACCTACTGCAGGTATGGCTCCGAAAGAACGTAATGAACTCATGGCACTAACAAAAAAATTAGTGGTTGATACTCAGATGGCAGTTTTATTTACTGAGCATAGTATGGATGTTGTTTTTGCTCATGCTGATCGAATTATTGTTTTAGCACGAGGTCGACTGATTGCAGAAGGCCCCCCCCTAGAAATTAGAGATCACCCTAAAGTCAAAGAAGTCTATTTTGGCTCTGGTAAAACCTTCGAGAAAAGTACAAATAACTAAGTAGATATGATGACAAGCCCATACAACGAAAATTTAGATATCCCTTCTCAAGCTAGAGCAGCTCTGTTAGAAGTCGGTAATTTATCTGCTTGGTATGGTGCTGCTCAAATTCTGTTTGATGTGAATCTACAAGTTGGCCAAGGAGAAGTCGTAGCATTAATGGGGCGGAACGGTGCTGGTAAATCTACCACCCTAAAAGCAATTATGAGTTTAATGGAAAAACGTCACGGTGAAGTCCATTTCATGGGACGAAATATTTCCTTATTGAGTCCTCATGAGATTGCTCGTTTAGGTCTTGGTTTTGTTCCTGAGGATCGGCGTATTTTTACAGATTTAACAGTGAATGAGAACTTAGAAGTAGGACGCCAAGCATCACGAATCTGGCCGGATGGAACTCCTGCACCGGTTTGGACTAGGGATAAACTATTTACTTTATTTCCCAATTTAGGAGAAATGCCCAACCGTTTAGGTGGTCGCATGAGTGGCGGAGAACAACAAATGCTAACGGTCGCACGTACCTTAATGGGGAACCCCTATCTCATTCTCTTGGATGAGCCCTCTGAAGGTGTATCGCCACTTTTAGTAGAACAAATGGCACAGATGATGATGGAATTAAAGTCTCGAGGTGTCAGCATCTTACTGTCTGAACAAAATTTACATTTTGCGCAAATCGTATCTGATCGCGCTTATGTATTAGAAAAAGGTCAAATTCGCTACTCTGGTTCAATGGCGGAATTATCAAGTAATGAAGAAATACGAAGGGCCTATTTAAGTGTCTGAACAACTGATCAATCAAGCGATTACTCTTACGGTGAACCATCAGGAAAGGCAATTACAAGTGCCTCCAGATACAGCACTGCTGTATATTCTTCGCAATGACTTAAAGCTCAATGGTCCCAAGTATGGATGTGGACTCGGCGAATGTGGGTCCTGTAGTGTACTGATCGATGGGCGAGCAGTTCGTTCCTGCTCTATCCCTGTGAAATCGGTCATTGGAAAAAGTGTCATTACCTTGGAGGGCCTTGGTGATCAGACGAGTCCTCACCCTGTCGTTCAGGCATTTATCGAGATGCAAGCCGCTCAATGTGGCTATTGTATGAATGGTATGATTCTTGGAACGATTGCTTTACTGAGCAAAATACCCCAACCCACGGATGAGCAGATACGACAGTCCTTAATGCATTATCTGTGTCGTTGTGGAACACACCTGGAGATTATGCAAGCCGTGAAATTAGCTGCAAAACTCATGTCAAATCCAAGCAGTGCACCGAACACACCAACTAGCGAAGAGTTGAAAGACTGTGCGAGCTAAATCTGTCCTTACGCGAAATGATTTGCGCCAAGCAGGTGGCGTTGTTCTCGTTCATCGTCAACCGCCCCCACCTCCTCCAGTCACTCCTGGACAACCACCCTTTGTGGCGGGCAATCCTGCCGAGGGTTCTGAAATACTCCTCGCTCTTTGGAATGACGGAAGTGTGACGGGTTTACATGGTCATGTGGATTTAGGTACAGGTCTGCGCACGGCGCTGACACAAATCATTGCTGAAGAACTCTACGTAGCCGTCGATCAAGTTCATTTAATGATGGGAAGTACGACGATTGCACCGAATCAAGGTGCAACCATTGCCAGCGCTTCGATACAGATTCATGGTGTGCCACTGCGTAAAGCAGCAGCCCAAATACGTGAATGGCTGATCTCTGAAGCTGCCGTGTATTTTGCATGTACACGCGAAGAAATCATCATCAAGGATGGAAACCTATCAACCCCACATCATGCAGCGATTGCGTTTGCTGATCTAATCAATGAACAACATATTGAATTATCTTTATCGGACGATGTCATCTTTAAATCTGTCGCAGATTACACCATCGTTGGGACGTCAATACCACGGGTGGACATACCTGCGAAAGCAACTGGAGAATTAATCTACGTTCATGATGTTCGCCTACCCGGAATGTTGCATGGAAGGGTGATTCGCCCTCCCTATGCTGGAGCTGATCATGGTGAATTTATTGGTCATACCCTTGATCATGTGGATCGAGATTCGGTTGCTCATATCCCAGGAATCCTAGCGATTGTCACCATTGGTGATTTTATTGGGGTAGTGGCTGAACGAGAAGAACATGCCGAACTAGCCATGCGTGAATTACGCATTGTTTGGAAATCATGGCCGGCACTCCCTTCTGTTGATGATTTAACCGCTGCGATCAAAGCGAATCCTTCAACGAAAAGAGTTGTCAAAGAAACTGGTGATGTTGATGCGGCGATTCAAAACAGTGCCATCCGTATGCAACGTGAATATGTTTGGCCCTATCAACTCCACGCGTCGATTGGACCATCCTGCGCAGTCGCTCAGTGGGTTAATGAAAACCAATTACAAGTATGGGCAGGTACACAAAACCCGCATGTTCTCAGAAACGATTTATCAAAATTAACAGGCTTAGTGGATCTTCAAATTGAGGTGATTCGCATGGAAGCTTCCGGTTGTTACGGTAGAAACTGTGCGGATGATGTGGCGGGTGATGCAGCCCTTCTATCGCGCGCCGTTGGTGGTCGCCCAGTGCGGGTTCAACTGACTCGCGAACAAGAGCATTTGTGGGAACCCAAAGGTGCTGCCCAGTTAATGGAAGTCGATGGTGGCTTAAATCAAGAAGGTGGTATTGCGGGATATGACTTTACAGTGTCCTATCCATCGAATGGCGCTCCGTTATTGGCACTCTTACTCACAGGTATCATGCCTGCTCAGGCCGTTGCCTATGAAATGGGAGACCGCACAGCTGTCCCTCCTTACGATATCGACAATTTGCGCGTGACGATTCATGATATGGCGCCGATTTTAAGAGCTTCATGGTTACGCGGAGTCTCTGCACTCCCGAATTCATTTGCCCACGAATCATATATGGATGAGTTGGCGAATGAGGCTGGAGTAGATCCCTTAGAGTTTCGTTTAAAGTATCTGTCAGATCCTCGTGCGGTTGAACTTTTAAAAACGACTGCAGCCAAAGCTGGTTGGGAGACACGTACCACTGCCAGACAAGAACCTGATCCAGAAAATCCCGATATCTTAAAGGGACAAGGAATCGCTTATGCACGCTATACCCATAGTCGTTTCCCAGGCTTTGGGGCTGCTTGGGCGGCGTGGGTCGCTGATGTCGAAGTCAACCAAGATACGGGTGAAGTGCACGTGAGTCGTGTGGTCGTTGGTCATGATGCTGGTCTCATGATTAATCCGGCAGGCGTCAAACATCAAATCCACGGTAATGTCATTCAAACAACGAGTCGTGCTCTCAAAGAAAGCATGTCTATAGAGCCGGTGAAAAATACGGTTATTACCCAAGAGTGGGGAAGTTATCCGATCCTCAATTTTCGTGAGGTCCCAATCATTGATGTGGTCATGATTCCACGTCCCAACGAACAAGCTCAAGGTGCCGGAGAATCTTCTTCGGTTCCAGGAACTGCAGCGATTGCAAATGCGATTTTTGATGCGACGGGTATACGGTTTCGTGAACCACCCTTTACGCCGGAAAAAGTGCGAGCTGCTTTGCAACTCAAGCAATTTCCGACATCACCCTTTCCACCCAAAGCAAAGAAAAAAAGTTTCTGGAAAATCATTGGTGCTTTAGCCATTGCAACAATTAGTTTTGGTACTTCCATGATTATTAGTAAAAATAGCATTCCTTCCATTCATGAAGTCGATCAAAGTGTATTTAATGAAAAAATGATTGCCCGTGGTAAAAATTTAGCCGCTCTAGGGAATTGCCAAGGATGCCATACCAGTGAAGGTGGCAGAATCAATACTGGCGGACGTCCTTTAGAAACGCAGTTTGGTACGATCTACACCACCAATCTGACCCCTGATATAGAAAGCGGTATTGGTAGTTGGTCTTTTACGGCTTTTCAAAGAGCGATGCGTGAAGGCATCTCAAAAGATGGCCATCATCTCTATCCCGCCTTTCCTTTTACGTCGTTTGCCAATATGACCGATGAAGACTTAATGTCTTTATATGCCTATTTAATGACCCAAGAAGCCGTCTCAAATGCCCCACCGAAGACCACATTATCTTTCCCCTTCAATATCAGACCACTCATGGGCTTTTGGAAATCTCTCTTCTTAGATCCACCCTATTCGCTTGAGGATCCTAAACAGTCTGCACAGTGGAACCGGGGATCTTATCTCGTCAATACTTTGGGTCACTGCACCGCGTGTCACTCCCCTAGAAATATTCTGGGCGCAGAAAAAGTGGATGATCATTATTTAGCAGGTAATCTGATCGATGGCTGGGAAGCTCCCGCATTAAATTATCTCAATCAATCTCCTATTGCTTGGGATGAGCCTGAACTCTATCGTTATCTTCGCACTGGTATCACCAAGCGTCATGGTATGGCAGGTGGACCAATGGCTGGTGTTGTGACCCAACTATCGACTGCCAATGATGAGGATATTCGATCGATGGCTCATTATTTATCTTCCATCAATCAGCTCACCATTGTGAAGAGCACCTTAAAAGTTTCTGATGTCTCTGTCAAGCCCGTCTTCAATTCAGGGCAACGTATTTTTGAGATGGCGTGTGCGGCGTGTCACCAACCGGCCTCATCATCCACCGTATTAGGTTCTGAGGCGGGTTCAAACGTTCCTTTACAACTGAACTCTCAGTTACATAGTGATCATCCGGATAACTTAATACGAACCATCTTAGAAGGTATCCATACACCAGCAACAAAATACGTTGGATATATGCCTGCCTTTAAAAACAATCTCTCCAATCAACAAATCGCGGATTTAACCGCCTATATGCGCGAGCACTTCGCCCCCAATAAAAATTCTTGGGAAAACTTACCCTCCTCGGTTGAAAAGTTACGTTAAAGCCGATACACTCTGAGAATGAAAAAAAATACTCTTCGAATTATTACTACCCTCATCGCTTTTGGAGTCATTGCTGGTTGTAGCAATGCACCTAAATTAACAACTCAAGTATTACCTCAATCCGGTTTTTTACCCAACTATCAAATATTGCAACCGGTATCGATTAAAGATCCTGATGCGCGAATTTGGCGGTATAAAAAAGAAGGAGTTAATGCATCGGCGATCACCGGCGTTATTCTTGAACCCATCTATCTGAATCAAAGTGTGACCAAGAGCCTTTCAGCAGAAGTGCTAGCGAAGACTAAAGCTGCCTTACAAGAATCCATGTATGACGCCATCAGTGCTCGTAAAGATATCAAGATTGTCAAAGAGCCTGGCCCTGGTGTGGTGATGATCTCTGTCGGTATTACTGGCGCAGAACAATCGAACGATAGTTTGCAACCTTGGAACTTCACTCCTATTGGTTTAGCGGTCAATGCGGCAGCCTACACAACCGATCTGAATTCGAAAACACCGGCCCTCGTCATTGAGAGCAAAATTGTTGATAGTCAAAGTAAAGAGCTTCTCGCCGAAGCACTCTCTGTCATTAAAGGTGAGTCGTTTAGAACAGGATCTGGATCGGTTGATTCTTTTGTTGAAATGGCTAAAAAAGCCGTTAAATTATCAGTCCAAACATCCGCACGTCCTTAATATTCAGCCTTGCTAGATGCATACAGTGATTAGATCTCTAAAGATATCTTTAGAGATCTAATCACTATCTAAATAATATCTAAAATTTGCTACGTTGACTCGCAGAAGACATCATCCTTGTCACGATCATTAAAACAGCTACTGCAAATAATTGTGCGCTGATAAACCCCAAAACGTCTTGAGGGGCAATACCCACAAATGTATTGGTAAAACCTCTTGCTACACTTACTGCTGGATTAGCAAAAAAAGTGGATGAGGTAAACCAATATCCGGCAGTAACAGTGAGAGCCACCAACATAGGGACTCGCTCTTTTGCTTCTTGATCACCTATACGAATCACTGATAAAAGTACTAAGGTTGATACAAATTCACTGACCCAAATCCCTAAACCATTACGAGCTTTTGTTGATTCTTGAATGATGGGTAGACTGAACATGAGATGGGTCAGCCATATTCCAGTAATAGCGCCACTGAATTGACAAGCCCAATATGCTAACAACTTTGGAAGATCCATATTCCCCATCTTCCAGAACATCAAGCTAACCACTGGATTGAAATGAGCGCCTGAGATGGGTCCAAGTAAAACGATTAAACAATACAGTCCTGCTCCCGTAGCAATACTATTGCCCAGTAAAGCAACAGCGGCATTACCGGCACCAAGCGTATCGCCCATGATGCCAGAACCAGTCACAATCGCAAGAAGGAACGCAGTACCCATAAATTCTGATAGATAAGATCTCATCACCGGGTATGCACCTTTTGTAAAGTCATTGAATCTAATTGATCTAAAGGTAATTCAGCAAGGAGGTCAATACGCTTTTTGAGACCAACCATCACCGCGTAAAAAGCTTTTCTTTTATCATCATCAGAGCCTTGTATTTGGGAAGGATCAGGAAAGCCCCAATGCGCAGTTGCAGGTTTACCAGGCCAAAATGGGCACTGTTCACCCGCGGCATTATCGCAAACAGTAACAATGAAATCCATCTTGGGAGCATCTGGCAAAGCAAATTCATCCCAACTCTTACTTCTTAATTTTTTCTCGTCATACCCTATGTCTAAAGCCAGTGCTTTAGCAAATGGGTTAATACTGGTTCCAGGACTAGACCCGGCTGAATATCCGACAAATAAACCACTCGGATGGGTGGATGCTAAAGCTTCACCTAATATCGAACGCGCAGAATTATGCGTACATAAAAATAAAATATTGTATTTCTTCATTTTGAACTCATCTTAAACTCATCTTAAACTCATCTTAAACTTAGCTTCTTTTTAACTTTAACCACACAAGACTTTCCACTGCAACAATTTTCTAGTAAAAAGTGAAAATAAATATAAAAAGAATTTGATTCACATCATGCCCATTTATATATCTAATCCAAAAAGACATGACTTTTTTGGATTTTTGAAATCTAACTATGTGTTAAAATCTAATTTTAGAGCTCCTTCTTCCAAGGATTTTGAGTAAGTAGCAAAAGTTTTCCAATTAGAATTCATATAGCCAGTGACTGACCCTTATAGAAATCTCATTTTAAAACCTCCAACAAATTCTGAGCTAGAACCAGCTTTATATTCTGAAAATAACTGAAGGCGTTGACTTGCTTTTAGTACATAACTTATATTTAAAGGATCTTTTTAACCTTGCACATAAGCTGCGGCAAATTAATGTTAGTTTTTTGGACCATACTAATATAATCCTGCATATCCG
>CAIPQU010000035.1 GCA_903867305.1 uncultured beta proteobacterium
CAGACTGCCATAACCCACACGGTTCTGCAGGCCCATCATTACTCAAGAAAAATACTCTGAATGAAACCTGCTTCCTTTGTCATGCAGAGAAACGCGGCCCGGTATTGTTCGAACATCAACCAGTGGTTGAGAACTGCGCAAACTGCCACACACCTCATGGTTCCAATATCACACCATTGCTGAAAGATCGTCCACCATTCTTGTGTGACGACTGCCATGATGGTCCTCATAACAGTAAAACCCCCGTTGGTCTAAATGCTGGTGGAAAACAAGTTGCACCCGGCACCTCCCCGAGCACTAGCTATACCGGTCGAGCTTGTATGAATTGTCATGTGATGGTTCATGGATCAAATAGTCCAGCTGGCGGATTCCTACAACGTTAATGAATATGGTTGACAGATAAGAGGCTTGTGATGAAAAACGGATCTAAATTTAATTTAAAGTTAAGCGCAATTACTTTGGGCGTACTCGGATTATTCGCAGTAAGCTCTGCGATGGCAGATGATGAGGAAATCAAAGCATTAACTCAGCCACAAAGTACCGTTCAGGTTGAGGTGATCGGGGTAGACCAAAATTCTGCAAAATTTGGTGAATATAACGGTCTTTATGGCCATCCGTCTGGCGCATACCCCAATGGCGCTCTAAACGTTCGTGGAGGCAGTGCCTATACGAATAATGAACAAGGTGAAACCACTCGTTGGTCTGTAACTGGAGATAATCTTGGCCTAACGTCAAGATCAGCCAATGCCTCGATTGCCGATCAGGGTAGTTGGAATTTTGGAGTGAACTTTGATCAGCTCCAGCACAACATTACTAATTCGTATCAAACGCCCTATCAAGGGGCTATGGGTGGCAATAGGTTTGTTTTGCCAAGTGACCTACAAAATACAAATATTGTTGATAGCGCCAGCAAGATTCCAGGCAACCTAGGGGCGATGACCATTTCAACAACCAGATATAACACCACAGTTAGCGGTGCTGCAATTGTCGATAAAAATCTTAATTTCACATTTGAATATAACAATTTGATTCAGACGGGGGCAAAATTACAGGCTTTCTCTGGAGCAACAATTCCAACGGGCGCCTCCTCTGGAAATGGCTCTGCAATTTCAATCCTACCTAACCCTACAAACTATACGACTGACACTGTCAATCTTGCAGCTAACTGGAAGAATGACAATGCACACTTTACCGCCTCTTATTTTGGTTCATTTTTTAATGATGGATATAACGGCGTAAATTGGCAAGTGATTAATAAATCTACTGGTGGCACCACAACTCCGATACAAACAATGAGCACAATGCCATCGAATGCTTTCAATCAACTCAATCTCAATGGTGGTTATGACTTCTCAAATAAGACAAAACTAACGGCTAATTTATCGGCAGGTCAAAATACTCAAAATCAAGGTTACTCTGGTAGTTATGATCCAGGCATGGTCATTGGCACACTGCCAGCGGCTTCAATGAATGGCTTAGTAAATACCACTCACGCAGACGTCAAGTTGACCGATCAATCGATCAAGGATTTAACGTTGGGCGCTATGGCGAAATTTGATCAGCGAGATAATTTATCGCAATCAAACATGTATAACTTTAATTCGATTGCTGCAGCGCCTAATAGTGGGCAGATTCCTAATACACCAATGAGCTTCAAGCAAAACCAGTTAGCACTGTCAGGTGACTATCGCATAACTAAAGATCAGCGAGTTGGTTTGGTTTTGGCAAACAATGCTGTTGATCGTTGGTGTAATCAGTACGGAACACCGGGGACAACGGTCACAAGCGCTACGGGCGGGCTTAACACCTACAATTCTTATTACAACAGCGCTAGTTGTGTTTCAGCTACATCTAGTAATGAAAATAAGGCTGACTTAACTTATAAGCTTAAAGCCTCTGAGTCGGTGAGTCTTAAATTTGCTGGTGGATATAGTAATCGGAAAACCCAGTGGAATCAAAATGCAATAGTTGCACTACCACTTGCCACTGAAATTAGTTATCCATCAGCTCAACCCGTTGGCTATAACAGCGGAAATGTATTGGGATTCCAACCATTTTTTGAAGCATCACGCAAACAATTTGTTGGAAAAGCTAATGCAACCTGGCAGGCAGACGATAAATTATCCTTTACCGTGGGTGGAAAGTATACGAATGATATCTACCCTGACTCCACTTATGGTGTTCAAAATGGCTACTCATGGAGTTTGAATCTAGATAGCACCTATGCTTATGCCGAAGCCGGTTCTTTAGTGGCCTATGTAACGCAGCAAAATCAACAGCGCTCGGCATCAAATGCAAATACTGTTTATACGGCTGGAGCTCTTACGGCACTGACCACATGGCAGAATAATTTAAAAACCAACGCTACTACCTTTGGTGTTGGTGTGCGCCAAGGAGAATTACTAGATGGCAAACTATTGCTAACTGCCGATGCCACAGTTTCATTAGCCAACTCTATTTACAGTACAAATACTCAATACGCAGGATCGGCATCTAGCAGTAATTGCTCTGCGGCTACGACTCAAACTTGTGGAATCCTGCCAGGCATTCAAAATAATATGGCAGCTATCAAACTTGGCGGAAATTACCAGTTAGATAAGAATTCAAAGGTGGGATTAATGTATTGGTATCAGCACCTGTATAGCAATGATTGGCTGAATAACCCCTATCAAGTCGGCTATACCCCATCTGGCGTTATGCCGACCAATCAGAGTTCGAATGGTTATAGCGTAAATGTCATTTCTGCTAATTACACCTACACATTTGATTGATGTTTGATTTTTGCTTTCGGAATACCTTTAAATAAAAGAACGGATTAAATTATGGATACCAAACAACCAGGCGCCATTAAGAGGTTTTGGGCCTTCGTCAAGAAGCCTAGTGCCAAGTATTCCATCCTGGCCATTTTCTCCGTTGCTTTTATCTCGGGTATTTTGTTCTGGGGTGCATTCAATACTGGTTTGGAGATGACCAATACCTTGGAGTTCTGTACTACTTGCCATGAGATGCGTGACAACGTGTATCAGGAGTACAAGGAAACGATTCACTACAGTAACCGCAGTGGCGTGCGCGCTATTTGTTCTGATTGTCATGTGCCAAAAGACTGGACTCATAAGATGATTCGTAAGTCCAAGGCTGCCTTTGAGGTTTGGGGCAAGATCACTGGTTCTATCGATACGCGCGAGAAGTTTGAGGCAAAACGCATGGAATTAGCTGGTCATGAGTGGGCTCGCATGAAGGAAAATAATTCACGGGAGTGCCGTAACTGCCATGATTTTGATGCGATGAGCCCTGAATTGCAGAAGCAAACCCCTTATAAGAAGCACATGAAGGCAAAAGAGGCTGGTAAGACCTGTATTGACTGCCATAAGGGTATTGCACATCAGTTACCAAAAGAGTACGAAGAGCCAGATGAAGATTAACGTGTGACA
>CAIPQU010000036.1 GCA_903867305.1 uncultured beta proteobacterium
GATGTGGGCCTATCAAGATATGACGGCAGAAGAAGTTGGTCTGGCAATGGGTATGAATAAGAATAGCGTCGATCAATTGTTATATAGGGCTAAGTTGAAACTCAAGATGGAATTAGAAAGAGGTGAATCTCATGCGAGCGAATGATAAAAAACATTTAAAGAAAGTTTTAGATCAAATCGAAGTTCAAGAGCTATCTAATCATTTTGAAAAACGCATTTATCAAGATTGGCAAAGAGCTGTCTCCAAGGGAGATCAACCTACGGATCGAATCTCTGAAGTTTTGGTTCTTGCTAGATTGCATCCTAGGCTTATCGCATTGATTGCGATAGCGATCATCACTGCTTCCATGTTATTGGGTCAGCATCTGCTGACATCTCCTGAAGAAGAGCTGTATCGAATTGACGCCTTATCTGAATTAAGCCTCTCAACCATTTAATCTACAGCGTTCTCCCTTGCCCCTGAACTCAAAGGAGTTTTTGGGGCTTTTTTAACAAAAGGATCATCATGAAAAAGCAACTATTAGCAGCGATACTCACTACTGTGGGGATGGTGGGTTTGACTTATTCTCAAAATGCTTTGTTTCAGTCAACGCCAGAGCCAGCTGTTCGTCAAAAAATATCTGAGATGCAAAAGCAATTTGCTGAATGCATCAATCAAGCCAAGAGGAGCGATGCGGCAAAGGTTGTCAATAATGAATTATTTGAGATCGTTCCTAAATCAGACCATAAGATGAATTTATTTACTACTGAAAACAAAATTACGGATGAAGAAGCAAAGGCACTAACGGCTTACTTAGCCTCTACAAGTCAATGTCGAGCAATATCTAGTCATTTTCCCGTGCCGGAGTTAGCGGGTATCTACCAGAACTTTTATAGCCAAGTCGATGTGGTTTATCAGAACTTGTTATCTAGGAAAATTTCCATAGGCGAGGCAAATAAAGAAAAGTATGAGCTTATGCAGACTGCTCAATCGCAGTGGATTAACTATGAATCAACACACAAGATCAATTGATGCATGAGTAATTAGCCAAGGTATTAAATATGGAAAAATTAGCCAAAACAAAGCAAATTCTTCAAAAGAGTATTGCACTATCAGCGTACATTCGTTTTTTAAATTCAATAGATGTCATTGATGTGACAGGGGGATGGAAAAAGCTAGACCCACTAGAGGAAGCATTGCTGAATAAACTGTTTTTGATGACAACAATACAAAATGAGCCCATATTAGTTGGGGATCTCATATCAATTTCAACCCTGGGGTCACAGGCAACGCTACATGGAAGAGTAAAGAGCCTTGAGAGGAAAGGGCTGATTAATCTGATGGCTGACAAAAATGACGCTAGGAAAAAGCATGTCTATCCAACTCAGATGGCTATGAAGCGCTACGAGGTACTTTCAGTTAATTTTGAGAAAGCACTCAGCCCTGGGATTTAATTATCTATTAATGGCGAAGGTCCCCACATTTATCGACTAGGCAGCACGCAAGGATTGTGCATAGTTGGGTTAGCTCTATTGGCACATTGACGCCAGTGAACTTTAATGCCAATCCAGTCAAAACTAGACCTACAGCAACTGTTGGGGCTTACTACGATATTGAGAAGAATCAACGCTTAGGAGTCACTGGCATCTACAGACAAGAAGCTTATCAGGCAGTTTCAACAACAACTGTCTTGGCCACTTATACGATAGGTTTATAAACCAATCTATATAGAATTGAGTAAGAGACCACCTTGGAGTGGTTTTTTATTTGGCTATTGATCAATATTAGAGTAGGGTGAGTCTGATGATGAACAGAATCTATTCAAATTGGGTTTATGGCGGCCTTTTAGCAGGACTACTCATGCTGTTATTAATGCCGCTACTGACTTTAGCTTGGTCAACTGAGCTCAAGCTTTTCTATTTGACTTTGCCTATCTATATGCTGCACCAGTATGAAGAGTGGGATGGTGACCGATTTAGAGTCTTTATCAATCATCATCTAGGGCATGGCAAGAACTTATTAACTCACAAGGCAGGTTTTGTAATCAATATTTTTGGAGTCTGGGGAGTGATTGCTGTTTCTCTATATTTGGCTTTCTATGAAGATCTAGGCTATGGACTAATAGCAACCTACCTTGTTTTAGTAAATGCTATCGTGCATGTATTAGCAGGATTTGTTTTGCGTGCCTATAACCCGGGACTTATTACTGCTCTTATTTTATTCATGCCTTTGGGCATTTATACAATTTATCGAGTCAATTTTGATAGTGATCGCGCATTTCAATATCTAGGAATCGCTATAGCAGTATTAATACATGTGAGCATCATGGGGTATCTTCTAAGAAGGCGTAAACAACTAAACACGAATGCTCAATAGTCTTAGGCCTATCTTTCTAGGCTAGTTAATTCTTCCCATTGACCCGAGATCATATTTTGTCGGTTTACCCGACAAATTTCACGCCAACCATTAAACTGCCTGCCAATGCCACCCAAGATCCAAGCAATTCCACCCCGAACCATGGTTCTCGGTGCGTATCGAACACCTGATCTTGTAAGGCTTATGTCATTGTTTCTGCTGTTGTTAAGCCTCATTTTTCCAGCTTCTAAGGCGTAGGTCGCACGTTCGAATCGTGCTGGGCAGGCCAAAGGCCTGACTGGCCCGTGAGATTTAATCAAAAAAACTCGATTGTATGGTGGTCTGTTGACCAAATATTGTTTACTAGTTATAAACAAAGATATTGGCCCTTGGGTTAATTCCTCAACCCATACATTTCGGTTTACATGAAATCCTGCTCATTTATTACATCTAAAGTATCTAATCAGTTTTGTATCTCAGTAAGGAGAGGGGCTCATCTATTCCTCAGTCTCATTGCTGTAATTTCAATCTCGTTTGCTGGCAATGGTTTTGCACAATCTTGCAGTGGTGGTTTAACAACTATTTCATCACCACAAGACATCCAATCTTTAACCCAAAGCGATTCTTGTTTGGTTGTCACTCCTTCAGGCTCCATTGTGCCTTCCACTCCAACCAGTCGGCTTATTAGCGTTGATTCATCTCTAAGACCAACCGGAGTGTCCATCACCAACAATGGCGCACTTTCCTATGCACTAACATTTAACAATACAAGTTTGTATGGCATTGATAACATGGGTGGCGAAATCTCTTCTGTGGTGAACACTGGCGTTATTAGTGTTACATTGACAGGAGACAGCCCCCAGGCGGCAGCTATTCATAATCAAGACACCATAACTTCGCTTACCAATACTGGTAGCCTTCAAGCCAATGCAACAGGGGTAAACGCCGTAAGTTATGGCATATTTAACACTGGAACTATTGGCACAATAACAAATACAGGGACTATTTCGGGCGACTTTGCTGGAATTTTCCAAGCCCAAACTTCTGAAATTGGTAATGTCAATAATTCGGGAATAATCGCCGGGAATCTTGGCATCATTAATTCTTTAAGTACTATTGGAACAATTACCAATAATTCTGGTGGCTGGATACGAGGAAGCCTTGATTACGGCATTGGTAATATCATCACTTTCGACTCTGACGGAACTCCAGTTGGGACTGCGACTATTAATCTCATCACAAATAAATCTGGAGCTCAGATTTCAGCAGATAGTTTTGGAATTTACAACGAAAGTATTATTGGTAGCATCACAAATGCAGGGCTAATTTCAGCTACTGGTAGCGGTCAAACTACAGCCGCAATTCTCAATGCTCATTCAGGCAGTATCGATATAATAATCAATACTGGAACAATATCTGGCGGTAGTTACGGCATTGGGAATGACGGTACTTCTGGAAGTCCTGTAATTAATACAATTATTAATGATACTGGCGGAGTTATTACTGGCAATCTCGCAGGCATCGGTAATTCTGGAACAATTTATACACTGAATAATGCTCAAGGTAACTTAACTTACAGTGGTAATCTCCCACAAAACTATGGAATTATTTTAGGCTCTAACTCTTCTACCTTTGGTAGGCTGCTTGTATCGAATGCTGCCGCGTGGGATAGTGATATTAGTAGTGGCGGTGGTAAGACTACTTTCGGTATTTATAGCGGTTCAGTAAAGTCTACCAAGTACACAGCGGTAATTTCTGGTGTTACTGCTAGTCTGTTAACTTCTTCATCATTGACTGGTACATATTCAAGTGGCGGCAAGTCTTATGCATACTCACTTGCTTTAGAGTCCGGCAGCTCGACTATATGGGACCTATTATTCCCAACGTATGTGGAGTACACCGGCCCCTCAGTGGCTAACACCAACCAATCATTAGTTAATACAGCCAGTGCATTACAAGGTACTTACACCTTACAAAACTCACTGCTTGCCAATAGCTTCTCCTATGACTGTACGGTCTTTGGTGCTAACAATGTCTGCGTCTCTGCTGGTGGTCGTAATACCCAAGTGCAAGCAGCTAATGGATTAAACAACACCAGTGCATTATTAATAGCCGCCTATCGTCCCCATCCAAACTATCGCATTGGTGCTTATGCAGACCAGAACTTATCAGTGAGCAATCCTGGTGGTACTGTGAACTTGGGTAACAACACTCCTTTGCTCGGCTTGTTTGCGGCTTGGAATGAACGCTTGGATGGCACCGGTACAGAAGTCAAAGTCTCTGCAGCTTACGGTCAAAAGAACACGACGATTACTCGCTCTGTTGTTGGCTCTGGTACAGGCGCATCAGAGGCAGGCTCAGGTTCATCGACTTTAAATAGTCAAGGCGCTCAAGCAACTGTCAAATACGGCTTTTCTGTACTGCCAGAAGTGATTGTGAGTCCATATGTGGGAGTGCGTTATACCCAAAACAATATGGGCGGCTATACCGAAGGAACATCTTCAAGTGTTACAGCACCATTAACTTATAGTGCACTGAACACCA
>CAIPQU010000037.1 GCA_903867305.1 uncultured beta proteobacterium
AATTTAAGTTGACTGTTCTGAAAAAGATTTTGAAAGAAAATTGGTCTATCCAACAAGTTTCTGCTTACTTTAATATACCGTCACCTAGCTTGATAGGGCTCTGGTTACGGCTTTACAATCAAGGTGGTGTAACCGCTCTTGAGCCTAAGCCGAAAGGACCACGACCTATGAAACGAAGCTCGAAGGATATCCAAACTCTTCTCAAGAAGCCGATTAATGAACTCTCTCATGAAGAGTTACTGCAACGGGTTCATTATGTGGAAGTGGAGAATGCTTATCTAAAAAAGCTAGAAGCCTTAGCTCAGCAAAAGGCCTTGGCAAACAAGACCAAGTCCAAGTAATTACTGAACTAAGGCAAGATTATCCGTTAACGACATTATCAGAGGTCTCACAATTACCTAGGAGTGTTTATTACTACTGGCGAAAAGCCAGTAGTAAGCCCGAGCCTTATCAAGATACGAGGCAGCAGATTAGAACTATCTTCGATAAACACAAGGGGCGCTATGGATACCGACGTGTACAGGAAGAACTAGGTCATCAGAACTGTTACTTAAATCCCAAGACGGTACAAAAACTCATGGTACAGATGGGTCTCAAATCTCTAGTTCGGCCGCAGCGTTATCAATCCTACAAGGGAGTAATTGGTAAAGCAGCGCCAAACTTACTAAATCGAGACTTTGAGGCCAAAAGACCGCATCAGAAGTGGGTAACGGACGTCACCGAGTTCATCATTAAGGGTGAGAAGGTATACCTCTCACCCATCCTGGACCTTTATAACCGAGAGATTATCTCCTATGAGGTCGCACAGCGACCTCATTTAAGTATGGTGATGAACATGCTCAGCCAAGCGATAAAGCAACACATCCCAATAATCTATGCCACGTATTCAAATACTTCAATATCCAACAAAATCTATTCGTAATCCACTGCACAGACGCAGGGGTTAGCGGGAATAGTAGCAAGGGTAAAAACCTAGTGGATATTAAGGATTTATGGTTAAAATAATGTTACAAAATAAATACCAAAAATAAAATTCGGAGACAACTATGAAATGGAATCCAACAGCTTTAATCTTCGCTAGCTTTCTAGCCATCTTTTCTTATAGTGCTTCGGCACAGGTCAAGGTGGGTGCTGTAGATATTGGGGGAACCGTCACTGGTGCCAATGGTGCAGAAGCCGGTGTTTGGGTGATTGCAGAAACCAATGATCTCCCTACCAAATTTGCAAAAATCGTCGTCACAGATGATAAAGGAAGATTCTTAATTCCTGAGTTACCAAAAGCGAATTATCAAGTTTGGGTTCGGGGTTACGGATTAATCGATTCAGCGAAGACAAGTGCGCAACCCGGTCAACTCATCAATCTGAAATCTGCTCAAGCTCCAAACCCAAAAGCCGCAGCACAATATTACCCAGGCATGTATTGGTATTCGATGATCAACGTTCCAAAGGATAATGAATTCCCAGGTACTGGAGACAAAGGTAATGGCATTCCTGAAGTCATGCAAAAACAATACTATTGGGTAGATACACTCAAGAACTCTTGCCAGTCATGTCACGCCATGGGACCAAAAGGTATCCGTGAAGTCCCTGAATTATTTACTAAAAAAGCCAATGGTGATTCAGAACTCGCTTGGGCTTATCGTACGCAAGCTGGCCAAGCAATGGCAAACATGGCTTTGGGTTTAGGGAGAATGGGACCTGAAAGAACCTTGTCGATTTTTGCTGATTGGACAGATCGTATTGCTAAAGGAGAAATTCCATTTGCAAAACCTACAAGACCTCAAGGTATTGAAAGAAATGCTGTTTATACGATGTGGAACTGGTCGGATGCAAAATATTATTTGCATGATGCAATTTCGACAGATAAACGCAATCCAACACTCAATGCAAATGGTCTTATTTATGGATCTCCCGAAGAGAGTACCGATCTAGTTCCTTTCTTAGATCCTAAGACCAATGTGGTAAGTCAAATGAAAATGCCTTATCTAGATCCAAAAACTCCATCTTCTACAGAATTACCAAAAGCAGAGTCACCCTACTGGGGCGATGAGAAAATTTGGGATGGACACACCAGTATCCATAACCTCATTTGGGATCAACGAGATAAATTATGGTTTGCAGCAAAAATCAGACCAAGTGGTAACCCTGATTTTTGTAAAAAAGGATCTGATCATCCTTCAGCAAAAGTTGTTCCCCTGAATGAGTCAGCTCGTCAATTGACCATGTACGATGCAAAAACAAAAGAGTGGAGCTTGATTAATACCTGCTTTACAACTCACCATGTGTATTTTGCGCGAGATAAAAACGACACCTTGTGGACTAGCCAAGGATCCCCTGCTTCTGGTGTTGTTGGTTGGCTCAATACAAAAATGTATTTAGAAACAAAAGATGAGCAAAAGTCGCAAGGATGGACACCAATCATTGTTGATACTAACGGCAATGGTAAACGTGATGAATATGTTGAAGCAAATCAACCATTAGACCCATCGAAAGATAAGAGAATCATGGCGGCCTTTTATGGTGTTCAACCAAGTCCAGCAGATGACTCCATTTGGGGACAATCAATGGACGTTGGTTTCTCCAGAATTAATCAGCCTGGTTATTTGATTCGCTTAGTCCCTGGGTCTGATCCTAGCAATACAGCTCTTTCAGAAATTTACCAATCTCCCGAAGGAACCTATGGTTCACGGGGTGTTGATGTGGATTCAAAAGGGGTGGCTTGGACAGTTTTAGCCAGTGGTCAAATCGCCAGCTTTGATAGAAAAAAATGTAAAGGTCCATTAAATGGCCCAACAACAGCGGAGGGCAAACATTGCCCTGAAGGCTGGACTTTGTATCGTTTGCCTGGACCTCAATTTAAAAACGTGAATGATCCAAAGGGTAGTGCAGATGGGGCCTATTACATATGGGTTGACTTATACAATACCCTCGGTCTTGGTAAGGATGTCCCGATCGCTTCTTCTAGCGGTGGCGAAGCACTCATCGCTGTCGTGAATGGAAAGTTAGTGACTCTGCGGATTCCATACCCACTTGGATTCTTCACGAAAAACGTTGATGGTCGTATTGATGATGCCAATGCTGGTTGGAAAGGTCGTGCCGTATGGACCACTTCTGGAACACGTAACAACTTCCATAGTGGTGATGGCGGAAAAGAACTTCCACCAAAAGTTTTTAAAGTTCAAATACGTCCTAATCCTTTAGCAAATTAACCTCTAAAAAATTAATTGATAACGAATATATCTATGAAAAAATTACTGATTCTTCTTTCTTTAGCAAGTATCTGCAATTTAGTCAGTGCCGCTGATGAACCCTCACCAGCTGCACTTGCTGGATCAAATGGTTGTTTAATCTGCCACAATGCTAATCAAAAACTAGTAGGCCCAGCATTTAAAGCGATCGCAGAAAAATATCAAGGGCAAGCTGATATCCAACAAAAATTAGTCGCTAAGGTAAAAAACGGCGGTGCTGGCGCTTGGGGAAAAATCCCAATGCCAGCGCATCCAGAGTCCACTGATGAGAATCTGAATAAAATCGTTGCTTGGATACTCAAAGGTTCGCCAACTAATTAAGCGAGTTGATCCATGAGCTGGTTATACGATATCATTTCGGTTAACGCCTTTTGGACTAGCCTTTTAATCATTCACGGTTTGGTGGCAGTGGCTTTGTTAGGAGCCATTAGTCATCAGTCTTTAGCTGTCTTGCGACCAATCAATAGCCCGAATAGAGATAAATCTTTTTTTGAGGAGTTTCGCTCTGTCAAGGCAATGAAATACACCAATGCAGTTTGTATTTTGTGGATTATCAGCTTTTTGTTAGGTGGCTGGATCTATTCAGAATATCGTATCAATGTTCGCATCCCCATTGAGCAACAAGAATATTTCAAAACTTTAGGTGTTTTCGAGCTCAAAGAACATCTAGTCGTGCTTGGCTTAGCGATGCTTCCTATTTACCACTTCGCTTGGAAATACGCTCAAGATGCTAAATATGCTCAACTCAGAAAATACACTACTCTATTTTTAGCTCTGGTCTGTTGGTACGCTTTTTTAATTGGGCATATTGTGAATAATGTACGAGGGTATGGCGCATGAAAACCTCAGCAAAACTTTCTTCAGAAAATTCGTCGACCTTACGCTACGGAACCTTTGCAACCATATTTTCTGCAAGTTTTTCGCTAAGCTATTTGATCGCCGATGTCTACAAACTACCCATTTTTAGTTATTACCCTGCCACTATGAAAATCACGTGGGGATGGACTCCTTCGACCGTTGATGATGGACCAGCAATGTATTGGTATGGTTGGTTATTAACGTCCTTGGTGGTCGCCTTACCTTTGTCTTTACTGTGCAGCACTCTTCCATTCAGCGTTTCGAAAAAGATCCCAACATCTCTTTCTTGGATTGTTCCAGTTACGTTAATCCCGGTGTTGATTTACAGCTTAAAATTTTACTGGCGATAAATGAAGAAGGATTTGACATGAGACTTATACTCAACCAAAAAATCATCTGTAGTTTGTCGATCGGTCTGATAAGTTTTTCTGCAATGACGCTAGCTGGTGGTCTAGAAGACGGTTATCCAGATGATACGTCCGTCAATGGTCCTGCATTTTTTGGCTTTGTGCGTGATGACCGAGGATCTCACCTTCCCAAAGCAACGGTAACTCTGAAAGAAAATGCTGGACCTAGCGTAAAAGTCGTCTCTAATATTTTAGGTGTGTACCGAACACATATTAGACCTGAAGTTAAAGTAGAAGCCGTAACCATCTCGTGTGAAAAAGCTGGCTACAAACAACTTAAACTCGTTCGTCGTCCGCAAAAAACTAGTAAGCTAATTGAAACTGATTGCATTATGCAAAAAGAATAAATGTTGGTTCGATTTTCATGCTTGGCTTTGGTTTGCAGCATTACCTCTTTTTTCATCATCGGCAATACGTTTTCTCAATCATCATTAAGTCCGGCGGATGTCGTGATTTCAAATGCGCAAATTTTACAAAAAAATGAATCCTTTGCGCAAGCAATCGCAATTAAGGACCAAAAGATTGTAGCCATTGGTCATCATGCATTGATACAAAAATATGTAGGGCCCAACACCCAACAAGTCAATGCTCAAGGAAAGCTCATCATTCCCGGTTTGATTGATTCACATATGCACGCTATTCGCGCTGGCTTAAGTTATCAAAGCGAGGCCAGTTGGCGTGGCGCGAGAACGATACCAGAAGCTATCGATATCATTCGTCAAGCAAGTTTACAAAAACCACGCGGCAGTTGGATCATCATTGCTGGCGGATGGATTCCCGAACAATTTAAGGACGGAGTTCTACCTTCGAGAGAACAACTCTTAAGCGCTGCGCCAGATCATCATCTATATATTCAAAAACTATATTCATCGGTTTTTATTTCTCCTAGTGGATTAGAAGCACTTGGGGTCGATAAGAATGCCGAGCTACTCTCTCGTTTAGATATGTTGACCGACAAGGACGGACAACTGACGGGGTGGATCAACGGTAATGCTCGAGCCATTAGTGATCTATTTGATTTTTTACCCCCAACTAGCGAAGCAGAACAATACACCAGTACTAAGCTTTTCTTTAAAAAACTGAACCAACTGGCCATCACCGGAGTTGCAGATCCTGGGGGATATAACTTTCCCATTCATTCTTACAACACCTTATGGCGACTTCAGAAAGAAAAAGCTCTTAGCATCAGAGTGGCGTATAGCATTTCAGCGCCTCAACGAGGAACAGAATTAGAAGACTTTAAAAAGATCATCCCCACAATTCCACGAAATGATGAATTTCTTCAATGGAATGGTATTGGTGAAAATGTTACTTGGGGAATGTATAACAATGAGTCGCCGACAGCAACCGATCAACAACAATTACAAGACGCACTCACATGGGCTGCACAACAAAAGATGACGGTGACCTTTCACTGGAATAATAATGAATCGGTGTATCGATTACTGGATGTGATTGAACGCATCCAAGATGTTTATCCTATCAAAGATCTTCGTTGGTCTATTGCTCACTTAAACAACATTGATGAGCTCTCTCTATCGCGCATGAAAAAATACCAGCTTGGCTGGTTAGTGCAAAATGCGCTGTATTTCCAATCAGGCAATTTTGCCGATAAATATGGTACTGAGTCTTTAAAAATAGTTCCTCGTATTCGTCAAGGCATGAATCTTCAATTGCCTATTGGTGTCGGAACTGATGCGCACCGCGTAATGGACTTTAATCCATTTGTTGCCATTGAATGGCTTATTGGAGGAAAAAGTATTGATGGTCGCCCTGGACGCGAGAATCAACAATTACTGACTCCTCATGAAGCCATTTATTTATATACCCAAGGTAGCGCTCATTTTCTACCAGACAGCACATTACGTGGTGAGTTAGCTGTTGGCAAATATGCAGATTTAGCAATTCTCGATCAAAATCTATTTATGATTCCGATCCATCAAATTCATCAGACCCAGTCAGAACTCACCATGGTTGGAGGGAGAGTCGTCTTTGCTTCTGGAGAGTTTGCCTCTCTCGAAAAGCAATAAGACGGCTTCTCTACCCCAACGTAATTCGTGCTTAATAATGCGATTTAAAGCTAATCGCATCCCGGTAATGAATATCTTCTAAATCGATATAAGACCGCATCGTTGTTTTATCAACGGTATATTGCATTTTTCGATTTGTTTCGTTGCAAGCCCGAATATCTAGAATTTCTAAATGTTCTTTAACTTCCCATTCATGCGCTCCCGCAATTCCTGGAGGCGCGTAAATCATCGAACCAGGGCCTACTTCAAACTCTTTACCTTCGACGTTTCTAACGGTCGCTTTACCGGCAATCACGTAATAACAAGCTTCAATCGGATGCCAATGCAATTGCTCATAAGTTCCAGGAGCATAGGTTGCACGACCGAGTCTTACGCGGTCGGTAGTATTAACTTCTGGCCATCCCACCAAACGTTGATAAGTTTGTCCATCCGTAACTCCTCTTTTACCTGGGTAATCGGCTTGATTTAAAACTTGTAATGTTGACTTTAATTCCATCATAAAAATCCTCTCATCGTTAATTCATTACACTACCAGCATTGACATTCATATTAATCCCCGTAATACCCGCTGCTTCAGGTGACACCAAAAACATTACTGCAGCTGCCGAATCTTCCGGTTGTAATACGTGTTGCAAAGGATTTGAATTTGCCAAATCCTGAATTCCTTGCTCACCACGAATAGCAATCACGCGCGGTGTTGCCGTTGTTCCTGGAGAAACACAATTCACTGTAATACCTTGCGCCCCATACTCTTTGGCTAAATACTTCACCATGGTGATCATGCCTGCTTTAGCAACACCGTAAGGCAGATAAGACTTCGCATTGGGGTTTGGACCTAATCCAGCAATCGATCCCATATAAACGATTCTGCCTTGGTTATTCATCATCGGTACTATTTTTTGCGTGGCAAAAAACGCTGTCGTCAGATTGAGTTGAAGAACTTCATTCCATTCAGTTTGTGTGATTTCTTCTAGTGGAATGAATTTTTTAAAACCTCCCACAAAATGCGCAAAAATATCGACTTGACCAAATTGTTGAGCAATCTGCTGAAATACATTCTCTAACTCTTGATGCGCCTGTAGATCTACTGCGTAGGCCGTTGCCTTGCCTCCTAGCACCTCAATCTCTTGAATGACTTGCGCTAGAGGATCGAGATTGCGGGCTAAAACACACACATGAGCACCCTCTTGCGCCATCTTCAAGGCCACTGATCGTCCAATACCTTGAGAACCACCAGTAATGACAGCAACCTTTCCTGCGAGTTTTTTCATGATTAAAAATTCTTTTACTCAATTAAGTCATCATAAAAACAAATTACGGCAGAACTATCACGGTCTCCTGGACGCTTCGACATCTCCGATGCTAATGCTTGCGCAGTCAAACTAATCACCGGTACTGGGCAATGTAATTTGCTAGCATACGAGACCATTAACTGGACGTCTTTGTAATGCGTGGTCATGTGGCCAATGGGTGGATAAAATTGACGATGAACCATGCGATAACCTTTTTGATCCATCGCTTTAGAAAATGCTGCAGATTTTTTTAAGACTTCCAAGGCTTTGAGCTGATCAATACCAGCCTTTTTCGCTAAGGTGAGACCTTCGGCTAAACCCATTCGATTAATTGCCAAAACGAGATTGACGACTAATTTAATCGCTGCACCAGTGCCACTCTTGCCCATATAAACAGACTCACGACCCATCCCTAAAAAAATGGGCTCACAACGTTGATACATTGCTTCATCACCACCAACCATAAAGATCGTATCTTTGGCAGCGCACATTTCACTTGTCCCGCTGACTGTGGCATCCATAAAATACATACCCTGATCCAGCAGACCCTGCGCTAAATCAGTAGAAATACTCGGATCAGCCGTGGATGTGTCTAAAACAATTAAACCTGGAACTGGCGCTGAAAATAACTTTAAAGACTCATGAATAACTTTTGAAACAATTTGTGAACTTGGCAAAGACAGAATAATGACATCTACCAAACGGGGTAATTGCGCGATGTCCTCAACAGGTATAGCGCCGCGCTGTTGAACTTCTTGCATTTTTTGCGGATCGACATCATAGACGTGGACAATATAACCATCGTCGATGAGATGTTTGACCAACCAGCCCCCCATCAATCCAACGCCGACAAAACCTATGGTTTGTTTCATGACTTCGCCTTAATGTTAAGGTCTACGCTTCATTAAAAATGCTTGTACACCTTCTTGAACCACTTCGCCACGTTGATTAATGACTTGTAATTGGCGTTTCATGACACCACGATCAGGCTTCGAAGTTTCTGTTAATTCGGTCACTGTGATTTTTGCATAAATCGTGTCACCAATTTTGGTGGGTTTGGTAAATTTCAAACTCTCAAAACCTAAAAAGGCCACGAGTGTGTCATCATATAAATGCAATTGAAACAACAATCCCGCAGCAATGGCATAGATTAAAGGTCCATGTGCAATACGTGTCCCAAATTGTGTTTTCTTACAAAACTCTTCATTAATATGTAAGGGGTTATAGTCGCCAGAAATACCAGCAAAATTAACGATATCAGTTTCTGTAATTGTTCTTGCCGCTGTTTCAAAACTCTTACCAATCTCCCACTCTTCCCAATATAGACCTACCATGATTTCTCCTATTTACACTTAATCACACCAGAGCTTTTGAGATTTTCAATTTGCTCTGCACTATACGACAAAATTTCACGCAAAATAACTTCGGTATGTTCACCTAATTCTGGTGCAGGATGAGAAATTACCCCAGAAGCATTACCCATTTTGACTGGATAAGCTGGCATCTTGACGGTGCCTGCAACGGCATGATCAAACTGCACAATCATGTCATTTTGGATTGCTGGAGGTTCTGCAAACGCACTATCAAAATGATTCACTGGGCCTGCGGGAACATCGTTCACCCGAAAGTGTTCCATCCAATATTCTGTCGTTTCTTCTTCCATACGTGCTTCTAAAATAGGTACGAGCTCTATGCGATTTTTCACGCGTAAAAAATTAGAGCAATAGCGCGGATCTTCTGCAAATTGATCAAGGTCTAAAGTCTTACAAAATCTTTTCCAGTGACTCTCTTCTCTCGCACCCACCACTACATAAGAATTTTTTGTCTTAAAGGCTTGCCATGGAACGGAGTATTCATGTGCTGACCCTGGTGGCTTGGGGAGCTCGCCATTACTTAACCACATGGTACCGAGATAGGTTAGTAAGCCTAACATTGCATCAAACATGGCGAGTTCGATGTGCTGACCTTTACCTGTTTTTTCACGCTCATAAAGCGCCGCTAAAATTCCTTGAATAGAAAACAATCCACCACTCAAATCAGCAAGCGGAATTCCTAAACGAACTGGTGGGCGATTCGGCTCACCAGTAACTGCCATATGACCACTCATCGCCTGAATAATAATATCCAGCGCTGGAAAATCTTTGTACTCTCCCTCTGATCCAAAGCCCGTGATCGAGCAATGAATAATCTTTGGGTTAATTTTTTGTAATTCAGGATAATCAATCCCGAGACGCTCCAAGACACCGGGTCTAAAGTTATCGACCACAACATCTGACTCTTTGACAAGCTCAAAGAAAATAGTCTTACCCTCAGGCTTTTTTAAATCGATAACAATGCTTTTCTTGTTCCGATTAAATGTTAAAAATAAACCACTAACATCTCGAAAAGGAGCTACCGAGGGATTACGGCCTAAGTCACCAATTGGTGCCTCTACTTTAATCACCTCAGCACCTAAGTCAGTCAACATTTGACCGCCATAGGTACCAGCAATAATCTGTCCTAATTCAATAATCCGAACACCACTGAGTGAATGTGCCACGTACTGACCTATAGACCTAAACTTGAAGCAATAATGTTTCTCTGAATCTCTGAACTACCACCACCAATCGTTGCTAAACGAGAATCTCTAAAAAATCTTTGTAAGGGATATTCCATACAATAGCCATAACCACCCAAGATTTGTAGGCTCATATCTGCGATTGCTTTATAGGATTCAGCGGTATATAACTTGAGCGCCGCAGCGTCTTGACGCGTATCTTTACCTTGCTCGACTAACCATGCGTAGCGGTAAACCATCGTTTGAGAAATATCTAACATCACTCGCATATCTGCCAATTTGTGGGAGACCGCTTGAAACTTACCAATCGGTTTGCCAAATTGTTCACGTGTTTTTGCATGCTCTAGTGCAAATTCAAAAGCAGCGCGAGCTGCACCTGTTCTAGCAGCTGATAAGCAAAGTCGCTCGTAGCATAAATAGTTATCTGCGCCACGCCATCCTTGATCAACTGCTCCCAGAACAGAACTAGCTGGTGTTCTTACTTCGTTATAGAAAACTTCTGTCGTACCAATGGCACGCTGCCCTAAGGTAGCGAGTTTTTTCACTTGAATACCAGGTAGTTTCGTATCAATAAAGAAGTTGGTAATGCCTTGTTGTTTTTTCTCAAAGTTATTGGTACGAGCAACTAAAATACAGTAGTCGCTAATATCCATCCCTGAGGTATAGACTTTTTGACCATTGATGATGTAATCATCACCATCTTTAGTCGCCTTGGTGATCAAAGCACTTGCATCGGAACCAGAGTTTGGCTCGGTCAGACCAAAACAAACAGATACTTCACCCGTAATAACTTTGGGAATCACCATATCTTTTTGAGCTTGCGTACCGTGCTTCATCAAAGCATAGCACCCATAGGTTAAGTTTCGAAATACCCATAAGCCTAATTCTTCGAAGTGATAACCCAACACATCAAGCATCACCGCCAAATCTAATGGACTACCACCTGCCCCGCCATACTCTTCAGGAGCAATCAATCCTAACCAACCATTTTTGGCTAACGCATCTAAAGCCTCTCTAGGAGGTTTTTCTTGTTCGTCACAATTTTTGACATACTCAGGAGTACAGACATCTTTGAGTAATTCATGCAGATGGTTACGAATATTTAATTGATCACTACTTAGGTCGAAATTCATGATAATTGATCTTTACGGTTTAACTTGGGACAACATACGTTTTGCTTGACGATACATGGCGTAATCGACTAATTTACCAGCAATGGTAATAGCAGCAACACCATCTTTTTCGGCTACTTCAAATTCACGCACAACCTGTTCATAATAGTCCAGCACACTAGGAGCGATGCCATAGGCTTTTTCTACCAGCTCAATTTGCTTAGGGTGAATAATGGTACGTCCGACATATCCTAATTTTGCAGATAAGGATGACTCAGCAAATAACCCAGCTTCATCTTGTAAATCAGCAAAAACACCATCAATCGGCGTAACATTTCCGGCAGCGCGCGAATCTAATAAAACTTTTGAACGAGCATATAACATTTCAGGACCATCTACTGACCAACCACAGCCCAAACTGTTTTGAAGATCACCATCCTGCGCTGTTCCTAAACTCGATAATTGGACTCGAGGAGAACACTTGAGTAGGTCATAGCAATGGTAGACACCTAAGGCTGATTCAATTTGCAATCCAATCGCTATATCACGAATACCTCTAGAAAGTTCTAGGGTATCAATTTGTTGCGACGCTTTTTGAATATCCACCACATGTTCTGCTTTTGGAATAAATACCATTCCTAAACCAGCTACACAAATTTGCTCAATGTCATCTTCTAACATACCCGTATCTGCTGCATTGACTCGCACCATGATGTAAGGCTGTTGATCATTTTTATTTTGATGAGCCTCTAAGATGGTTTGCTTGACCATCTCGCGGGCTTGAGCTTTCATATGAATCGGTACCGAATCTTCCAAATCCAAAATGACAGCATCGACAGACGCTGTAAGCGCCTTTGTCATGACCTTTTGATTAATGCCAGGTGCGAATAAAGCAGTTCTGATATAACGCATAATTTAACTTTTTTGATTTAACTTTTTTGATTTAACTTTTTAATTGGGCGGCTGATCGAAAACCATAAATTTGCTTCCATTGTTCAACGGCAGCTTTTCCAGGTGATTGATATAAGAGTCTACGACTCGAATTGAGTCCAACCGTTTTACTTAGATCTGCCATTGCCTCTGTCGTTTTTAATAAAACAGCATTGCAATCCATAATCAAAGCGCCATCAACCTCAGTGATATTTTCACGACGAATAATGGCATTTACGGTTGCGCATGCTGCCAAAATCACTTCCGCACCTTCCGCAGCTAAACGACGCGATTCTTTTAAGAAGTTGTCCGTCATCTCACCAGGATTAGTAAAAGCTTTTTGGACTTCATTAAAGTCAATACCTAAATCCCCAAATGGAATATGTCTTGAGCTAAGTCCATATTCAAAGGCTTTACGATCGTAGTATTGTGATTGCTTTTTATGAAAAGCAATTCCAGAAAATTTATAGCCATACATACAAGCCATTAACATGCTGCACTCACCTAAACCAAGCACGGGTATTTTGACTAATTCACGTGCCTCTTGCATGGCGGGATCTAAAAAGCAACCAATGGCAATGGCATCATAGCCTTGCTCATCCGCTTGCATCATTTTGTTTAAAACACCACCGACGCCATAACTATTCATGGCAACAATCGAGTTATATTGCAAATCCATCGAGCCATCATCGACACCATTCACATGAACCTCAACGTCAGGACGCTTGAGATCATTTAAGTTCTTGGTTAAGGTATTCCGATAGTCATGTAAGCGGTGTATCGCTGTACTACTCTGCCACCATATTTTCATTATGTCTCCTGTCAAAATTTGTAGAACTACTCACCCTTAATGCCCCCCTTATCAATCACTTCTTTCCAATAAGGAACTTCTTTAGCAACTCGCGCCTTAAGTCCTGCTGAATCAAGCGCAGTTGTTGCAAGCCCTGCTTGCTTTAACTTCTCAATCACCTCGGGATCTTTTAAAACAGTAACGCACTGTTTGGATAAATAAGCGACGATCTCGGGCGGAGTTCCTGCTGGGGCAAAAATAGCCTGAAAAGTATTTGAGACAGCATCCTTAACCCCTAACTCGGCTAAGGTAGGTATGTTGGGTAAATCAGACCATTTCGTTTCACCAGTCTGAGCTAAGGCTCTGACTTGTCCTGCCTGAATCTGAGAAATCACTGAAGCTAAACTACCAAAGAAAACTTGTGTTTGACCACCGAATAAGTCCGTTAACGCAGGGCCAGCACCTTTATAAGGTATGTGTGTCATATTGATGTTTTCACGAATTTTTAACACTTCTGCTGCGAGGTGTGGTGTCGTACCAGCTCCAGGGCTTGCGTAACTGACAAAATTAGGGTCTTTTCGAGCAACAGCAATGAGGTCGGCCAATGTTTTAATCGGGGAATCAGTTTTCACCACTATCACGTTCGGTGCATCACCAATCTCACAAACGGGCACAAAATCTTTCATCGGATCATAGGGCGATGGTTTTTTTAGGCTTGGCGTTACCACATAGACACTTGAAGTGAGCATGATGGTATATCCATTGGGCTTAGTACCTTTAACCATATTCGCTGCCACCGCACCCCCGCCACCAGGACGATTGTCAACCAAAATTTGGTGCCCCATATTTTTCGTCATGGCTTGTGCAACAATTCTTGCAGTAATATCCGTTGCACCACCAGGCGCAAACGAAACAACCATGTTGATGGGATTTTCTGGAAAAGCCGCGTTAGCTTGCCCCATACATACGGCTGTCCCAATAAAGATACTGATGATCTTTTTATACATAAAGCGGTCTCCTCCACTCTCAAACTTTAAATCAAATTAAAAGAACTAAAGTTGATTGTCACTGAACTTTGTTTTATAGTTGTTCATATCTGTGAACATGTTCATATTTTAACACCTACAAAAACATTGGTCAAACAAATTACTTATTTATTACATGACAAGCTCCCTCATCAAATCAGCGGATCGCGTATTAGACGTTCTTGAACTGCTCTGTCGCAGAGGCAACTCCGCTTCACATGCTGAAATTGCGTTTGCTTTGGATATCCCCAAAAGTAGTCTTACAGGTCTTCTCAAAAATTTAGTTAATCGTAACTATCTCGAAAAAAACCTGAGTGAAAATAGTTACTTACTCGGGCCTGCTTTTTTTGATCTGATTCAGCAAGGTAAAAATGTCAAAATCATTTCAAAGATAGCAAAAGCCCAATTATTGATCTTGACCGAAAAAACGAGAGAAGCTTCCGCCTTCTATCTATTTAAGGGCGATCATGTCGAACGCGTTCTTGGTCAAGAAGCGAACTACCCCTTAAGTTATCGGATGCCACCGAATGTGAAGTTTCCCTTGTATTCGGCTGCTGCAGGTAAAGCTATTCTGAACATTCTGCCAAGTGAAGAGCAAAATTTATACTTTCAAAATACCGTCTTAAAACCCATGACGGATAAAACAGCGACTCTAGAAAAAGACCTACGTCAAAAACTTCAGAATGACACTGTTGATAGCATCACTCGTTCTTCAGGAGAAAACTCCGTCGGTGTCATTGCGCTAGCAACACCAATTTGTCGAAAAAATGGCTACCCCATTGGTGCATTAAGTATCGTGATTCCTGAGGTACGATTTAATCCGGAACTTGACACTTTGTGTCGCAAGGTATTATTAATTAGTAAAGATAAAATTGAGACAGAATTAAATACATAATATGGAGACCCCTATGCATACTCTTGCAAAAAATGTTCTACGATGGTTGCTTTTGATCACGGTAGGTTTAAGTTCTACCACCAGCTTCTCCCAAGAAAAATATCCTTCTAAACCAATCACATTTATTATGGCAGTCGAAGCCGGGGCTGATGGAGATGTGTTAGGTCGCCCTCTCATGGATCGAGTGTCCCGTATTTTAGGTCAGCCCATTACGATCATGAATAAACCAGGCGCGGGTAGCTCCATCGGTTATCGTGAAATCGCTCAGGCAAAACCGGATGGTTATACGATTGGTTGGGCTTCTGCAACCATTATTACGAATAAACTTCAAGGAGTATCTCCCCTAGATTTTAATAGCTTTACTCATTTAGGTGGTTATGCCACGTTCTTTCCGATCCTGATTGCCTCTACAAAAAGCAACATTAAATTTAATACCGTTCAAGAAGCTATTGCTTATGCAAAAGCAAATCCAGGAAAAATTAATTTAGCGACAGCAGGTGTTGGTCAAAGCTGGTGGGTCGGAGCCCAAACTTTTTTGACGGGAACGAATTTAAGTATGCAAAGTGTTCCTACTACTGGCGCTGGCGCTGCTACTGCTCTCATGGTTGGTGGCGGTCATGCAGAACTCGGAGTGGCGGGTTTAGGCTCAGCTAAAGCATTGCTCGATGGTGGTCAAGTGAAGTTTTTAGCATCGCTGTCGGAAAATAGAGCACCCCCACCCTACGATAAATATCCTACCGTTAAAGAATTGGGATATCCCGTGAGTTGGGAATCAACCAATATTATTATCGGCCCACCTGGCATGCCAAAAGAAGCCATTGAGCGATTAAGTAAAGCGATTGAACAAGCGGCAAGAGAGCCAGACTTTATCAAATTTGTGGAAGAACGAGATGCGCGCTGGGAATACATTGCTCCAGAAAAAGTTATTCCGACACTGAGCCAACGACGCGAAGTCGTGAAAGAAATTATGGCAAAAGCTGGACTTCTAAAAGAGTCAAACTAAAAGTGTCTAAAAGAATTTTAGATACTAAGTGTAGAAACTAAGTTTTCTCTAAGATGGTGGCAGCAATTTTTTCTGCCACCATGATCGTCGGAATATTCGTATTACCAGCAATCAGATTAGGCATGATCGAGGCATCAACGACACGCAGATGTTGGACACCATGAACAAGGCCTTCATCATTAACGACCGCTTGTAGATCTTCCGATGAGCCCATACGACAGGTCCCTACAGGATGGAATAAGCCAGCAACATTGTCACGAATATGCGCTTCGAGTGCTTGATCGTCTTGGATTAATTTCGCTAAATCTAAATGATCACCCGTCAACCGACTCAACACTAAATCACTAGCCCACGGAAATATCGCGAGCAAATTAGATAATGTGTTGGCCTTTCGGGCATTTTGTGTGGTGTACTCATTTAAGAGTCGTAAGCGATCAGAAAATCTCACGGGGAAAGGTGTTCCCATACATGCACTGATTTGCGGATCTAAGAGGATCTTTACCGCAAAAATAAATACCATTTTTAAACGCTCTAGATCATCAGGATGATCTAGAAAATTAAACTCGACAAGTGGGTTACCAAATACGTTTTGAGGATCAAGCTCAACCTGACCAATGGACTTTGGTCTGAGTAAATTAGGTGCCAAATTACCAATCTGCTCACCCATGGCATTCCAAGAAGTTTTACTTTGTATGTTCACATATAAGTCGCCTGGAGCACAGTTGGGCAAATTGGAAGAATACCGAAAGCTCACACTAGGATGGGTCCGAAGAGTTTTTGATTGACGAGCTTTTTTCTTTAAATGAAACCCAATAAAAAGGGTGGCGTGATTTTGTAAATTTTGACCGACCCCAGGACGGTGCTGAATTAAGGGTATCTGTAACTCTTTTAAGCGTTGTTGATCACCAATACCAGAACGCATCAATAAGCTTGGAGAAAATATTCCCCCCGTTGAAACAATGATTTCTTTAGCTAAATAGGATTTATCAGGTTGATCGAATAACTCCACACCAATCGCTTGAGTTCCTTCAAAAAGGATTTTCTTGACAGGAGAATCAGTCAAAATCGTTAAATTTTTTCTGGACCGAACTTCCGCTGTTAGATAACATAATGCAGAAGATGCACGACGTGTCTGGGTGTTGCACATTGGTACAGAACCTAAACCGTCAGCAAATTCACTATTCATGTCGGCAATAAAGGCAATACCCTCTTGCTTGGCATACTGTGCCATCGCTTTCGAGAGTGGTGGCCACTGATCTTGGGGTAAACGACGGATCGGAATCGGCCCATCCTGACCATGGAATTCATTCTGAAAATTCCAATCGGTTTCTAACTTTCGGTAAAACGGTAAGACATCCTGCCAAGACCAATGCTTTGCTCCCGCTTTTTGCCAATCAGCATAATCTTCAGGAGTGCCCCTTAAGGAAACCATCCCCATGATGGAACCACCCCCACCCATGATTCTTCCTTGTGGAAAATGACCAATACCATCTTGGCGCTTTTTCCAAGAAGCTTTCAGCCCTGGCCATGTATACGATTTGTTGTAATACGAGGTTGGATAGTTGTCTAAAATATCCGAGGGCTCCGCACCTACCGGAATATCTTTTCCAGCTTCAAGAAGTAATACTTGAACATCATCTCGGGCCGTCAGCCTAGAAGCCAACACACACCCTGCAACTCCAGCACCAACAATAATATAGTCATACGTCATGGATCTAGTCTCATTCATTTTTTTCCATCATACTATAGTTAATTTATCATTTTAAAATGCGCATGCTCATCATAGAAAAATTTTATATGATGGGTCAAAACGGATGGAAGATGTTTTAAAAAGTGTTAATCTGAGCCAATAATGTCATAAGGAATGAATCATGGATTTAGGAATTCAGGGTAAAAAAGCCATCGTTTGTGCATCTTCAAAAGGTCTTGGTAAAGCTTGTGCGCTTTCTCTTTCCAAAGAAGGAGTACATGTATTCATCAATGGTAGAAATGAGGATTCTGTTGCTGCAGCGGTTCAAGAAATTCATTCATTAACGGGTGGACCTGTCATAGGTGTTGTTGCTGATATCACCACCGAAGAAGGTCGAGCTCGACTTCTTGAGTCCTGTCCTGAAGCAGATATTCTCGTGACGAACAATGCCGGACCAACACCTGGACGATTTTTAGACTGGGCGCGTGAAGACTATCTCAAAGCTTTTGAATCCAATATGTTGGCACCAGTACTGATGATTCGTGGTGTTTTAGCCGGAATGCAGCAAAGAAAATTTGGGCGGATTATTAATATCACCTCAGCCATGGTTAAAACACCTAATCAACATCAAGGATTATCTACAGCAGCAAGAACCGCTTTGACCGCAGTTTGTAAAGCCATTTCTAAAGATGTTGTGGCGGATAATGTCACGATTAATAATCTCTTACCTGAACGGATTGATACAGGTCGTCAAATTCAAATGACGGAACGACAAGCCAAAATCGACAATATCAGTTTTGCTGAAGCGCGCGCTAAATTAGAATTAACCATAGCCGCAAAAAGATTTGGTAAAACCGATGAGTTTGGTGATATGTGCGCCTACTTATGTAGTCAGCAAGCATCCTTCATCAGCGGGCAAAATATACAAATTGATGGTGGTTCGTATCGCGGTTTAGTATAAGATTTCAATGATGATTTATCAGCAATTGCTGTAGCAGTGATTTGAGGACTATATTAAAAAATGTTGAATTGATATTTACATTGAACGTCAAATCGACAATCATATTGAAGGAGACAATCATGCTACATGCTTTATTTAACCAAAGTCTACTCCGTAAACATCGTCACGTTTTCATTTTTAGCTTGTGCCTACTCTTTGCCCCTGTTGGGCAGGCACAATCCAACTGGCCTTCTCAACCCATACACATCATTGTGACGTTTACCCCAGGTGGGGCACCTGATACTCTTGCACGAATTTTGAGTGAAAAACTACAAACCACCTTAGGTGTGCCGATCACGGTTGACAATAAACCGGGTGCTGGTGGCAACATCGGTGCAGACTTTGTCGCAAAAAGTAAACCAGATGGCTATACACTGCTGTTAGGTACAGTTGGGACTCAAACCATTAACCCCTTTTTATATCAAAATATTCCGTATAACGCTGACAAAGATTTCACACCAATCTCCTTTTTAGCAGCAACCCCGAATCTTTTAGTGGTGAATAATCAAGTTCCAGCAAAAAATATCAGTGAGTTAATTGGCTATGCTAAAAGTAAACCGGGTGAGCTGACCTTTGGCTCATCAGGTAGTGGCACATCGATTCACTTATCTGGTGAATTATTCAAGGTGATGGCCGGGGTTGATATGACACATATTCCTTATAAGGGGAGAGCCTCCTCTATTCCAGATTTGATCGGTGGTCGAATTACAATGATTTTTGATAACATGCCTTCCGCCTTACCGCTGGTAAAAGAAGGAAATATTCGCGCTATCGCTGTCACTAGTCTGAAGCGCTCACCAGCAGCTCCTGAAATACCCACGATCTCTGAATCTGGCTTAGAAGGATTTAATGCGACTTCATGGTTTGCTCTATTAGGTCCAGCGAACCTGCCTAAAGTGATCCTTGATAAACTCAACGTTGAAACTAATCGAGTTTTAGATACACCAGAGATTAAAGAGCGTCTTCTGAAACTGGGCTTAGAGACCAATACAGGAACACCAGATCAACTCAATTCTTTTATTAAAGAAGAATCAAAAAAATGGTCTGAGGTTGTTAAAAAATCAGGGGCTAAAGCAGATTAACCCTTCGTCTTCAATCACTTTTTATCCAAAACGCGTCACAAAACCCCTTGCTTTATCTGGGGGATAAGTGATGTAACATGATGTAAATGTTGCTGCTTTAGTCTAGCACTATTAAAATATACAGTATATGGCGATGACGAAAACCCTTTCATTACGAGTTAAAGATAAGCTCGCAAGACTTATTAAACCAAAAAACCTTTAACCATAACTTCTAAAGAAAATTACAATGTCTCAATTTTTACAACATAAAGTTGCTTTTATTACTGGTGGTGCAAAAAACTTGGGGCGCGCCATGGCTCTCCAGTTTGCTCAAGAAAAAGTGAAAGTAGCGATCAATGCACGTACCTTATCAGCTGAATTACAAGAAACGATCGATATGGTATCTGCTATCGGTGGTGTCGCTATTCCTTGTATCGGTGATATTACAGTACGCACAGAAGTCGACCAAATGGTAAAAAATATTAAAGATCACTTTGGTCGTATTGATATCCTGATTAATAATGCCGTAACTCATGCCACATTACCTTTTTCAGAATTAAGCTTTGATGAGTGGCATCGAACATTATCAGTAACCTTGGACGGAACATTCCATATCACGCAAGCGATTCTGCCACTCATGATTGAAAGTGAAGGCGGTAGCATTATTAATATGGGAGGCATGTTTGGCCATATGCCAGTTCCTAATAGATCCCCCTCTTCTGCCGCAAAAGCAGGATTAGCGGGACTTACAAGAGCATTGGCTTTAGAGTTTGCACAATATAATATCAATGTCAATTATTTGGCTCCCGGACCTGCAAATACCCAAAGAGATCCTTCAAAACCATTTACATTTGATTTAAAACGAATCCCCTTTGGTCGATTTACGGAAGCTTCTGAAGTCGTCAATATGATCATGCTGTTATGTGGCAAAGAAGGTCGTTACATTACGGGACAATCTCTGCACGTCAATGGCGGTGTATTTATGAACAACTAATCGGGTTGAACATTCGCAATTTTTGCAATTTCTGCCCATTTTTTTATATCATCTTTTAAAAACACCTTCAATTGATTTGGAGTACCCCCAACCGCTTCTATACCAGTGGGAGCTAGTTTATTTCGTACTTCTTTTGATTGAAGAATTTTATTAATTTCATCATTGAGCTTGAAGATGATTTCATTCGGCGTTCCAACTGGAACAGCAAAACCAAACCATGTGTTGACATCAAATCCAGAAATAACGGTTTCATCGATCGTCGGCAAATCGGGCAATAAAGAGGTTCTTTTAGGTCCTGCAACGGCAAGTGCCTTGAGTTTGCCGGAAGAAACATGTGGCATCACAGTAGATGTGATCACAAATAAAGAGTCAATCTGCCCACCCAATAAATCAGTTAATGCCTGAGGTCCACCTTTGTATGGGACGTGAACAATATCGAGACCTAATCTACTATTAAACAATTCTCCGGCAAGGTGAGGTGAAGTTCCAGAACCACTAGAACCATAGGTGAGCTTACCAGGTTTGGACTTTGCCAAAGCGACGTATTCTTGAATATTTTTAACCTGCAAGCGAGGATTGATCACTAGTATATTACTAGCAAAGCCCGCTAAAACAATCGGTGAAAAATCCTTTTCAATGTCAAATGGAAGATTTGAGCTCATCGAAGGATTGATCGCATTTGCGACGGTCATCAATAAGATGGTGTATCCATCAGGCGAAGATTTAGCAACATAATTGGTACCAATATTCGTTCCAGCTCCTGGTCTATTTTCTACAATAAATTGTTGATTCAACGTATCAGAGAGCCTTTGTCCAACTAATCTCGCAAGGACATCAGCACCAGAACCAGGAGGAAATCCAACAACAATTTTGACCGGCTTATTGGGGTAATCTAAAGAAAAGGCGTAACCAGAAATCAAAAAACAGCTTAATAATAAAAATAATTTACCATACATATATTTCATGACTGTCCCTATTTTTTGTGCGAATTATTTTTTCTAATCTATCTAGTGTATGCCGAATTGCATATGCCAATCGCAAAATTATTGATAAAAATGATTCTTTTTTTTCTAAGTACTTACGAAAAGACCGATCTTCAAAAATATTAATTTTTACAACATATAAAAATTATAAATCATTGAATATTATAATAATTTAATATTTTCATGTAGAGTTCACTAAACTTAATGTATTATAAGTATTAGAAAATTTATTCACTATTCGCACTTAAAAATGTACTGAAATATTTTTTTGGCGAGTACAACCTTTAACCGGCAAATCAAATAGGATTATTTATGTACGATATTTTCCAGACAGAAAAATTAATTGATCTTTGGCTTACAGAAGATATTGGTCACGCAGATTTAACTGCACAACTCATGATTGAACATGATGCATTGGGAACTTTTTATATGAATGCTCGTGAGCCGATGTTTGTTGCAGGTATCGAAATCGCCGCTCGTGTATTTACCAAATATGATCCTCAACTAAAAGTCACAGTTCATGTTAAAGAAGGTGATCAAGTTGCCAAAGGAACTAAATTACTGACCGTAACTGGCCACGCTAGAAGCATCCTTACAGCGGAGCGTAGTGCACTCAATATTGCGCAACGTCTGTGTGGTATTGCTACAGAAACTGCTCGTTACAATGCAGAAATTATGGGTACCAACGCGCGTTTGATCGATACCCGTAAAACTACACCCGGTTTACGTATGCTAGAAAAACATGCGGTCGTTTGTGGTGGTGGTCTGAACCATCGTTTAGGACTTGATAGCGGCATTATGCTTAAAGATAACCACATCGCAATTTCAGGAAGCATCACCAACGCTGTTGCCAATGCGCGTAAATTACTCCCCGTACTGACAAAAATTGAAGTGGAATGTGACCGGATTGAGCAAGTCAAAGAGGCCATCAGCGCTGGTGCGGATATTATCATGCTCGACAATATGTCTCTCGAGGACATGAAAACCTCTGTGCAGTTAGTCGCAGGTAAAGCAAAAGTTGAAGCTTCTGGTGGTATCAGTATGAAAACCATCAAAGCAATTGCTCAAACAGGTGTTGATTACATCTCTACTAGTAAAATTACACAAGCCGCCCCCCCAGTCGATATCGGACTGGATGACTAAGTAATTTCTATGGCATTGATGTGCAAATCATGAAACCTGGAACATTCTTTTTTATCGTTGGACCTAGCGGGAGCGGTAAAGATAGTTTGATGTCTGGTGTAAAGCCATTCTTACCAGAAAAAGAGTTCGTCTTTGCTCGTCGAGTCATTACACGTGAAGCTACGCCAGACACGGAAGACCATGATAGTTGTTCAGAATCTGATTTTTTAGAACGTGAGAAACAAGGTGATTTCATTATCACATGGCAAGCCCATGGACTGCATTATGGATTACCAGTCACACTACTAGAAGCAATCCAGCAAGGGATCCACGTGATTGCCAATGGTTCACGTAATGAAATCCTTGCCCTAAAAGATAAATTTTCTAGCTTGCAAGTGATTGAGATTACTGCGCCAATTGACGTGTTGAGAAAAAGACTGATCGCTCGGCATCGAGAAACTCCAGAAGATATTGAACGTCGATTACAACGCGCTACTCTTACATTACCTGAGGGCATTCGTACACTAAAAATAAAAAATGATGTCACGCTAGAAATTGGCATCAGTCGGCTCAAAGCAGCTTTAATGCTTGATAACCGGTCAAATAATCCTCTTTCGCAACTGATCTATCGAAAAACTTGCGGCGCCCACCTCAGTCGATCAGATTACGAGCAATTATTACCAGCAATCATTCAAAATACATTCCCCCTATCTGATGTCCAGGCATTTTTAATTGCTTGTACCGAACGTCTGGAGGAAGATGAAGTCATCTCTATCGCCTATGCGCGCACATTACTCTACCCAAGGATTCAGTGGTCACAAGCGATGGTGATGGATAAACACTCGCTTGGGGGAATTCTAGGGAATCGAGTGAGTATGGTTGTCATTCCGATCATCGCGGCTTATGGTTTAATGATTCCAAAAACCTCATCTCGTGCCATTACTTCTGCAGCAGGAACGGCCGATACGATGGAAGTTTTGGCGAAGGTGGACTTGGATTTTGAAGAACTCAAGGCCTGCGTTAATGCCACCAATGCTTGCATTGTATGGAACGGTAAATTAAATCATTCAGTACTCGATGATGCCATGAATCCGATGACACGCTCTTTTGGATTAGACACGCGTAATTGGTCAGTAGCTTCAATTCTTTCAAAGAAATTTACAGCGGGATCCACCCACGTAGTGATTGATATCCCTTACGTTTCTTCTGGCAAAGTCAAAACATTTGATGAGGCAAACCAACTTGCACAATTGTTTGAACGTGTTGGTCAAGCGATTGGTCTGGTAGTAAAAGCATTTCCAACCGATGGAAGGATCCCGATTGGCTGTGGGGTTGGGCCTAGTTTAGAGGTGCGAGATATTCTTCAAGTGTTACAAAATGATCCGCAGGCTTCGCAAAACTTAGTCGAAAAATCATTATTCTTTACTGCCCATTTGTTGGCTTTAGATGAGCGCGTCGGAAACTTTGAGACGGGTTATCAAATAGCCAAAGGCCTTATAAAATCGGGGGCGGCCTTGCAAAGCATGCAAACAATCATTGCGCATCAGGGCAAGATGCCAGAACAGTCTCGCAAAGTTTATATGTTAGAAGTTTGTTCTGATCAAGACGGTTTTGTATCGGCAATCGATGATCATCGGATTTCGGGTATTGCTCGACTTGCTGGGGCACCACTACTCAAATCAGCTGGCATTGATTTAAAAACCTTAACAGGTGAAGCTGTGCAAATAGGTCAAACCTTATATGTGATTCAGAGTACTGATCAACAAAAATTACAAGAAGCCTATGAATTCGCTTTCGAAAATCATGGTTTTATATTCACGCAGTTAAAAAGTATAGCCACTTCGATAGATAAAAATACTTCACATTGGGGATATGCCAATATCCCCCCAAAATAATCATGCTAAGATAAAACTAGATTTTTCTATTCAGAACCAATGCACTTGAAAGAATAATATGAGCCACTTCATGAATCAAGTTAGAAATCGCCAAATCATTATCAAAATGATTCTCTTCGTATTCTTTTGCGCCACCATGAGCGCTCATGCTCAAGAATCGATTCAGCAATTTCCGAGTAAGCCCATCACCATTGTTGTTAATTTTCCGGTAGGTGGTGGAACAGATATTTTGGCGAGAATATTAGGCAACCAGTTCAATGAGTCCTTTGGACAACCTGCCATTATCGAAAACAGAGTTGGCGCAAGTGGCAATGTGGGTGCAAAGCACGTTGCTGATAAAGCCCCCGATGGATATACCTTATTAATGGTCAATAGCTCTTATGCGATCAATCCTGGCGTATTAAGCAGTATGCCCTTTGATCCAAAGAAGGATCTGGTACCCATCATTAATATCGCCTTTGTTCCATCTGTGATTGTCGTACCACCAGACTCCCCATATAAAACACTAGCAGAATTAATTGCAGCAGCAAAGCCCACAAAAAATACGATCTCTTTTGGTTCCTGTGGCAATGGAACTCCTCAGCATTTAGCCGGCGCTGTCCTTAATATCGATGCAAAGACGCATATTACTCATGTTCCTTACAGTGGATGTGGTCCAGCATTACGGGATGTATTAGGTAGCCAAATCCCGATGGCAATTATTACGGCTTCGAGTGCCGCAACCTACATTAAGTCTGGAAAATTAATTGCGCTTGCCATCACTTCCTCAGAGAGAACTATTCAGTTACCGAACGTTCCAACAGTTGCTGAGCAAGGATACCCAGGTTATCAGATTAATCAATGGCATGGCTTGCTCGTTCCTGCAAAAATGCCATCTGCCTTGCAAACAAAATTGTATGACCATTTACTAAGAATCGTACAACAACCAGAGATGAAAGAAAAACTGATTTCCATCGGATATACGCCAGCCTACGATGATCCTGCAACCTTTGGCAAACTGGTGCAAGACGATATCGATCGCTTTTCTCGTCTGACGAAAATGATCGGACTTAAATCCGATTAAGCGCTTCTTCTTAGTGTCCTAAAACTTCTGGTATTTGAGTCGCTGGCGGAGTATTTCTACTTCTGCCACAACGAACTATCCCGTCAATCATCACCATTCCAACACCAGGGATATCTCCTAACTCAACGCTCTCTAATAATGTTTTACCACTCGTATGCTGAGCGCGATCCATGAAGACAAAATCAGCACTGCGGCCTGCTTCAATGAGACCTGCATTAATTTGGCGCAGCTTCGCAGTATTCCCCGTTGCAAAACAAAACACAATCTCAGCAGGGATAGAACCTAAGCTAGAAATTAAAGAAATGAGTCGTAACATACCCAGTGGTTGAACCCCAGAACCTGCAGGACCATCCGTTCCTAAAATCACACGATGGGGACATTTGAGCTGAATCGCGGCTTGAGCAGCAGCAATCGCGACCTTCTCGTTACCGTTGTGCACAATCTCGATAGCCCGCGAAGATTTTTCACAAAGCTCACAGACATCCCTTTCAGGAAGTGCTGTATGACCACCATTAATATGGCCAATAATATCGGCGTCGGCTTCCAAAATAACATCTTTATCAATTAGTCCAGATCCGGGTATAGATGGTCCACCCGTATGAATCGTACTTTGAATGCCGTACTTTCTTGCCCAAGCGACCATTTCACGAGCTTCATTACCCGCCTTAACAGATCCTAAACCAACCTCTCCGAGTAACTTAACACCCGCAGCAGCAAGCTCCTTAAAGTCACTTTCTACCATGCCCTTTTCAATGATCGGAGCACCTGCTAATACTTTGACGCCATTGGGTCGGAAATTATCATAAGTCCTCTGTGCCGTAATGGCTAAAGCTTTGAGACCAATAATATCTTTTGGACGCCCAGGCAAGTGAACCTCACCAGCAGAAACCATCGTCGTGACACCACCATGCATCGTTGACTCAATCCAGCCTAACTGATTTTGACGCGGTGTCCAATCCCCAAAAACAGGATGCACGTGACTATCAATGAGCCCTGGTGCGACGCAGGTTTGATGCGCATCAATCGTGGTCTTGGCTGAATCTGTATCCAATTCATTGAATTTACCAACCGCGTGAATGATGCCATCATGAATCACGATGGTATCGGCATCCAATATCGGTTGATCAATATTTCCCGAAAGTAATAAGCCAATATTTTTAATGACTACTTTGCCAGATTTACCTTCTATTAAGATATCAGCCATGTGTGTTCCTTTATCAAAAGTCTTTCGATTCTGTGATGATGCATGTTACGGTGAAACCGTCCGCAGGACAACATCATCGATAAATTGCCCCCAATGGGCTAACTTGTCCCGTGTCGTAATTTTTTCGCCTAAAAAAGCAGATAAGGTATAACGATTCGAGAGATAAAAATATCCCATCGAGGCAATCAATAAATAGAGATCTCGGGCAGTAATATCTTGACGGAAAAGTCCTAAACTTTTGCCTTTATCTAAAACCTGTTCCACTACAGAAATGGCTGGGGATGAAAGTTCTTTCGTATCTCGAGATTGAGATACATATTCGCCACGATGTAGATTCTCATTATTTAAAAGTGTAATAAATTCTGGATGTTTTTGATAGTAGCTCCAAATGAAATGAGCAATTTCCTTCAACGCTTCAACAGGTTGATCTATATCTAACTTTACTCTCGACTCTGCTTCGTTAAAGCGCTTATAGATTTCTTGAATGGCGGCAATATACAAACCCTGTTTATTACCAAAATAGTAATAAATCATTCGATCATGTGAATTGGCTAATTTAGATATTTTCTCGGTACTCCCACCTTCATAACCAAAGGTGGAAAATACTTCAATAGCTGCTTTTAAAATTTGCTGACGAGTGGCGATCGCTGATAGGCCTCTCACACCAAGAGTTTTTTTATCTTTTTTTAAAACAGGAACTTCACTGGTGATGTTTTTTTTCATTCGATTTACTGATCGACAAAAGCTTTCTCAATCACGAAGTCACCCGGTATAGTGGTATTACCTTCCTTAAAATGACGCTTTTCTAACATCACTTTGAGGTCTTTGAGCATGGCATTACTGCCACAAATCATTACTCGGTCGTTTTTACTATCGAGCTCTGGAAATCCAATATCATTCGTGAGTTTATTACTGTCAATTAAATCAGTAATGCGGCCCATCTGATGATAATCTTCGCGAGTCACCGTCGGATAATAAACAAATTGAGAAGAAACCATCTCTCCCAGAAACTCGTGTTGCGGTAATTCTTTTGTCAGGTAATCGTGGTAGGCCAACTCCTTGACTTCACGCACTCCATGCACAAGAATCACTTTTTCAAATTTTTCATAGGTCTCAGGATCCCGGATAACACTCAAGAAAGGTGCCAAACCAGTTCCTGTGGAGAGAAGATACAAATTTTTACCAGGCAATAGGTAATCTATTAATAAAGTTCCCGTCGGTTTCTTCCCAACAATGATGCTGTCACCAACCTGAATGTTTTTTAATCGAGAGGTCAAAGGACCATCTTCAACTTTAATACTCAAAAACTCCAAATGCTCCTCATAATTGGGGCTAACAATACTATAAGCTCTCAACAAGGGTTTTTGATTGACCATCAAACCAATCATGGTGAAATGCCCATTACTAAAACGCAGAGCTTGGTCACGGGTAGTCGTAAAAGAAAATAACCGTTCAGTCCAGTGGTGGACACTCAAGACTTTTTCTTCAATAAAGGCACTCATAGATACTCAATTCATTCATCGTCAATTAAAAGTAAGACTCACGCAGTAAGACATATTCAATCAGTCTTGCAGTATCTTACTAAATACTTGCAATGTTCCTACACTTTCCTTTGCGAAGGAAAAAATGGGAGTTAAAACATATTCGTGAATCACTTTGTTATTTTATAAGTTTCGTGTAGTATATGCAACATGAAAGTAATATTTTGTTCGTTGTTTGTTATATTGTTATTTTAATAAAAACAAGGACTTGGACATTCAAAGACATGAATAATGAGTAATCACAATAAAACTGATGGTCTAGGAGAATCCCTTTCTGAAGCTGAACTTCAATCTGCTAGAGAATCTGAAGATTTACCGGAATTTCTTGCCAGAGCAAAACCTAGAAATGAACGGATGGCCAGCGACAAGATTGAATGCAATGCCTGCCCCGTTCTTTGTCAAATATCCCCAGGTAAATCCGGAGCATGTGATCGATATGCGAATGACAATGGATTTTTATTACGTGTTGATCCCGTTATTCTCTTACGTAAAAATCTTGATTCAGAAAAAAGTGTTGCGGTCCCATTTTTAGGTCCCCGCCCACAAGAACATGCCGATGCCCAAAACCCAAGCAACTGGGATGGTGATTTACTGCTTGCCAACGAAACTTTTATCACGGGTATTGGTTCTTCCACTACCTATCCTGACTACAAACCTGCCCCCTTTATCGTCTCGAGCAAACACGACGGTGTTGATTTAGTGACAGTTGTTACTGAAGGTATATTTAGCTACTGTAGCTATAAAGTCAAAATTGATACAGACCGTTATTTAGGGCCTGAAAAAGCCAATATCCTCTGCAAAGGCGAGGTTGTCGGTCATGTCACTACAGCTGAATACGGCTCCCAAATGCTTTCCATCGGTGGGGTTCATCATTTAACGGGCGGTAGCAAAAAAGAGGGTCGTATTACTTGTGAACTGATGGAGCAACTCGGCAATCGCAAAGCGGTGGAATTATCGATTGATGGTGGCGCTAATTTAATCATTCAAGCGGGTAAAGCACCGATTGTTGATGGTGTTGAAGAAAAACATATGCGAGTGGGTTGTGGCTCAGCGGCTATCGGCATTTTTGCTCGTCAGTTTTTTGGAGTTGCAGATGAAGTCGTGGTCGTCGATGACCATATCACTGGGGTACTCACTGAACATCAGGCGGGTAAATGCCTCGAGATGAGACCATCCGGCTTAAAAATTATTGGACGTAAATCAACTCCAGGACGTTACTTTCAGGTAGCCAATCCAGGAACGGGTTGGGGAGGTACCGATATTCATGATCCTCTCTCGATCATCGAAGGCTGGGACCCTAAAAAAGCTTGGCCAGGTCTAAAATTATTAATGACCTCCACCACCGGTGCAATGGCTTCTTGGTATGAGCTCAATGAAGATTTAGTCCCGATTGAAAAGCCCATCCCTGCAGCCGTTCAAGTCATCATTGATCGTATTGTGGAAAATTGCGAACCGTCCTTAACATCAGTTTTATTTTTAGGTGGCGCTGGTGGAAGCTTAAGGGCTGGCGTGACAGAAAATCCGATTTTATTGACGCAAGCTATCAAAAAGTATTTAGTAAATGTCACTTGTGGTGGAGCCCCTGCTTATGTTTGGCCGGGTGGAGGTATTACCGTCATGGTGGATGTGATGCGGATGCCTGAAAACAGTTTTGGTACAGTACCCACACCTGCCATCGTTGCCCCCATTGAATTTAGTATGAAATTAGAGGACTATCGCCTACTGGGTGGTCATATGGAGTACGTGCAGAGTATCGAAGAAATATTGAGAACTGGCAGCTGGCATAAAGATGGCGCCCCTACAGCAAGAATCATACAAAAGCTGGATGATAATAACCATTGGCCTTTGTTAAACCCTCCATTACTTGGATAAGCAGCATGACTCCTCAACGCTCAAAACTTGCCAATGGTCATCAGCGTTTTTACTGGGGCCCGATTGATGTCATGATTTACGCTGAGGCTGAACAAGAGACGAATACGAATATACAACTCGTGCAAGAAGCCCATGAATCCGCTTGGGAACGCTTCCAAGAAATTTTGCCCGAACTCGTCAACGAATTATCGATCCTGAAGTTACCCATAGATGATCAAGATAACACTTGTTTAACTGGCCCAATTGCAAAAAAAATGTGGCAGGCTTGTCAACCTTATTACCCTACGTTCATCACACCAATGGCAGCGGTTGCTGGCGCAGTAGCAGATGATCTTTTGGCTCACTATCAAATCCCCGGCATTCATAAAGCGTGGGTCAATAATGGTGGCGACATTGCGCTGCACTTATCAGGTCACCAACAAATACCGATTGGTATTTGTGCCGACTCTTACCGGGCAAATGAAACCATGCAACAGTTAGGCTCTTTTTCGCTCGATGGTCAATTGACAGTATCTACGCAAGATCCCGTTCGGGGAATTGCAACAAGTGGTTGGCAAGGTCGTAGCTTTTCGATGGGAATTGCCGATAGCGTAACAGTATTAGCCCATAATGCGGCGAGTGCTGATGCGGCAGCAACGATCATCGCGAACGCGGTGAATGTTGATGATGCTCGGATTCAACGACGCCCGGCTTGCGATATGAAAGACGACTCAGATCTAGGTGATCATTTGGTAACGGTCCATGTACCAAAACTAGAACACCAGGTCATTGAGCAAGCTCTTGAGAACGGCTTTGCCAAAGCTCAAACTTTAAAAAATCAAGGCATTATTTGGGGGGCTATTCTGAATTGCCAAGATCAGGTCCGCAGTGTCTTTAGCGCTCAATCGATTGAGGTAAACCAATGGATGAATCAGCGATTCATGATGAGTGCTGGAGCCAGAATACATTACCAAGTAGGTGGATTAGCAGCCGACAAGATCTCCGCTTGGGATGGTCAGAAATAATTTAAACAATACTTTATTTATATCAAAATTCAGTTATCAATTTTTAAGGATGAATAGAAATTATGAAAGCAAAAATTCGAAAGTTAATTGTGCAAGTCGATGAAGTACGCATGGAGATGGGTCAGGAAGTTAATCCTCCAGCACGGCGAGCTATAGCTATGGCTGTGATCGAAAACCCCTGCGCAGGTCAATATGTTGAAAATTTAGATGAGTTAATTGCCATTGGTGAAGAACTGGGGGGTTATCTTGGCGATCGTTGCGTGCAAGCACTGGGTATTGAACCATCAGAAGCCGAAAGCTATGGCAAAGCAGCGATTGTGGGTGAGGATGGTGAGCTTGAGCATGCGGCCGCCTTATTACACCCCAAAATGGGTGCAGGTTTAAGAGTTTCCGTCGAAAAAGGGGCTGCTTTAGTCCCTTCGAGTAAAAAAAGAGGTGGAATGGGTACGGCGATTGATGTACCCTTAGGTCACAAGGATGCGGCTTTCGTCAGAAGTCATTTTGACGCGATTGAAGCCAGGGTTTCTGACGCACCAAGAAGAAATGAAATTGTTGTGGCTATTGCAGTAACCGATAGTGGTCGTCCTTTACCCCGTGTTGGCGGTCTACAGGTGAGCGAAATTAAAGGTCTAGATGGTTTAAGGTAAGCTTGATTCAGTGATACATCAATGTAGTTTGAGTGAATTTTTAAAATCTTCGTATTGATCAATAGGAGAATGGAATGAAGATGATTCAAAAGGTGTCTTTCGGTGGGATATTGGCAGTATCGATGCTACTAGGACTAGGAACGGTCCAAGCACAAGAAACAATTAAGATCGGTGAAATTAATAGCTATAAAGCACAACCTGCTTTTTTAGACCCCTACAAAAAAGGGATGGATCTAGCGATTGAGCAAATTAATGCCGCAGGTGGTGTGAACGGTAAAAAACTTGAACTGCTCTCGCGCGATGACAATGCCAATCCGGGTGATGCAGTTCGGGTTGCAGAAGAACTGATTTCTCGTGAAAAAGTGGATGTGTTGACGGGTACGTTTTTATCGCATATCGGCCTTGCCATCACCGATTTTGCAAATCAAAAGAAATTTTTCTTCCTCGCTGCTGAACCATTAACAGATAAAATTACTTGGCAAAATGGCAATCCTTACACCTTCCGTCTGCGCCCTTCTACTTATATGCAAGTGGCGATGTTAGTACCAGACGCCGTTGCCTTGAAAAAGAAACGTTGGGCCATCGTCTATCCGAATTATGAATACGGTCAGTCCGCTGCAGCCACTTTCAAAGCTTTGATGAAAAAAGCACAACCCGATGTTGAGTTTGTTGCAGAACAAGCACCGCCATTAGGAAAGTTAGAGGCTGGTAGTGTGGTTCAGGCTTTATCCGATGCTAAACCAGATGCCATATTCAATGTCTTATTCGGTGCTGATTTAACGAAGTTTGTACGGGAAGGTAATACACGTTCGTTATTTCAAAATCGTGAAGTGGTCAGCCTTCTCACTGGTGAGCCAGAATATTTAGATCCGTTAAAAGATGAAACTCCAAACGGCTGGATTGTGACGGGTTATCCTTGGTATAGCATTCAAACGCCTGAGCATAAAGCTTTCGTTGATGCCTATCAAAAGAAATATAACGACTATCCACGTCTTGGAACTATTGTCGGATATGCAACGATTTACTCTTTAGCTGAGGGTATGAAAAAAGCAAAATCTACCGAAACAGAAAAATTGGTCGCTGCTTTTAAAGGACTTCAAGTGGATACTCCACTCGGAAAAATTACCTATCGTCCACAAGATAACCAGTCAACTCTAGGTGCCTTTGTAGGACGCACCAAGAATGACAATGGTAAAGGTGTGATGGTAAATTATCGCTATATTGACGGCGCCAAAGTCCAACCAACTGATGCTGAAGTCAAACAACTACGTCCATAAATTAACTTGGATGAAACAATGATCAATACCGGATCCAATACTCTTGGATCCGGTGTATTTGAGTGGATACATGGATTTTTCTAGTCTTGCAGTACAACTTCTGAATGGCTTAGCGAGTGCCTCGTCTTTATTCTTGGTATCAGCAGGCTTATCCCTCATTTTTGGCGTAACCCGCATTGTTAATTTTGCCCATGGTTCGTTTTATTTATTAGGTATCTATATTGCCTATACATTGGCAACGTATTTTTCTTCAGCATTTGGTTTTTGGGGTGGTATCTTTTTATCTGCTATCGCAGTAGGTCTCATTGGCGCTTTATTTGAGATGATCTTGCTTCGGCGAATCTACAAAGCTCCTGAATTATTTCAATTGCTTGCCACTTTTGCCCTCGTTTTAGTCATCAAAGATGCTGTCCTTTGGATCTGGGGCCCAGATGAGTTATTAGGTCCACGCGCACCGGGTTTTAAAGGTGCCGTTATGATCCTCAATCGACAATTTCCTAGCTATGATCTTTTTCTCATCATCGTTGGTCCCATTGTTTTATTGCTTTTATGGTTACTCCTTCAAAAAACACGCTGGGGTACTTTAATTCGGGCGGCGACCCAAGATCGTGAAATGGTTTCAGCTCTGGGCGTTCATCAAGCGATTCTCTTTACCTCGGTATTTACGCTGGGAGCTATGCTCGCCGGGTTTGGCGGTGCTTTGCAATTACCCCGCGAATCCGCCAATTTAGAGTTAGATATTCATGCGATTAGTTCAGCATTTGTTGTGGTCGTTGTTGGTGGTATGGGTTCCATTCCGGGAGCATTTATTGCGGCACTCATTATTTCAGAAGTCAAGGCTGTGTGCGCTTGGATTGGACTCGTCCATATTTTTGGCATTGACGTATCTTTCTCAAAATTAACCCTTATCGTCGATTTCTTAGTGATGGCAATCGTACTCGTCATGCGACCTTGGGGGCTCATGGGAAGACCTCAAGTATTCATCCCACACAGTTCTGATTATGAATCGTCCTACCAAACACCGAAGCTGCTTCTTAAAATCATTGGCGCCGTTTTATTTTTGTCACTCCTAAGTTTATCGTTCATCGCCAAAGATTCGCCTTACGCCATTGTGTTGGCCATTGATCTTCTAATTGCGACAATTTTTGCGGTGAGTCTACATTTCATCATGGGGCCTGGCGGAATGCACTCATTTGGTCACGCCGCCTATTTTGGTTTAGGTGCCTACATTGCGGCGCTGATTGCACGTCACTATGGTGCTTCGATGGAATTAGTGTTAATCATCGCCCCTCTTCTCACAGGTATCGCTGCTATCGTTTTTGGTTGGTTTAGTGTACGTTTGTCGGGTGTGTATTTGGCGATGCTCACTCTCGCTTTTGCCCAGATCGCTTGGGCAGTGATTTTTCAATGGGACTCTTTAACGGGAGGAAGTAATGGTCTCACCGGAGTCTGGCCTTCTGCATTCTTTAACGATAAATTACATTATTTTTATCTCACCTTAATACTCACCACACTCACTATATTGATAATCTGGCGCATCTTGTTTTCTCCTTTTGGCTATGCACTGCGCGCTGCACGTGATTCTGTAATGCGAGCTGGGGCAATTGGTATTGATGTCAAAAAAGTTCAATTGACTGCTTTTGTTTTAGCCGGTGTTTTTGCTGGTCTTGGTGGTGCTTTATTCGCTTTTTCCAAAGGGAGTATCTCTCCAGATGTGATTTATATTGGTCGATCGGTCGACGGTCTCGTGATGGTCTTACTCGGTGGCGTCAATGCCTTAACTGGTCCGATCGTCGGTGCCTTTACCTTTACATGGTTACATGATGTGATTGCAAGGACGACTGATTACTGGAAAGCTTCTTTAGGTTGCATTATTCTTTTCTTGGTTCTGGTATTTCCTCAAGGAATCTCAGGCACCATCAATCAGTGGTTCAAGACCTTGAGTGAGCGTAAACCATGAGTTTATTAACTGTTACGGGTTTGGGTAAGCATTTCGGCGGCGTCAAAGCTGTTGATGGTATCGACTTTACTTTATCGGCTGGAGAGTTACTGGCGCTGATTGGTCCAAATGGCGCGGGTAAATCGACCACCTTCAATATGGTCAATGGTCAACTTAAGGCAGATACAGGATCGATCCAGTTTTGTGGTAAAGAACTTATTGGACTAAAGCCCCGAGAAATTTGGCGCCAAGGTGTCGGACGAACGTTTCAAATTGCACAAGTATTTTTATCGGTC